>JAPWUP010000187.1 GCA_028275505.1 Bryobacteraceae bacterium
TGAGGGAGCGTCATTGTAAGCAGGGAAAAACACACTCAGGCTGGGCGCTGCGGGGGGCGCCTCGCGCATAAGCGCACCATTTTACCGCGGCCTCGCCGGGCCCGCCACAGCGCGACAGGGGCGATGTCAGCCACTCGGACAGATCCCTCTCCCGCTGCCGGACCATGCGCGGGTACGGCTGATGCCAGCGCTGCGGGAAGTAAGTGTTCCAAGGTTTCCCGCGCCGCCGCCGGGCTGGGCGCCAGGTAGATGGCGCGGGCGTCCTTCTTGTCCGCCTCATAATCCCGCTTGCGCACCTTCTGCGAAATGTTGCGCATCTTATGCACCCAGCAGCGCTGGTGCAGCACGTGCGGTTAGCCCACCTGAATGGCCGCAGCCAGACCGGGACAGCCATCGGTCACAATGAGGGCCAGGTTCTTGCCCTCCAGACCCCGCCGGTACAAGTTCTCCAGCAAGCCTTCCCTCGCCACCTGGCTTTCTCCCGGACTGCGTCGGAAGGCCAGCAGCTCCCGGCTCCACCCGATCTTAGCAGCTTACCCGAAGCTAGTATCCGGTTCCGTGCCGACTGCGCCTCCCAGAACTTCTTCCCGGCCTGCCGGGTCTCGGCGTACAGGTACCCACAAAAGCTCTCCTTGAGCTCCTCCAGGAAATGCTGGAATTGCTCGCTGACTAGCCTGCGTGTTATCTTTGCCATGAGGGTGTAAGCTCATTTCCTTTCTGAGGATCGTGCTGCTTTCGTATTTCCAACGAAACCTACACCCTTCCCGCCTTTCCACAACACTTTACGTCTCGCTCACCGCTTGCCCGCAGGTTTCCCTGTGACGATCGGCCGGTGCTCATGGGGTTCGGTGGTGATAGCGCGCAGGTCCACTCCAGGTCCCACCCGCTTGCGCATAAAGGCGGTCTCGGGCTCGTCTGTGGTCCCCCCAAAGGGTCCAAGCCGGGGCGATCCCTCAAATGTTCGGCATAGTTCTCCCGGATGGCCTCTCGCAAGCGGTCCTTCATAACTTCCGGATCCACCCTCCGCCGCGTCCACGTGTCGTAAGCAAACCGGATCCAGCTTCGCCTGTCGCACGGGTGCAGAAAGCCTGCGACCACCCGTGAGTCCGCCGACCAGGCAAGTTCCACGAAACAAATCCCCGCGTCAATAACATCTCGTACTATGGTCTCGCGAAAGGAAGGCGTACCGATCTCCACCCCCAGGTGTTCCTGCAAGAACGGAAGGTAAATGTGGCCTGCCACCGCCACGCAGGACCTGCCGTCGGGCGACCAGACGATGCGCCAACTCCGCGTTTCTCGCCTGCACCCGGCCAACAGTACGAACAAGAGCAGAAGCAAAGCACGTAGCTGCATCGCTCGCTTACTTGCACAACTCGCCGATCCAGAAACCCACGCTCCACATCTCGATCTCGCCTCGGCGCAGTCCGGCCCCAGTTCCGCCGCCCTCTGACCCAGGGCGCGATCTCCAGGATTGTCCGGAAATAGATTGGTCAGAATTGCAGCCAGACGCCCCAGCCACTCCCCTGCAACGTAGCCGAACTGGAAAAACGCGGCAAAGTGATGCGCTTGATCAGACCGGGGAAGTATGTGGTCGCGGTACTCGGGCTTGTAGCCGCTCTCCCCAACGGGGCGCAGGTAAACGGGATCACGAACGGCGGCCACCGGCGCCCCGGCTGCGTTAGCCAGCTTCACCATGGGATGATCCTCATCCACAAAAACGCCGAAGTCCTGCACGAGATAGCTGGCCACGTTCACGCCTTGAATGGCCAGCGCACTAGCTCGCTCGGTCGCGAAAGCCGCCAGGGCCTCTGAGTCCTTCAATGTTCCCTCCAGCATTTCGTCCCTGAACTTCGCCGCCGAGGCGCCCGCCGTCGGGCGGTCAAACCACGGATCGAGCGTGGCGTAGCCCAGCACAACGAGGTGGTAGGCGGCATGACGGTGACTCTCCTACCAACGAATAACCACTCGTAAATGCCCCGGCAACTCCGGCCATCGGGTGCCGTCACCGTTCCCAATGGGCACACAGCAAGCCGCTGGGATCGTACCAATTCACCGGATCGTTCTGCACGTTGGCGTACGGGTTCCACCCCTGCGGGTTCTTCAGGGCATCGGGGGCGAGGTAGGGATCGGCTTACATGAACCGGCCCCAGGCCGCGGTGTAGTGGCGGTTCCAGGCGTAGTCCAGCCCGGTCGCGTCGCGGTAGTACGTCGCGAACTTCTCGGTTCCCTCAGGCGTCGCCTGCCGCTCCCCTCCGTAAGGATAATACCGCGCCGGGCCGCCCACCGAACCCAGCCGGTCGGTCACTACGCCCACGCCCTCGGAAATGCCGCTGCGTCCGATCAGCCGTCCGCCAAGGTAGATCCGCCGGCCGGGGCCCACAGGCCTGCGCAGACCGCCGAGGGCGACTACTTACAGTCGGCCACGGGCTTACGGGCGGCCAGTTCGGCGTACTCCTGGTCGCTGTAGCGAAAGCGCTTGCGGATCCGCTTCAGCCACTTCTCGCTCCGCGGCCAGACTACCAGCTCACAAAAAATGGTATCCCATACGTGTCCGGTCCAGGGATTGACGGCGTAGTGTCCAACCGCCACCCCGGCTGGGCTGCGCAAGGTCCACACGAAGAAATAGTGGAAGTCGGGATCGTACCTGGAGAAGTCGCTCAGGTCCAGCCCTGGGGCCAGATGGGGATAGCGCCACCATACGTAATCCCGCAGGATCTCGGCCGCTTCCCGCGCCGTGATCTTGCGCTGCTCAGCCCCCAGCGCCATCCCGGTGTCCAAAATGAGCCCCGCCAGAATGCCGGTGACAGGCCAGATTTTCCACACCACCGTAGTGATCGCCTCCCCACTCATTCGCAGTCCATGCGCCTGGCCACCGCCCGGATCGCGTAGGCCAGCCGTGCAGCGTAGCCCTCTGTAGTTACCCCAAACTTGCCTGAATCCCTTAGCGCCTTCCCGAAATCCGCGGGGTCAGTCAATCCGCGCACGTACTTGCCGTAATCCTCGGCAAAGGATTCGCCTGAGGTTCGGTAGTTGGTAAAGATCGCCACCTTCACGGCGGGATTATCCCGTGCGACCAGGTAACCGATGGCGAAGCTGGCCGGCCAGTGCAGTCCGAAAAAGTTATTGGCCTCCTGGGCAAAACGCCCGGTTCCCCATCCAGATTCGAGGGCGGACAGGCCCAGGATCGCCTCGGTCGTCACTTCCAGTCCTCCGGCCACGGCCGCTGCATCCTTCCGGTGCGCGGCAATCCAGTTCAGCTTCTTGACGTTCAACGGGTCCCGTCGGTCACACTCCGGCCGGATCCCCGACTCCGGCGGTTCAAATTCGAGGTCAAGCCCAGGCTCTGGAAGCTCTATCGGCTCAGCAGCCTCGGCAACCAACAGGTCCGACGAACCGCCGCCCCCGCCGCCGAAAGATCGCAACCACAGGAAATAGAGGAACCTCACCACCGTGATCGAAAAGCATGGCACTCCGTAGTTGCCCGAGCACGCGTCCATCCCCGCCGGATCGTAGTAATTGACCGGATCCCCCGCCACATACGCGTACCGGTTCCAGCCCTGCGGGTTCTTCATGGCTTCCGGCGTCAGGGAGGGGTCAGCCTGCATGAACCGGCTCCAGGCGGGGCTGTAGTAGCGGTTCCAGGCGTAGTCCAGCCCGGTTTGGTCCCGGTAATACGTCGCGAACTTTTCCGTTCCCTCGGCCGTCGCCTCCCGCTCCTGTCCGTAAGGATAATACCGCGCCGGGCCGCCCACCGAACCCAGCCGGTCAGTCACTACGCCCAGACCCCACCACGACATGCTGCTGCGCTCCACGAGCCGCTGGCCCAACTGTGGCGGTCCAGTTGCTCACACTCCCCGCAGCGTTCTGAACCGCAATTTGCCCACACACTTGCCGCCTCAGGGGCCTGCACCTCATTCCGCATAACACAGGACATGCCGCGACTCCGGGCATGCTTCCGACGAGCGCCGTCCGTCGCCCCAGAAGCAATGGGACGCCCCGAGGAGATGGCAAAAATGACGCCGATGGCCTTCGCGGCCGGCGCAAACTACCAGCGCCGTGCCCCACTGTTGGTGCGATGAAACTCATGGCGCCGGTTTTCACTTGGCTCCTCGTCAAACTCAACGACCAGCCTCATCCCATCGGACGTGATTTTGGTCCTGCCCCGGCTACCCCTGTGGAGGGCGATGCGAGGTTGGCCTCCCTCAAAGACGATGACGACCACAGGTTGCACAAGCCCGGCCATGAACTGGAAGGCGTATACTCCTTCGATCATCGCCATCTGCACCAAACCGTCATACAGTTCCGGAGTAAATACCAGCGCAGGCCGCTCGTCGCCTTTTCGCCAGGCGACCAACTGAAGACGCCCAGTTCCGCGCTCCGGAAAAAGCACACAGCGGCGGATTTCTACACGCTGGGCGGTGCTATTCCAGTCGGCTCGGCTGGGCATCGTAGACAAGGACGCCACAACCTCGGAACACAACTCTCCAGGGCCGGCAGCTGTGATCGCGGTTGCCAGAGTCGCAAGCAGCACCACTAACCGCTCAATCCGGCGGAGAACCTCACCCACCGCACGCCTCCTTCTAGGGAACACGATTGGTCAGCTCCCATATCGCCCGATAACCGGCTTCGAAGTCGTGGTCAATGTTTCTGGCGCACTCCAAGATGGCATTTCCGTACCCGTACTCCCCATAGCGGTCTTCACCGTTGAACATCGAAAAAGCCCGAGCCAAGTGCTGATCGGCAGAACGGTCCGGCCGAAGCCTCACTGAGGCCTCATATCTGTAACGAAGGCCGCCGAGCGCAACAGCCGTTGCCACCTCGACGCTTTGCGCGCTTTCAAGCGACCACGGGACACTATTGAAGTACTCAGCTACCCAGGCGGCCTCGTTGTACTGGTACAGTCCGGTCCGCCCGCCGGGCCCCAACCTTTTGGGATCCCATGTGGATTCCAAGCCGGCCAAGCAGTCCATCATCTGTGCCGTGAACACGCCTCCAGGGGGCACCGCCTTTCGGATCGCCGAGCTGACCTTCACCCAGTTGGCTCGAGCGCCCGCCAAATCCCTTTCGAACCTCGCTTCTCGCAGCCTTTCGCCGTTTTCAGCGCCTGACCCGCCGGTCGCATCCCTGCCCCCTGCCGCCGGCGGCGGCAACAGGCCGGAATCTTCCCGGGGGAAGGCCTCCTCCCAGCTTTCGAATGCCAGCCAGACCACCCAAATGATCCGTGGCCTCCTCTCGGGGACGCTCATGAACAGCCCCGCCGGGTCGTAGTAATTCACCGGGTCCCCCGCCACATACGCGTACCGGTTCCACCCCTGCGGGTTCTTCATGGCTTCCGGCGTCAGGGAGGGGTCAGCCTGCATGAACCGGCTCCACGCCGCCGTGTAGTAGCGGTTCCCGGCGTAGTCCAGCCCGGTCGCGTCCCGGTAGTACGTCGCGAACTTCTCGGTTCCTTCGGGCGTCGCCTCCCGCTCCTGTCCGTAAGGATAATACCGCGCCGGGAAATTCGCCGAAAGTGTCCAAGCCCGTTATCGGTGTGTAGGGGTTTGCGGTCCCCCGGCCCCCAACCGCATGCCTCCCAAAAAGACTATCGTAGCCGGTCCAACAAGCGATCGTACGAGCCGAATAAGCGATGGTACGAGCTCGGCGGCTCCAGCGAAACCCGATCAATCAGAGATCGGCCACCCTCAAAGACCACCTCTATGCGGGCCGAAGTCTTAGGATAAAAAAGGTGGGGAGCCAAGACTGCCGCCGCGCGGTTCTCCCCAAGCTCTGCAAACGCCCAAGCATTGAGGCCATCCAGCTCCACAGGCGTACCTCCCTTCCACTGCCACCGGGTTCGCACCAACTGCTCGATCGCTGTCTGAGAGGCAGGGTCCGACCGGCAGCGCAACGTGAACAGTTCCGCCGGCGGCCGTCCGCCCGGTCCCCACAAGGATTTTAAGAACTCAAAAATGGTTTCGTACGCGCGGCGGTATTCAGGCCGTTGCTCCTTGCTTCGCTCGATGACGGTGGCCACCCCTAGCACCTCCTCGGGAAGGCAGACGCAGGGATCCTTCTCCAAGCATGGCCGAACCCTCATCTTCAGGTGCATGCCGTGATACAAACGGTCCCGGGCCGAAAAGCCCACTAGCTTGGTCTCCCCCGGGCAGGAAATGACCACCACGTTCCCTCCCGGGGTGAGAACGGCGTGTTGGCCGAAGCCCGTCGCGCCCCCGCTCCAGCCTAACTGATAGCCCTCGATCTCGATCTCGGAACCCGAGATCGCCATCGCCACCAGCCCCATCAGCGCCAGTTGCCCCATCCTCATCGGAAGCACTCCATCAGGTCCATCACGTTGCGAGCGTAGTTTTCCCGCGTCGTCAGGTAATCGAGGCTCGCGATCTGATCTATCGTCCCGCCGCGAGCAAGCCAACTATCTATCGCGCCCAGGACCTTTCCAATCCCTGCGTTATAGCTCGCAATGACGAAGGCCCACAAACGCTCGCCGCCAAGACCATAGCTTGCCGCCAGAGTTTCTGCGTTGCGAGCCAAGGTCTTTGCGGCCCAGTTGGCAGCAAACTCCAGATCGAAAGCTTGGTCCTCGGTGACCTCGCCCGCGTTTGCCTTAATGTTAATCTGGAAGACGCCCCGGCCTGGGCCTCCCCCAAGCTGGGCAATGTTTCGGAAACCTGATTCCCGCACCCCGATGGCTGCCAGCATCCTCCAATCAATCCCCCACCGCTCGGCCGCCGCTACCAGTACATGCCGATGCGCGTTGGCCCGCTCGACCATCTCCCAAAAAGGCCCGAAATCAAGGGAGGATCGCGGGCGGTACTTCTCCGAGGTGGTCTCGAACAAGCCCCGGGCGCACGCCTCGCTCACGCCATAGGCGATCGAAAACTGCTGCTCCAAGGACAAGGGTCCACCACCACCGCCGCCTCCGGTCCAACTGCCCTCTGGGGAGTATAGCAGCATACGGCAGAGTTCCTCGGGTACTTGGAAGCCGTCAACCCAACACATCAACCGCTCGGGAGACTCACGGTTCAGCCCCGCCGGATCGTTGAAGTTCACTGGATCCCCGGCCACGTACGCGTACCGGTTCCAGCCCTGCGGGTTCTTCAGGGCCTGGGGCGCCAGGTAGGGGTCAGCCTGCATGAACCGGCCCCAAGTGGGGCTGTAGTAGCGGTTCCAGGCGTAGTCCAGGCCGGTCGCGTCCCGGTAATACGTCGCGAACTTTTCCGTGCCCTCGGGCGTCGCCTGCCGCTCCCCTCCGTAAGGATAATACCGCGCCGGGCCGCCCACCGAACCCAGCCGGTCGGTCACTACGCCCACACCCTCGGAAATGCCGCTGCGTCCGATCAGCCGTCCGCCGAAGTAGATCCGCCCGCCGTCCAGCAGCTCGCCGTAGGCCCCGTAGAAGAACACCTGCTCGCTGCGGTTACCCTCACCCTGCTGCACCAGACGCCAGAGCCGCCGGTTGT
>JAPWUP010000052.1 GCA_028275505.1 Bryobacteraceae bacterium
CGGCGATTTTGCCCGGTCTTACTTCGGCGAGCCTGTCGCCAATCCCCGCGCCCAGGAAGCCGTGGCCTGTTTCCGCACGCTGTTCGAGCAGTTGCGGCGTTCCGAGTGAGGTCGCCGCGGCCCGGGCACGGAACGGCTGGCGCGCGATGCTTGGACTTGACCTGCTGGTGGGGCTGGCAGTATAATTCCCCAGGCCGCTGGAGCGTCAGCGGCCAGGTGGCGCGTGTCTGTGACCTCTGACAGCCTCACAAGGAGCCGTCGTTTTGGGGCTGGCCGAGGCCAGGGAAGGTTCGAAAATTTCGGACAGTTCAAAAGGGGGGACTCATGAAGGCATCGAAACCGCAAGCCAAGCCAAGCGTGTGGCTTCTTCTGTTGATGGTGCTCGCCGGGCAGGCGTGGCCGCAGGCCAGCACCTCGAGCGTGAACGGGACGGTGCGGGACCAGACGGGCGCCGTGATCCCGTCCGCCACCGTGACGCTCACCAACACCGCAACCAATGTGACCGCGAAAACCAGCACCAACGAAGTCGGCTTCTACCTGTTTACGGGCGTGGTGCCCGGAACCTACCGGCTGCAGGTGGAGGCGCCCGGTTTCCAGAAGTTCGAAGGCACACTCACCGTGCAAGTCCAGCAGACGGCCACAGTCAATGTGACTTTGGCCGTGGGTCAGACGACCACCGAAGTCTCGGTGCAGGACGTGACCCCCATGCTGGTGACCGACAGTCCTTCTTTGGGTCACACCCTGGAACGGAGCCGCATCGAACAGTTGCCCATTAACGGGCGAGCGCTGACCTCGCTCCTGCAAACCGTTCCCGGGATGGAGGGCACGCGTGCCTTCGGAATGCGGGACTTCTCATTCGAGATGGTCCTGGATGGCGCCCCGCTGGCCGATCGCTATTCCTGGCATACGGTGACTCCCCGGCAGCCGGGGCTGGACTCGGTTCAGGAGTTCCGCGTGGAAAACAACGCTTCCTCGGCCAAATTCGCGCGTCCTACGACGATCGTGGTCACTACCCGAAGCGGAACCAACCAGCTCCACGGCTCGCTTTTCGAAACCAACCGCAACAGCGGCTACGGCGTCGCCCGCCGCAGGCAGGATTTCTGGAAAAAGGCTTCGTTTTTGAACCGGAATGAGTTCGGCTACACAGCGGGCGGACCCGTGGTTTTGCCAAAGCTTTACGACGGCAGGAACAAAACGTTCTGGTTCACTTCCACCGAATGGTACCGCGAGATCTCCAGCGTGACGCTTCAGGCCTCGCTGCCCACCCAGGCAATGCGCGAGGGCAACCTGGCGGGCTTCACGAATGCCGCGGGCAATCCTATCACCATTTATGATCCCTGGACCACGGACTCAGTCACTTGGTCTCGCCTGCCGTTCCCCAACAACCAGTTGCCCAAGAGCAGGCAAAGCCCGCTCTCCAAGTATCTGCTCCAGTACACGCCCTTGCCTACACACCCCGAGGTCAACGGCTTTGCCGCCCCGAATTATACCGGCTCGTGGTCGCCGTTCAATTATCAGTGGACGACTTCGACGCGCGTGGATCATCGCCTCAGCGACAGCGATTCGGTCTACTTCCGCTTTACGAAAGGCAAATACGACCGCATGAGCCAGTTCTACGGCATCCCCTCAACCAACTGGGAGAAAGTGCCTGGCAACACCCAAAGGACGGTAGCCCCGAACTGGAGCTTTGCTTTCTCGCACGTTCGCACTTTCTCGCCGACTTTCTTCAATGAGCTGCTGATTTCGGGCACGCGAACCCGGCACGACGTGGCCACCGGTGATCCCACCCGCAACTACAACGAAGAACTGAAGCTCCCCAATCCCTTCAACGCCAAACAATGGCCGGGCCTTTACGACCTCGCCTTCAACGGCAGCTACATGTTCGAGACCCAAAACAGCAACGGTTTCTATGCCTTTTATGGCATCGTGGACGACAACGCCACCAAGATCCTGGGCCGGCATGAGCTTCAGTTCGGTTTTCACTTCCGGTTCGACCGGATGAACTTGCTGCCCCAGCAGCAGCAGACCGCGGGCAGCTTCAGTTGGAACTCTTTGGGTACTTCCTTGTACGACCCGAACTCGTCGCGGACCAATCCGCTGCCCCTTCCTTTCACCGGCGATCAGTTCGCGAATTTCTACCTGGGAATTGGCCGGTACAACAATCAGTTGAATCGCGGCATGTTTTATGCCCGGGGCCGGGAGTACGCCTGGTACTTCCAGGATAACTGGCGCGTCAGTTCTCGCCTTACGCTCAACCTGGGCTTGCGTTACGAGCTGTTTCCGCCGTTCTACGAGAAGAACAACGCCGTCAGCAGCTTCGATCCCTCGGACAAATCCATCGTACTGGGCGCCCCGCTGGAGAAGCTGTACCAGTTGGGTTACACCTATCCGGCCATCGTGAACCGTCTGACGCAGATGGGCGCCAAGTTCAAGACCTATAAAGAGGCTGGCCTGCCCGAGCACTTCGTGGATACGACCCCGGACCTGTGGGGCCCGCGGGTTGGTTTCGCCTACCGGGCGGGTGACGGAGCCAAGTCGTTCGTGCTGAGAGGCGGATACCGGATCTCCTATTTCCACTTCGTTCTTGGCGGGTGGGCTGCCCGCATGCGCATGAATGCTCCCATGACCGCACGCTTCTATGGCCCCGCGGGGGACTGGAATCAGGCCGCTTACTCCCCTGATGGAATTCCCAACTACCTGCTCCGTTCGGTGCCCGTGTATATCTCCGGCCTGAATACTACGAGCGAGCTCGTGCAGCCCCAGGATGCCCGCTCGCTGGCCCGCGGTTCCCCGAGCGTTTCCTACTTCAACCGCGAAATGCCCGAACCCCGGGTGCAAGATTGGAATCTGACGCTGGAAAAAGAAATCATGGAAAACACGGTCATGCGGCTGGGCTACGTCGGCAACCACAGCTCGCGCCTGGAGCAGCTTTACCGCTTCAACGAGCCGACGCCGGACTACGTCTGGTACATGACGACCCGCAAGCCCTTGCCCACCGGTGAATACGCCAACGTGGCGCGCCGGTTTTTCGACCAGACAGTCTACGGAACCCTGGAGCGGTGGCAAAACACCGGCTGGGGCAACTCGAACGGGTTCCAGTTCGAGATCGAGCGCCGCTACTCCAAGGGATACGCCTACCAGCTTTTCTACGTCCTGGACAACACGTTCATGGCGGGAGGCAGCGGCTATTCGGGGACCTCGATTATCCCCGAAATAAACCAGTTCCTGCCCGGTGAGGTGCCAACGGACATTCACGAGCGCAACCGGTTCTTGAATTACCAGCGCGATACGAGCATTCCCAAGCACCGGGTGCGCTGGAACTTTCTCGTGGACTTGCCCTTCGGCCGCGGCAAACCTCTGCTAGGCAACGCGGGAAGCTGGCTGAACCGGCTGGTCGGCGGCTGGCAGATCGCAGGCATGGGTTCGCTTCGCAGCAACTATTTTGCGCTGCCAACCGATTTGTTCCCCACGGGGGAGAAGATCGAAATCTACGGTTACAAATATCCGATCCAGGACTGCACCAGTGGAACCTGCTACCCCGGTTATCTGTGGTGGAACGGTTATATTCCGGCTTACCGGATCAACAGCGTGGATCCCAAGACGGGCAAGCCGAACGGCTATATGGGCGTGCCCGCCAACTACAAGCCGGCGGTCCAGCCGTTACATCCCTACCCGGCAGATTACTTGAGCCGCTCCAGCGCCACCGATCCCATGTACCCCTGGTACGGCACCAACACCGTGTGGATTACGCTCGAGAACGGTACGGTGCAGCGGGTAACGTGGGGCGGGCTGCCGCCGCTGCGCAACCAGTATCTGCCCAGTGTCCGCCAGTGGGGGTTTGATGCGTCGCTTTTCAAGACGATTCCAGTCACCGAACGGGTCACCCTCCGATTCAATGCGGATTTCTTCAACGTGTTCAACCATCCCGGCAATCCGAACAGTATTGCCAGCACCGGGATGCTTTCCACTCGCACCTCTGGTAGCGAGGCGCGCCAGGTTCAACTTACGTTGCGCCTCAACTGGTAATCCGGCGCGCCCTGAAGGGCAGGACAGCGGGGTCGCCGCTTTTCAGCGCGGACGCGGCGTGCGCCCGGCGGGCGGGGATCCTGTGTCGGCCATGAGCGCCTGCGCCACGCGCAGCCGAACGTTCTCGAAGGTCTCGTTGTTGAGGCGGTCGAAAACCAGGAATCCCGCCGCCAGCTCGTCCTCGCTGCGTTGCTCGCCCGCCAGGGCGGTGGCCTCGAGCACCGCCCGGGTCACGGCCTCGCGATCCCAGCCCGGTTTTTGCGAGAGCATGATCAGGTACTCGATGTCCTGCTGGCCCCGACGATAGGCCTTCAGACGCAGGGAGGCAAAAGGCTCCATGCGGCCGAACTTGCTGCCTGTGTAGAAGACGGTCAGCGGCTCGGCCCGCTCCCACGCCTGCGGTCCAGCGACTGTGTTCCAGGGCACGATGCCGTCGGCCCCCGCCGTCCAGGCGCGCCAGCACCAGGCGCGCAACACTACGTTGCTCTCGCGCGGGTGATTGCTGGAGGCGTAATTCCAGTACTCCTTTCCGAAGCGATCCCGGTTGTCCATAAGATACCGGTTCTTGCTGTACAGGCGCTTGCTCGTGACGTTGAGGTCAATCTGGTCCCTTAGCAGGTCGCGCAGGAAGTCAATATAACTGACGTCCGTGCGGAAAATGATGGGCACGTCTTTGTAATCATCGAGCCATCGCTTGGCCAGGTATCCGAAGAAACTCAGGGCGCGAATATCGTCCCGGTAATTGGGTTCGTCCAGGAGCCACCACGAGGTCCCGCGGCCGCCCCGGGCCGGGTCCTTGTAGTAGTGCTTGTTATTGAAATAAATTTGGTACCGGGTCTCCAACCAGCCGTGCTCTCGTATGTGGCGCGCAAATTCGACCGCCACCGCCGAGAAGCGTGCCTGATATTCCTCGGAAAATCCTTCTTCGATCGGTCCTGCTTCCAGGGCATGCCGCGCTATGAGCTGCTGATATTCTTCCGTAGTTTTGGGAGCCGGATAGTCATTCCATTTGTAATGGCTCCGTATTTCCCCCGGCCAGTTCTCGTGGAAGCTCAGATAGAGATCGCTGACCGGCACGCCGGCCCTGGGCAAATCGGCAAAGGCGGAACCGTCGAGAAGCGGACCGAAGTGGGCATCCCAGTCCGTCCAGTCGGCCACCGAGGTTTCCGCGCCACTGCCTGTGAGCGGCGGCGCGTAGTCAGGCTCGACGTTTCCCGAATGGGAATACCCGAGTATGTTCAGGTTGGCGCGGTGGAGGTGGGCGAGGCGGTGGTAGGCGTGGACCAGCCGGCGGTACTCCGGGGTGCCCCGCCGCACGTCATAGCCTGAATTGACGCCGCCGTACGCGTTCAGGTCAACGTGGAAATTGAGCTTGTCCGGCAAGGTCAGGGGCAGCACCTGGACTTCGATACGAATCTCGCGTTCCCATCCGGGGCTGGTGACCCGGAGCTTGCCGCGGTGAAGACCGGCGGGCGCATCACGGGGTATGTAGATATCCACGAACACGACCTGCACCCGCTGGCCAGGCACACCGTTGTCCTTAGCCGGGATTTCCAGCGGACCTTCCAGAGGCAGCAGCACTTCCGGGTACCAGGGACGCTCCGGCGATGTGTCTTGATCGTCCGGTACGAACCATTCGCGGTAAAGCTGGATCGCTCCCGTATCCTTGAAGATCGCGGGCAGGCTGCAATCGCCGAAGAGCGGCTCGGCGACACGGACCTCGATTCCGCCAACCGGTTCCCCGCTTTCGATCGCGAGCTGAAAAGCCACGAATTCGTTGCGGGCGCCCGTAAGTCGAACTGCTCCGGTGCCCGCCTCCCATACGCTGTTTCGCAAACGAGGCTGCGGAAAATCGGCTTGCTCGAGTAACTCGCCCGTGCGGGGATTGATTTTCAGCAGATCGGGGAAAGCCCATACCGAAGGGATGTCGGTGACAGCGAAGTCAGCAACGGAGTCCGTTGAGGGCGGAGGGGGCAGCTTTGGGTAATCACGAGCATAGGCCACATAACGGCCCAGCAAGGAGACGGGACCACAATTGCCGGCCGAATCCCACGCCCGCGCCGCAAAGAAGTAGGTTTCGCCCGGCGTCAGCCCCTCCACCACTGCCCAGACCTCGTCCCGCAAGGAGTTGCGGGTAGCCAGGGGATGGGGCTTGGGGGCCAGCGGATTCAGTTGCCAGCGGGGAACGAGGGTCGCCGCGTCGAAATTGCTCTCGGTAATCGGCTCCCGGCTGTATCGCAGCTCGTAGCGCGCTGCGACGCCGGCTCCCGCATCATCCCCGGCTCCGCCGAAGTGCAGGATCACGGACCCGGGTCGAAGCGTTGTTCTTCCCAGAGCGCGTGCTTCCTCGACGTTGCTGGGGATGGGTTCCGCACCCGTTTTCAGCGCACGGACCGGCCCCGGCGGCGTTCCGTCACAGCATTCCCCTTCCACGATGAGCGAAGCTGCAAAGCGCCCGTGGCGGCTGCCGATCGAATGCCGGGCTCGTGTCTGGCCTTTCTCGTCGGTCAGCATCAATCCGAACTGATCGCCGGCGATCAACGCGCCGGCTATTTCCACCGGCAGCTCCGCCTCGTACCAGCCATCGCCCGCATCCCGCGGTTCCACATAGGCGTAGAGGCTGCCGCCAAGACCGAAAGTCACGTCGGTGAGGTCCGAACCGGGATAAGCCCAGGGCTGATCGTCCCGTCGGGCGTAGAAATAGTTCGATGCGCCCATAGCCGCCGGCCCGCCGTTTTGATTGCCTTCTGCCCAGGGGCCATTCCCGCTGATGGTGGAAATCCCGATGGTCCCGAGCGGAACCGGGTTCGTGTTGCGGTAGAAGCGCAGCGTGGCTCGCCGGATTTTCAGACCGCGCGCGGCGGAAACATCGAACTGGAACAAAGCGAAATACTCCCGGCCGCGAATCGTCAGCCACGGCGAGGCGCCGAAGTTGTGAAAGGACTCGGTCTCTTCCAGCCGTCCGTAGTTCCAGGGGGTGGCGTAAACGTAGGTGTCCGCAATCACCGGGCACACCACCTTTTCGGCCATCAAACACAAGGGCGCCGTTGCCGCGAGCATCGCGAGTCGCATGCCAGTATTATGGCTCCACGCGACAGGGGTTGCAGTTATCTGCTGAGACAGGTCTCGCGCGAACCATCAATAAGGCGTCAGGCACGGACGTGGCGCGGACCGGTCCGCGCTGGCCGTCTGGGACGCAGCCCCTCGCCGCGAAGTTCTTCGGCGGGACGCCTCCTGCCGACTTCGCGGCCGGCCTGGGTTGCCTCGACCCCGACAGGGTCCGGCTCGCCGCTTGCGCCCAATTGCCTGGGTGTTCCCGCTATGCTACCGTATAGGTTCATCCCCGAGGAGATTGCGCCATGGAAGCGTTAGGGTTGATCGAAACCAAGGGTTTGGTCGGCGCCATCGAGGCGGCCGACGCGATGGTCAAAGCGGCCAACGTCGTCCTGGTGGGCAAAGAGTACGTCGGCGCCGGTTACGTCACCGTGACCGTGCGGGGTGACGTGGGCGCCGTGAAGGCGGCGACCGATGCCGGCGCCGCCGCTGCGCGCCGTGTGGGTGAGCTGATCGCCGTTCACGTCATTCCGCGGCCGCACGAGGAAGTGGAAAAGATTCTGCCCGGGCCCAAGAAGCAGGGCTGAGGTTGGTCCGCCTGATTGTCTGAGCCGCCGACCATGCCGGAAGAACAGGACCAAGCCGTCCAGGAGGCTCGCAGCAAAGTCGCGCGCGCCTGGGCTGCCTTCCAGAAATACCGGTGCTTCACGCAGCAGCAGATTGACGAGATCGTCGAGGCCATGGCCGAGGCCGGTCGCGCCAACGCGCGCCGTCTGGCCGAGATGGCGGTGGAGGAAACCGGCTACGGCAACGTCAAGGACAAGATTGCCAAGAATCTGCTGAACGCCGACCTGCTGGCGCGCACGATTCGCGGCATGAAAACGGTCGGCGTGCTGCGCGAAATCCCCGAAGAAAAAATCCTCGAGATCGGCGTGCCGTGCGGGGTGATCGCCGCGATCGTCCCTTGCACCAATCCGACCTCCACTGTCATCTACAAGGCGCTCATCTCGCTGAAAGCGGGCAACACTGTGGTGATCAGCCCGCACCCGCGAGCGGTTCGCTGCACGCTGGAAACGGCGCAGGTTTTGTACCAGGCGGCGCGACGGGCTGGTGCGCCCGAGGACGTCATCCTGTGTTTGGAACGACCCACGCTCGAGGCCACGCAGGCGCTGATGCGGCACGAGCACACGGCAATCATCCTGGCCACCGGCGGTCACGGCATGGTCCGCGCGGCGTACTCTTCCGGCAAACCCGCGTTTGGCGTCGGTCCCGGCAACGTCCCTGTGCTGCTCGATACCAGCTACCCCGTGCCCGAGGCCGTGGCCGGCATCGTCGAAGGGAAGGCTTTTGATTACGGCACGGTGTGCTCCAGCGAGCAGACTCTGGTCGCCGAACAATCCCTCCGCGAGCCGATCCTGGCGGCCCTCCGCGCACAAAAAGCCTACCTTTGCTCGGAAGCCGAGAAGGAAGCCCTGGCGCGCGTGTTGGTGCGTCCCAATTTCCAGATCAATCCCGATTGCGTGGGCCAGGCGCCCACCAAGCTGGCGCGCATGGCGGGCTTCGAGGTTCCCCCGGACACCTCGATTCTGGTCGTCGAACTGGCCGGGGTCGGCAAGGAGCATCCGCTTTCCGTCGAGAAGCTCTCGCCCGTGCTCGCACTACGTTTCGTTCGCAATTTCGCGGAGGCTCTCGATACCTGCGAGGCCGTGCTGCGTTTCGGCGGCTTGGGGCACACCTGCGTGATCTGGTCCAAGGACGAGGAGCGCATCCGCGAGTTCGGAATGCGCATGCCTGCCTTCCGCGTGCTGGTCAACACGCCCGGGCCGCACGGTTCCGTCGGTATCACCACGAAGCTGATGCCTTCAATGACCCTGGGTTGCGGCGCTATTGGTGGCAACTCCACCAGCGACAACGTAGGACCGCAGCACTTGATCAACATCAAACGGGTGGCCTGGAAGGTGCGGGAGGCTGCGGAGGCGTTGCCCTTGCCGCCTTACGAGGAGAAGGTTGCCGAGCCGGTTGCCGCTCCTGTGGCGCTGGATCGCGCCGCCATTGCCGCGGTGGTCGAGCAGTACCTGCGAGAACGCGGCCTCGTGCCGCCTGCTGCACCTGCCCCGAGCGCTTCCCCGGCCGCGGTGGCCGCGGAGATCGTGGACCGCTTCCTCGCATCCCGTGGAAAGGCGCCAGCCAGCTGCCCCAAGGAGGGCGGCGTCTGCGCCGTGTCGCCCGCGCAGCAACCTTCGCCATCTACTCCGGCCGAAACCACGCCGCCCGCGCCGCCCGTCTTCATTGCCGACTTTGTTTGCGAGAACGACGTGCGGGCCGCGATCCAGCAGGGACGCAAGATTTACATCGGACCAAAAACCATCGTGACGCCCGCTGCCCGCGATTTAGGCGAGCAGCACGGCGTTCTGGTCATGGCGCAACGATAGCATGGAACTGAATCTCGATACCCTCAAAGACGAAATCCTGGAGTATCTGAAGACCGAAGGCTTCACCGTCTTTTATGGCTTCACCCGCATGCTCGATGAGCTGCCCGTGGTGTACTGGAACACCGAGGAGAGGCCTGACTTCCGCGAGTTCCTCCAGGCGGCGCGGGAGCTCGGTGTGAAGGTCATCGTCTATCTGGCCCGCACCTTCAACGCCGAAATGGTCGAGAGTACCCTCGGCGTCCTGAACGAGTGCGATTTCACGCGCGAGGAGCGGCGCTCCTACGAACGGCGACTCCGCGAGTTTCAACCTTACGACGGGTTCACCTGCGCCATCGAGCTCTCGTTCGACTACCAATCCCGCGTCTTCATGTACGCGCTGGAAGCGGATTGGTACACGGACTTTCTCGAACTCAGCGACGAGATCCACGCTGCCGCGCGCGAGAGCGCCGAAGAGGACGAGGGCGAAGACGACGAGTCCATGGGCGGATACTTTTCGCGCAACTGATGCGGTCGTTGAAGCTGCCGGCCCGCTGGCGACTCGCTCCCACGGATGGCCAACAGGCGGCTCGCTTGGCCTCGGAGCTGGGTTTGAGCCCGCTGGCAGCGCGTGTCTTGCTGGCCCGCGGTCTGCATGACCCGCTCTCTGCGCGCCGCTTCCTGAACCCCTCGCTCGACGACCTGCACGATCCCCTGAGCATGCGGGACATGGACGTCGCGGCGGATCGGCTTCGCCGTGCGATCGCGGAACGGCAACCCCTGCTGCTCTACGGCGATTACGACGTGGACGGGGCGACCTCCGTGGTCATGCTGCACAAGGCCATCGAGCTGGCCGGACACCGCGCTTCCGTGCAGATTCCGCACCGATTGCGGGAGGGCTATGGCCTGCACACCCATCTGGTGGAACAGGCCGCCAGCGAGGGCGTGCGGCTCATCGTGAGCCTCGACACAGGGGTCCGTGCGCACGAAGCCATCCGTCGCGCGCGCGAGCTCGGCGTAGACGTTATCGTGGTGGACCATCATTTGCCCGACCGCGAGCTGCCGCCTGCGTCAGCCGTCCTCAACCCCCGCCGCAGCGATTGCCCTTATCCGGAGAAGAACCTCACGGCCGCCGGCTTGACGCTCAAGCTGGTCCAAGCCTTGCTGGCTGCCCTGGACTTCTCAACCTCCCGCCGCGAGGCGCTTCTCCGCTCGTTCGTCAAGCTCGCCGCCATCGGCACGGTGGCTGACGTGGCGCCTTTGACGGGCGAGAACCGCATCCTCGTCAAGCACGGCCTGGAAGGACTCCGTTCCGTCCGGAATCCCGGGCTGCGGGAACTCTTGAAAGCGGCTGGGTTTGCCGAGGGCGACGCGCTCACCGCCGAGCAGGTGGCTTTCCGGCTCGCTCCGCGCATGAACGCCGCGGGGCGCATGGACCACGCCTCCAGCGTCGTTCGCTTGCTGCTTACCGACCAGCCGGAGCTGGCGCGCGAGCTGGCCGGACAACTGGAGGACTGGAACCGGCGCAGGCAGGCCGCCGAGGAAGACATCCTGCGGCAAGTCGAGGAGCAATGTCTGCAAACGCCGGTCAGAGAGGGGGACGCGGCGCTGGTCTTCCTCGGTCCCTTCCATCGCGGGGTGGTTGGCATCGTGGCCGCGCGTCTGGTGGAGAGATACCACCGGCCCGTTTTCGTCCTGAGCGAGATCGCGGACGAGGGCGTAGCCCAAGGCTCCGGCCGCAGCATCCCCGCCTTCCATCTGTTGGAGGCCCTCGAAAGCATGGCCGATCTTTTCCTGCATTACGGCGGGCACAAGCAGGCGGCGGGTGTGACGCTCCCTCTGCACCAGGTGGACGAGTTTCGCCGCAGGCTGAACGAGTACGCCGCAGCCCGATTGAGTCCCGAGGACTTTCAACCCTCCCTCGAGGTGGACGCCGAGTTCCGGCTCGAAGAGCTGAGCGAGCAGGCCATTCGGGACCTGCTGCGACTGGCCCCTTTCGGATGCGGCAATCCGCCTCCGGTTCTGGTGTTGCGCGACGCCGAGATTCCTTCGCCGCCCGTCGTCTTCAAGGAGCGCCACGTGAGGGTGGGACTGCGCCAGGGCAACCGAACGCTCGTGGTAAAGGGGTTCGATTTTGCCGGGCGGCTGGCGGAGCTGGCGCCCGGCGCCCGCCTCGATGCGGCCATTTGTCTGCGCGACGATCCGGCGGGAGCTGCACGCGGCTATGCGGGCTGGAATGCCTTGCTGCTCGACGTGCGCACGGCTACGCGATGACGTAAGGGGGATCGAACTCGGGGAGGCCCTGCCGCCGGGTCGCCATCCACCGCAGCATGTAAATAACCTTCGGGTCGGTCTTGCGCCCCAGCAACGTGTTCGGGAGCACTTCCAGCAGTGCGTGAGCGGCCACGTCGGGAAAGTAATCCATGTCCGCCTCGACCATCACACAATTCAGTCCCCGCTTGACCTGGCGCCGGCCCTCGTGAAACGTGAGCTGGAGATTGGCCGCCTCCAGCCGCGTTTCCTTGAAGCTTGCGGTGGCGCCGGGATGAAAAACCGCCGGCAGCAGCTCGGGCGTGAACAATCCGGTCTGGGCGGCCCGGGTGACTTCGGCCAGCAGATCGGTCCTCGCCCACGCAAAGATGCGGTCCGGGGCAGGTGGACGGTCCCAGGCCACCTCCACGATGTAATCGAGGGCTTTGCCGGCCCCCAGCGGCGTCTGCTCCAGCGCGGTCATCAGGTTGAGCAGGCCGGCGAACGCGGCCGGCTGCTGCTCGAGCAATTCCTCGTATGGCCTGCGATCCAGCAGCTCCAGCCACCTCACTCGGGTGGCGGCCAGCCGGTCCCACATGGCAGCCCGGAACTGGAACGACCCGTTTCGCGGCAATACCATGAAGTCCAGCGTGGTCAGCCGCCCGGGCTCCAGCCGGATGCTGGGGATCCCGGTGCTCAGACAGCCTGGCGCCGTCACCACGATGCGGTAGTTATCGCGAAAATCGCCGTGGCATGGCACGCCGTTGAAGTAGACGGACGGCCCGTGATGATAGCGCGCCGAGACGATTCGCCCGCTACCGTTGATCAGGCGGATGAGAACGCGCTGCGGCCCGGCCAGCGGCTGGCGCGCGCCGTCGAAAAGATTCACCATCAAGGACGCAGTAGAGCGGGGCATTTCGCTCCACGCTTACTCGATGGAACGCGCCCGCTGACCGCGGTTTCTCTCTAAGGCCGTGAAAAATCACCCGGAAATGTTTTTGCTCCCGCGGTGACCGGCGCCGCGCACCGGCTCCGCTTCAGGGTCTGCCCTCGCGCCGGCGCAGGTGCTGCTCCTGAAGTACGCGCGGATCGTCCAGTCGCGGAGAGGGTTTGGGATCGAGTGGATCCCGTGCCCGCGCCGGGTCGAAAATGCGGTTGTCCACGGGCAGGACCTCGTACGGCGTGAAGTCGGGTTGATCCGTAAAGCAATCGGCCAGGTCCGCAGCCGTGGCGTCGAAAAGATTCAGCGGAGGGATTCCCAGCAGCCGGAAGATCGTCTTTAGCAAGCCCGGGAAACTGGAGTTCACGTGCGAGACGTAATTGCGGCGCGCGTACGGGCTCACCACCAGTAAAAGCGTCCGGTGGGAGTCAATGTGGTCCACCCAGCCTTGCGCATCGTCTTCGGTGATGAAGATCGCCATTTGCTTCCACCACGGAGTGCGGCTGAGGAACTCGACGATGCGCCCCAGAGCGTAATCGTTGTCCGCCATGTAGGAGGCTTCGTAAGGATAGCCGTCTTCGGGTCGCGGCCGCGCCAGATGGTCGTTGGGCAAGTGAATGTAAATGAAACGGGGAAACGGCTGCTCGCCGGAAAGGTAGAGCCGTCGCACTTCGGCGATGAACTGGTCCGCGCGGTACTGGTCGGGAATATTCATGTTGAACTGCGGATACTCGCGCGAGGTGTTGCGGTACAGCGGCTCGGGCATCGGCACGTTGGTCAGATATCGGGCTCCGGTCGGCTTGAAACCTGCCTGTTCGTAGACGCCCGCCAGCTCGAAGCCCTCGCCATAGTTGCGGAAGCTGATGCCGTGTCGTTCCAGGTGATGCCACAGCGCTCCCGCCTCGAGCTGTTCCTCGGGATGCAGAGAGGAATTGGATTGGGCGAACTGGAGCCGCCCCGGCGCGGTGGTGGGCAGGCGGAAGTCTTTTTGCCCGCCATAGGCCGCCATCAACGAGCTTTCCGTCCAAGCGTTCGGGTACGAGCCCACCAGCCAGTGATGCCCGTCCACGCTCACCTCCGAGTCCGCATAGAAGTTGTCACTGAAGGCGAAGCGCTCAGCCAGCGCGTGATGGTTCGGCGTGATGTTCACGTTGCGCAGGATCAAGCGCGAGGTCAGCGTGCGCCGGTCCGAGACCACCTCGCCCCACCGTCCGAAGCGCGCCAGCGCAGGCGAGCCCGCCACCGGTCCGTTGGAAGCGTATTGAATGTCGCCGAAGACTTCGTCGAAGGTCCGGTTCTCCTTGACGATCAGCACGACGTAGCGAATCTCCTTGGGCAAGGCAGCGGGCGGCTTTTTCGAAGGGACGAATCCGTTGTATTGGAAGACGCGCGCCGTGGCTTTTTTGATCTCGTCCGGCCCGGGCAATGGGTAAACCGAGATGCAGCCGCGGCGGAACGAACCCTGGAAGCTTTCCGTGGCCTTGCGATCATGGTTAGGCCCCGTTCCCAGTCCCTTGGCGTTGGTGACAAAAACCGTGTCGCGATGGATTGCGACGCGCGTGGGGAACCAAGCCGCCGGCAAATGGCCCAACACTCGCATCTCCCGGGTGTCAATGATGCCCACTGCGTTGATGCCTGCCTCAGCGACCAGGAGCCAGCGGGAGGCTTGATGATACGCCAGTCCCACGGGCAGTACGCCGCGCAGGTGTTCGAGTCCCGGGATGCGGATCGGGATCTCGCCGCGCACGCGGTTGGTTGCTGCCTCGATCACCGTGATCGAATCGTTGTGGCCGTTGGAAACGAACACGAGTCCGTCCCCGTAGGCGACGCCAGACGGGCTGCTGCCGCCCAGGCTTCCCTGGCCGAACGGCAGCCCCGTTCGCACGAACGTCTCGATCCGCGGCGACGCCGGATCTTCGAGGTTCACGACCGCGACGGAATTGGACTCAGGAACGTTCGGGTCTCCGAGTCCGGGCACGTCCACCGGGCCGCGGGCGGTTTCGCGACGGGCGCCCGCAACCGCCTCCGGCGAAGGAAAGCCGAACGCGGGGAAGGGCAGGCCGGTTTCTCGCGGGTTCTTCGGATCGGCGCCGGGAATCACGCGGTACTCGAACATGCCGAGATTGGCGACCCATGCCTTGCGTCCGTCGGGCGCCAGGGCCAGCGAAAAGGGCAGCCGTCCGACGCGCACCGAAGACACGATGCGGTGCCGGCGCACGTCAATCACTGCCAGCCGGAAGTTGGCCTGATCGAGCACGTAGAGAAGGCCGCGATCGCGATCAAGCGCCAGGTCGCCGGTATAACTGTCCTGATACTCTCCTTCGTTGAGCGAATAGATGCGTTTGACGTCGCCCGTCTTGGGGTCGATCACGCGCACGCGGCCGGAATTGCCTTCGGAAGCATAGAGCGTGCGTTCATCGCCGAACGCCAGCCCCATGAAGACGCTGCGCCAGTCGTCTTCCGGTTCGGGTTCACCCGGCTGACGCACGGGCGCAATGAGATGGCGCGTTCGCCAGAAGCTGCCTTCCTGTTCCAGCAAGGTGAGCGAGTAGCGGCTCGGCCCGCCATTGGCCGAGACGACGAGGCGGCCGCTGGGGCTGACCGCCAGTCCGAACGGTCCCGGTCCCGTGGTGTACTGCCGGCCCCAAGGCTCGATGATCCGACCGCCCGGCAAAATGGTCTGGGCGCCGGGACGGCGAATCGCGGCGCGCGTGCCTGCCGGCGGCACATAATCGGCAGTCGTCAGCAGCAGGATCCCGACCACAGGCAAAATATTCATGTTGTCCGCCTGCCTCGCTGCTTCGAGCCAGCGAGTGCTGCTGACAATTCTAAGCTACGCGAGGCTTTCCATGAATCGCCGATCGTTCCTGTTCACGATGGGAGGCATGACAATGACAACCACGACCACGGCCGCGCCCGAGAGAACCCGCTACTACACCTTGCAGCAGTTCTTCCTGAAACAAGGGTCGCAGGTGATGCGCATCCACGAGTTCTGGAGCAAGGGCTGCCTGCCCGTACTCACGAAATTGCACCAGGGCCCGATCATCGTCCTCGAGTCCCTGGTGGCGCCCCATATGCCGCAGGTGGCCGTCATCACCGGCTACCGGTCGCTGGCCGAGATCGAAAAAGTGCAGTCCACGCTCCACGCCCACCCCGACTTCCAGAAAGCCCTGGCTGAGTGGGAGCGCGATCCCGAGCAGCCTTACGAACATTACTCGACCAGTCTGCTCGAAGCCACCGATTATTCGCCTGAGATCAAACCTTTGGATCCTCCTCCCAAGTCGCCGCGGATTTTCGAGCTGCGAACCTATCACTCACCCACTCTCCGCCAACTGCGCGCCTTGCACGAGCGCTTCGCCGGTCCTGAGATCAAGATCTTCCATCGCGTGGGCGTGCACCCGATCCTGTACACGAGCACCGTGTACGGCGCCAACCAGCCGAATCTCACCTACCTGATTCCGTTCGAAAACCTGGCGGCGCGTGAGAAGGCCTGGGCTGCCTTTGGCGCCGATCCTGAGTGGATCAAGGTGCGGCAGCAGTCCATCGAGCGCCACGGCCAGATCTCCAGCATCATCCAGATCTGGCTTTACCGGGCCACCGCCTACTCACCAATCCGCTGAGGGCGAGAGGAGGGGGAAGGGCGGATTTTAGCCCGGCAGCATCTTGGCGATGTCGTTGTAGAGTACGAAGACCACGATCGCCATCAGGAAGACGAAGCCCAACTTGAACACCATCTCTTTGACTGCCTGGTTGAGCTCGCGCTGCATCGCCATCTCGACCAGCAGCACCAGCATCACCCCGCCGTCGAGGATGGGGATGGGAAGCAGGTTGAAAACCGCCAGATTCAGGCTGACCACCGCCATGAGGAAAATGAACGAGGCCCATCCTTCGCGCGCCGCTTCGCCCGACAGCCGTGCGATGCCGATCGGGCCTTCGATCGAGCGCGGCGAAAGGCGCCGCTCGATGATCCCGCGCAGGAAGCGAAAGATCAGGGTCGCGTGTTTGGCGTTCTCGCGGAGCGATTCCCGGAAGGCCTCGGGCAGGCTCAACCTCGTAATCACCAGGCGGTGCGACGGCTCCACGCCGATCATCCAGCGCGGCGTCCCGTCCAGATTCGCGTAGACCGGATGAACCACCACGGTGTGTCGGCGCCCGTCGCGCAAGTACTCGATCGTTACCGGTTTGCCACCGCTGGCGCGAATGATTTCCGAGAGGCGATACCGCGATCGGATGGGTTGGCCGTCCACGCTCAACAACACGTCGCCACGGCGCAGGCCGGCTTTCTCGGCAGGCATTCCCGGCGTCAGGTTCGCGATCTGGATTTCGCCCTGCTCGGCCCAGCCGGCATAACCCAGCCCCGTGCGCTCCTCCAGCACGGGCGTTAGCGTGGTCCAGAACGTCTGCCCTTGCCGCTCGACTTTCAGGATCAGCGGACGATTGGCGCTGGCCACCTCCTTGAGAATTACGTCTTCCCAGGTCGGCTGCTCGATCTCGTCAATCTTCACGATGCGGTCGCCTTCTCGCAACCCGGCCTTCGCCGCCGGTGAATCCGGAAACACGTGGCCGATCACGGCCTGTTTGACCGATTCCGGCGGTTGTTGGTAGTGCACCGTGAACAGGCCGGTCAGCAGGGCCACCGCCAGGGCCACGTTCATTGCCGGGCCGGCCAGCGCGATGATGAACCGCTGCCAGCGCGGCTTGGCCAGAAACGCCCGTGGGTCATTGACGCTCTCCTCGCCGGGCTGCTCGCCCGCCATTTTCACGTAGCCGCCGAACAGGATCAAAGACAGGCGGAAGTCGGTCTCGCCACGGCGAAATCCGATCAGGCGCGGGCCGAATCCGAAGCTGAACACTTCGATCCGGACGTCGAAATATCGAGCCGCCAGGTAATGACCCAGTTCGTGCACCAGGATCATTACGCCGATCAGTACGATCAGCCACCACAGATTTTCAAGGAAAGGCATTGCCGTCTCTCAGAGTCATTCACTTCCTGGCAGCCGGCTGCTCCGTTCCGGCGCGCTGCCCGACCAGTTGTTGCGCTACAAGCCGCGCCTGCCGATCGAGTTCCAAAACCTCGGCCACCGATTGAGGCTCGCGCTGGCGCACGCGCGCCAGTGTTTCCTCGACGATTTCAGGGATGCCGAGAAAGCCGATTCGGCCGTCCAGAAAGGCCTCCACCGCCACCTCATCGGCTGCGTTCAGAACGCACGTGGCAGCCGGGCCTGCTTCCTGCGCCTGATAAGCCAGCTTGAGCAAAGGAAACTTCTCGAAATCAGGTGGGTAAAACTCCCATTTCCGGAGCTGCCCCCAGTCCAGCCGCGGCGCGGGCGCCTCCGCTCGTTCCGGCCACGTCAACGCGTACTGGATGGGCATGCGCATGTCCGTGGCTGAAATCTGGGCGATCACGCTGCCGTCGCGAAATTCCACCAGCGCGTGCACGGTGGATTGCGGGTGAATCAGAACTTCCACCTCCTGCGGCTTCAAGTCGAACAGCCAGCAGGCTTCAATGACTTCGAAGCCCTTGTTCATCATGGTGGCGGAGTCAATCGTGATGCGCTTGCCCATGCGCCACGTGGGGTGCTGCAACGCCTGCGCAGGAGTGACCAGGGCCAGTTGTTCTTTCGGGGTATCCCGGAAAGGTCCTCCCGACGCCGTCAGGATCACGCGCCTCACTTCGCTGCGCCGGCCCGCGCGCATGCACTGATGCACCCCGTTGTGCTCGCTGTCCACCGGGATCAACTCGCTGCCCGCCGCCCGGGAGGCCTCCATAACCAGTCTACCGCACGCCACCAGCACTTCCTTGGCCGCCAGCCCGACGCGCTTGCCTCGCCGGACAGCCTCATAGGTGGCTTCCAGACCCGCGACGCCGACGATCGCCGAGATCACGATGTCGGCCTCGGGCGCAGCCGCCGCCCGCACCCGTCCCGCAGGTCCCCAATCCAGCTCCGGCAGCGACGCTTCCCCGATGCCCGCAGAACGCAGCCGCTCGCGCAGCTCCGGAAGGCGCTCTTCCGCCGCGATGACGACCAACCTGGGACGGAATTCCACAACCTGTTCGGCCAGCCTCTCGAGGTTTCCACCCGCCACCAGCGCGAACACTTCGAAGCGATCGCGATGCTGGCGAATCACGTTGAGGGTGTTCACCCCGATGGAGCCGGTCGAGCCCAGGATCGTAACGCGCTTCATGGCGGGCGAACGCCACGATCATAGCATGCCGGCGCCCGCTGGCTGGCGCGGATCAGCGTGCACCGCGGGCTGCCTGACCGACAGGGGTTGCCCGTTCCTGGCGCACTCCGCGAATGAACTGCCGCAGGATTTCGGCCGCCAGCCCAGCCACCAGCGCCAGAATCAGCACTGTGGCGACGCTTTGCAGCAGTTGCGCACCTCGCGGCTGCACCGTGCCGACCAGCTTCAGGGCAATGGAAACTGCGCATCCCGCCACCGCCACCACCAGGAGAGCGCGAATGCGGTAGCCGTGGACGTACTTGGTGGCCACACACCCGATCTGCGCCCCTGCCGAGGCCCCCACCAACATGATCAACGCGGCCACCAGTTCCGTGCGGCCCTTGTAGGTGTAAGTGGCGGCGCCGTACAGGCCCGAAATCGCTACCTCAAACAGATCCGTGCCCACCGCGACGTGCGTCGGACATCCCAACAGGTAAATGAGCGCCGGCACGCGTATCAGACCGCCGCCGATTCCCAACAGTCCGCACAGCCAGCCGGTCAACAGCCCCACCGCCACCGGAAGCCAAAACGAGCAGCGAATCCCCGCCTGCGGAAACTCCAGCATGGGGGGCAGTTCGATCTCGCGGATTTTCGCGAGCACGACGCTTGATTTGGGGCCGAAGGCCGGCTGGGGCGTGGGCGAGCGCCGCCGCGTGCGGAGGTCGGCCAGGATCGCCCGCGCAATCGCCGCCAGCAGCACCAGATAAGCCAGCCGGACGTACAGCTCGACCTTGCCGAGCCGTTCCAGCCACATCACGGTCTGCGCTCCGGCCTCGAATCCACACACGGTGCCCAGCACCATAGTCGCGCCCAGGCGGTAGTCCACGTTGCCGAAGCGTGCATGACGGAACGTGGAGATGATGGACTTGCCCGCCATGTGGGTCAGATCGGTGCCGATGGCAAAGGCCATGGGTAGACCGAGTAGGTTCAGTCCGGGCGTCGCCATCCAGCCGCCCCCGATCCCGAAAAATCCACCGATCACGCCGACGCCAAAGCCCAGAATGACGAGGCCGGGCCAGAAAATTTCCGTGCCCGCCATCGGCATCCAGACATAGAACCATTCCCCGACACGTACGCTCACTTTTCGCGTACCTCCCGGGAATTCAGGTCTATGCCCAGGCGCTTGATGATGAAATCCGTGATCATTCCGAGAAAAGCGCCGACTGTCACGACCACAGCAATTGTGATTACGGTGAACTGAAAGGGGCTTTTGG
The DNA here is from genome assembly GCA_028275505.1 of Bryobacteraceae bacterium. Classification (GTDB taxonomy): domain Bacteria; phylum Acidobacteriota; class Terriglobia; order Bryobacterales; family Bryobacteraceae; genus DTHT01. Next base: position 20,118 of record JAPWUP010000052.1, read on the forward strand.
CGTACAGCGCGAGCCAGCGCTCAGCCCACCCCTGAAACAAGCTACTACGCATCTGGGCGAGCAGCTCGGCGCCTTTCACTGCTGCTGTCATGAGTCGCGAACTGTGGGATGCGAACCTTCGATGGTACCGCGGTGGAACGAGCCGGCGCTTGCGCGCCCCCACTCTCCCACTTGCGCCGCCCCTTCGCTTTGCTATACTTCGGAACGATTGCGGTACGCCAGTCCAAGGAAGGTGCTCTGATGAGTATGATCAAGAAGCCTCCTGAGCCGAAGACCGAGCCCGGTGCGGGCGTTTCGCGCCGCGGTTTTATTCGCGACGTCAGTCTGGGCACGGGCGCCTTGGGAGTGGCCCTCACGCCTGGCGAAGCTCGTGCGGCCGCGCCGGCCTTGAGGGGTCCGGGTCCCGTGCCGGTAACCCTGACCATCAACGGCAAGCCGCACAAGCTCCAGCTGGAGCCGCGGGTCACCCTGCTTGATGCCCTGCGCAATTACCTCGATTACACCGGCGCCAAGCGTGTCTGTGATCGCGGGACTTGCGGCGCTTGCACGGTCCTGATGGATGGCAAGCCCGTCTACGCTTGCAGCATTCTCGCGATTGACGCGCAAGGCAAGAATATTCAGACCATCGAGAGCCTGGCATTGTCGCCGCAACCCGACCCGCTGATCCGTGCTTTCGTCAACAACGACGGGTTGCAATGCGGCTTCTGCACGCCCGGCTTTGTCATGGCCGCCAAGGCTTTCCTGGCGGAGAACCCCAATCCGACGATGGAACAGATCAAGCGCGCCTTTGGCGGGAACCTTTGCCGCTGCGGTTCCTACAACGGCATCCGCCGCGCCATTCTGGAGGCCGCCAAAGCTGCGCAAGGAGGCAAGAATGCCTGATTACAGTTGGCCCGCTCCGGAAAAGCGCCGCGTCATCGGCCGCCGCACCAACCGCATAGATGGCTTCGTCAAGGCGAGCGGTCGCGCCAAGTACGCTTACGACATCAAGCGCCCCGGAATGCTTTACGCCGCGGTGGTGGTCTGCCCGTACGCGCATGCGCGCATTCGCAGCATTGATACCAGCGCTGCGGAAAAAATGAAGGGCGTAGCCGCCGTTCACGTCTTTGACGGTTCGGCGCCGGGCACCGAAGTGCTTTGGGCTGGTTGGGAGATCGCTGCGGTCGCGGCAGAGACGGAAGAACTGGCTCGCGACGCTGCGCGCGCCGTAAAGGTCGAGTACGAGGTGTTGCCTCACTTCGTCAACGAGGCGGACCTCTCCAAGGCCAAGGCCGCTGGCCGCGTCAAGCCGGCAGGCGAGAAAGTCACGGGCGACCCCGATCAGGCCTTCAAGGAAGCCGACGTCGTCTCCGAAGGCGTCTACGGCTGCCCGGTGATCTGCCACTTGACTTGGGAAGCCCACGGCCAGGTGATCGAGTGGAAGGGCGATCAGATCGAGTATTGGCCGACTACCCAGGCGGTTTCCAGTATCGGGAACGAACTGGCCAAGGCTCTTGGGGTCCCGCCCGCGAATGTGCACGTGATGCAGGACCACATGGGCGTGGGCTATGGCTCCAAGTTCTCGCCCGACCGCTGGGGTATCGCCTGCGCCAAACTGTCGAAGCAGACCGGGCGACCCGTCAAGCTTTTCCTGCCGCGCGACGTCGAGCAAATGATCGCTGGCAACCGCCCGTCCCATTACGCTCGCATCCGCCTCGCAGCCAAAAAGGACGGCACCATCATCGGCTGGGAATCGGAGTCGTGGTCCACGGGCGGAATGACAGGCGGTGGAGCCCCGCCGATTCCCTACGTCTTTACCAACATCCCCAACCAGCGGCTCAACCACACCGCGGTGCAGGTCAACGCTGCGCCGCAACGAGCGTGGCGCGCCCCCAATCACCCGCAGGCGTCCTACCTGACTTGCTGCGCCATGGACGACCTGGCCCACAAGCTGGGCATGGATCCGCTGGAACTCTTCAAGAAAAACGCCGACTATACTGCCCGTCCCGATGTCTATCGCTGGCAGCTCGACAAAGCCGCGGAGCTGATCGGGTGGAAGAAGCTATGGCACCCGAGAGGTGACAAAACGCCGGGCCCCATCAAGCGTGGCTTGGGCATCGGCGTAGGGACTTGGGGTGGCGCTGGCCATCTCTCCAACTGCCGGTGCAACATCTACCCGGACGGCACGGTCGAGGTAGAACTGGGCAGCCAGGATCTCGGCACCGGTACCCGCACCGTGATCGCAATGGTCGCGGCGGAAACCCTCGGCTTGCCCGTGGGCGCCATCCGCGTCAAGATTGGGGACAACCGGTATCCGTTCTCGGGAACCTCCGGCGGCTCGACCACCGTGGGCGGGGTGTCCTCGTCCACCCGCAAAGCCACGATGAATGCGCTGGAAAAGCTGTTCGAGCGTGTGGCGCCCAAGCTGGGCGTCAAGCCGGAGGAGCTGGAGGCGGTGAACGGTCAGATCCAGGTCAAGGGCGATCCCAAGAAAGCCATGGCCTGGAAGGCCGCCTGCAAGCTGCTGGGAACCGAGAAAATTTCCGAGATGGGCCAGAACGACCCCAAAAACCCCATGGGCTTGACCACCGGTGGCGTGGGCGGCGTTCAGATGGCTGATGTCTCGGTGGACACCGAGACCGGCATCATCCGCATAAACCGCCTGGTGGTCGTGCAGGATTGCGGTTTGGTCATCAATCCCAAAACCGCTGAAAGCCAGTGCTACGGAGCTGCCCACCTGTCCATCTGCGCCGCCCTCTACGAAGAGCGCATCATGGACGACATCACGGGCCGCATGCTCAACCCCGACATCGAGTTCTACAAAGTCGCCGGCAATCCCGATATCGGCGAGATCATCGTCCATCTCGACATCCGGCCCGAGCACGACAAGCGCGGCGTGATCGGGTTGGGTGAACCTCCGGTCATCCCGGGCATTGCCGCCATCGCAAACGCGGTGACCAACGCCATCGGCGTGCGCGTTCCGTACGTGCCGATGACGCCGGATCGAGTTTTGGCCGCGCTGGAAAGGAGGAGCGCCTGATGCAAGCCTTTGCTTACGCCAGTCCCACTACGCTCAAAGAGGCGCTGGCGCTGCTAGCCGATCGCTGGGGCGTCGCTGACATCCTGGCCGGCGGGACCGATTTGCTGAACTTGCTCAAGGACCACATCCATACGCCGCAAAGGGTCATCAACATCAAGGGCATCAAGGAGCTGGGCGGCATCCGGAAGACCGACTCGGGCTTGCGCATCGGCGCTCTGGTCACGGTGTCCGAGCTGCTGGCCAGCCCGGAGGTCCGCGCCGAGTATCCCGCCCTGATCCAGGCCGCCGAAGGCATCAAGAGTGTGCAGATCAGGAACATGGGAACGATCGGCGGCGACCTCTGCCAGAGACCCCATTGCTGGTACTTCCGCCAGGGCTTCGGCTTGCTGGCCATGAAGGACGGGCGCAGCCTGGTCCGCGAAGGCGACAACCGGTACCATGCCATCTTCGGCAATCAGGGGCCGGCCTGCTTCGTCAGCGCTTCGAGCTTCGGGCCCCCGCTGGTGGCGCTGAACGCACGGGTCAAACTGGTGAGCGCCAAGGGCGAGCGCGAGTTGCCGGTCGAGAAATTCTTCGTCACGCCGCAGAGCGAGTCGGAGCGCGAGATCGCCCTGCGGCCGGATGAGATCCTGACCGAGATCCTGGTGCCGCCCGCCGCCAACGTGCGTAACGCCACTTATGAGGTCCGGCAGCGCGAAACACTGGATTGGCCGCTGGTCACCGCTTCGGTGGCCCTGACCATGAAAGGAACCGCGGTGGCATCGGCGCGCGTGGTGCTCGGCCATGTGGCGCCCACCCCGTGGCGGGCGACCGAGGCGGAAAAGGTACTGGCCGGCAAGGGCCTCAGCGCAGCGGTGATCCAGAAAGCCGCCGAAGCCGCAGTAACCGGAGCTACGCCGCTTTCCCGCAACGCTTATAAGGTGCAATTGGTGCGGGCCGCGGTCAGGCGCGCTTTGGAAGCAGCGCGACCGAAGGCGTGACGCACATCCGATCAGACCCGCCGGCTGCCTTTCTCAGGCGGCCGGCGGGTGTTGCATAAGTCTCTTCTCGAGATTGAACACGCGATTCTCGAGCGTCCGCATGCGTTCTTCGAGGTTCAGATCCATCGCGTGCAGGTGACGAACCTCGCTCGTCAGGCGGTCCAACACTTTCTCCATGCGCTCGGCCCAACTGAAGAAAGCCGTCAAGAGCTTCGTTTCCAGTTCATGGATGGATTCGCGGGTGTGCTGGCGCAGCCGCTCCTCCATATCGGCCATCTCTTGCCGGAGCCGGCCCTCCAGGTCGGTCAGGTCCTGCTTGGTGGCAAACTGGGCCGAGAGCCTCTGTTCCAGATCCGCCAGGTCCTGCTTGGTGGCAAAGCGCTCTGCAAGCCGCTCTTCCAGCTCGCGCAGATCCTGCTTCGTAAGGGCTTGGTCGTTCACGGTGTCTATTATAACCGCCTGATGCGAAAGCTCAGCGCTTCATCAGATGCTTGCGGAAGAAC
>JAPWUP010000188.1 GCA_028275505.1 Bryobacteraceae bacterium
GCCATCATGCTGTGGATGTGGCTGACCTCGCCGGCCAGATTGAATACGACATCGCACCCGGCGAGAACCTCCCGGAACTCCTGAGCCTCTCCGATGTCGCGCGGAATCAGTTCAACCCGGTCCGCGACGGGCGCAACATTATAGGGATTGGCGCCACAACCCGGTCGCAACGAGTCCACCACGATGACCCGGGCGCCGAGTTCGACCAGCCGGATCGCAAGGTTGCTCCCGATGAAACCCAACCCACCAGTGACAAGGACTGTCTTGTTGTTGTAACCCAAGGCCTTCCCTCACCCTTTGCCGAAGACCTGTCCTTTTATAGAACATTGCGGTCGGATTTCGCAACCTGGTCCCGGGCGCCCAGGATAAGCCTTTCGATCTCCAGATAAAGCTCCCAGGCCGTGGCGTAACGCAGCTCGCAGCCGCACCTGTGGGTCTCCTCACGCACGAGATCGAACAGGCGGTCCAGCTCGCCACCAAAGAACGCGGCCCGATGTTTCTCCTGAGCACCGTGGGCGAACAGCTTCAGGAAGGCCTCGTCGCCGAGCCGGGGCGCCAGAGCTAGCCACGCCCGCACGCGCCCGGCCGTGACTGGCTGGTGCGCCCCGAGCTCGCCGTTTTCCATTCGCGGCCGGATCCTGCCCTCCCAGCGCAATCCCAGCGGACCCGGAATCATCAAGAGGTCGCCCCGTCGCCCGCCACCGACCTCGGCCGCGACTCCCCGATCGTAGGACTTGGGGCGAGAGGGATCGTCCACCGCCCAGTAAATCCGGTTCACCGTGCGCGCCTGCGATGGTGAAGGGGCCGAGGGCATGGTGAAATCGGCGTAGCAGCCCAGATCGCGCAGCAGGCTGATCTCGTTGTTCAGGCCGCAATAGCGACCGCCGGGAAGCGAGTTGTCCAGCGCCCAGTTGCCGTGGATGAAACCAAATGCGATGCCGCCGGCGCGTCGCCGCAGCAGAGAGTGACGGGACTCGAGCGCGTCCAGATAGCGCTTCATGCGATCCAGAAAATCCCGCTCCCCTTCGCCGTCGTGGTGAATATGAACTTCCACGTCCGCGATGCCGGCGCGGGCCAGCTCAGCCAGCAGCTCGATCAAATCGGGCCGGTATTCTTCCTCCGGGTAGAAAAAGGTCCATCGCGGCGGGTTGCCTGCACTGTCCCGGTGGCGCGCTGCGATTTCGGGCCAGCGCTCGCGCCATTGGCGGACGCGTTCCCGGGCCAACCCGTCATCGCGGTTCTTCCAGTAAGGCTCGAAGTGGTCGGCGATCATGAACCACAAGCGGCGGGGTCGCGCCCGACCGATTGCCGCCAGCCGGCTCCGGCAGTACCCGGGCAACCAGATCTGGGCGTTGCGAGGCAGGCGAATCATGAATGCGGATGGCGAGCCTCGATCTTCACAGCCGGTAACCGCTCCGGCGAGCGTCTTCGTAAAACGTGCGGACGGTTTCTAGCGAGTACTCCTCCAGATCCTTGCCCCACAGCGGCAATTTCGCCAGCACCTCGGGCGTCACCGTAATGATGTGGCAGCCTGCCAGATCCGCCTGCACGATGTTGTAGAGTTCGCGCACGCTGGCCCAGATCAATTCCACATTGGGCGCGGACCGGACCAGCTCCGCGGCCGCCGCCATCACGGGCACCGGATCGCGCCCGGTGTCCGCAATCCGCCCGGCAAACACCGAAATGCAGGCAGGGGCGCCTCCGTCCAGCACAGCGACTACCTCGCGGACTTGCCGCAGGGTAAGGATGGCAGTGACGTTCACCTTGACGCCCGATTGCGTCAGCCGTCGCACCAGCTCGCAGGAGGATTCGCGCCGCGTGTTGGTCACGGGAATCTTGACGTAAACGTTCTGGCCCCAGCAAGCGATCTTGCGCGCTTGCCGCTCCATTTCGTCGAACTCGTCCGCGAAAACTTCGAGCGAGATGGGGCGGTCCGGGATGGCAGCCAGAATGTCGCGCGCGAAGGCTTCGTAGTCGCTCACGCCAGCCTTGCGCATCAGGCTGGGATTGGTCGTGAAACCGCGGATGAGCGGATCGCGCGCCAGCTCCAGCATCTTCGCACGGTCAGCGCCGTCCGCAAAGATTTTCACTTGAAGCTCAGAAAGGCTTCTCATGGTCCTCGGCTCTCGTAACCGTTCGGTTGAGAATCCAGTCCACCGCCTCTTCGAGCGAGCGAACGCGGGCGGCCGGTTCCACGCTCGGGGAGCGCTCGTCGTAGCCGCGATCGAGCCAGATTGCGGTGCACCCGGCGGCGTCGGCCGCCTCTACGTCACGCCACCGGTCCCCGATCATGAAACTGCGCGCCAGATCAATCCCAAGCGCGTGCGCGGCCTCCAGGATCAAACCCGGCTTGGGCTTGCGGCAGGCGCAGGCGTCGGCGTCGTCATGAGGACAGGTCCAGATCCCTTCCAGCGGCAGTTCGTCCATCAGGCGATGATGCATCTCTTTCAAGGCATCCGCAGAGATCTCACCGCGGGCCACGTCCGGCTGATTCGTGACCACCACGAGTACGAATCCACGCTCGGCCAGCCGGTGCAAAGCCTCGCGCGCCCCCGGCTCGATCTCCATTTCCTGCGCGCTGGCCGGCGGAAAAGGTTTGCCGTTGACGACGCGCGCGCGGACCAGCACCCCGTCCCGGTCGAGAAATACGCCCGCCCTCATCGCACGGACTCCCATTTCGTTTCGGCCTGCTTGAGCGAAGGATGCGACACCAGCAGGTGCCAGACCAGAGCCTGGAAGGCCTCCGTGTGGGGAGTCACGCGGGACGGATGGACGGTAGGAATGATGACGCAGGCATCGGCCACCTGAGCGGTGTAGCCTCCGTCGCGCCCCACGATGCCCAGCACACGCGCCCCCACGGCTCGTGCGTAGCGCAGCGCCGCGACCAGATTGGGACTCACGTTGCGTTCGGCATCGCCACCGCCCACCGAGAACACGAGCACAGCGTCCTCGGCGCGCAGGCGGCTCGTACGCAACCAGGACTCGAACACCGTGGCCCAGCCCTCGTCATTGGTGCGCGCCGTCAGCTCGGAGACGTTATCCGTGGGAGCGTAGGCCTCGATGCCGGCGAGTTTGCGGAAATCGTTGACGGCATGGGAGGCGTGGGCGGCGCCGCCGCCAACCCCGAGGATAAAGAGCCGCCCGCCCGCGGCCCGGGTTTCGGCCAGCAACTGTGCCATTCGCTCGATGGAGGCGCGATCCAGCCGATCCAGGATCTCGCGCGCCTCAGAAAGGTACTGCTCCACAAATTCCACAGTGTTCCCCTCGCGAGAAGTTCTCAGCCAGGCTTCCAGTTCTTCCAGCGCCTGGCGGTCTCCGATGTGGTAGAAGCGCTGGCTGACTTCGAAGGCCGCCAGTCGTCCCGCAGCCAGCAGTTGGCGGTAGAGGTCGGCCAGATCGCAGAAGGTCCCCGCCGGCAGCTCCTCGAAGACGCTGGCCGCGAACACTCCCAGCCCGTAGTCTATGTGCCGCATCCGCGGGGTCCGGTTCTTCTTGTCGTAGGCCAGGATGCGGCAACCGTCGAATTCGACGTTGCTTCGGTCCCAGCGGTCCTCGTTGCGATAGACGGTCATCAGAGCCGGCTGCCCGCACGCAAAGAAGGCCTGCTCGACTTGCCGGTAATCGCAGGGAAGGTAGGAATCCCCGTAGAGCACGAAAAAATGCGGACCGAGCAGCGGCAAAGCCTTGCGGACGGCGCCGGCGGTGCCCAGCGGCGTCGGGCCATCCTCGGAATACTCGACTTGCAGGCCGAAGCGACGCCCGTCGCCCGCAAACTCGCGGATCTGCTCGCCGCGATAGCCCAGGCAGAGCACCACGCGCTCGATGCCCGCCCGGGCCAGAAGCCGCAACTGGTGAGCCAGAAAGGGCTCGCCAGCGACCGGGACCAGCGACTTGGGCAGCTTGTCAGTCAACGGTCGCAGGCGGGTGCCCAGCCCGCCCGCCAGGATCGCAACCGGCAGCATGGCTGTCGTCATGCAGGGGCCAGCAGGCGCGTGCCCTCGAAATCGAAGCGGATGCGCACCTCCCGCAATCCCGCCTGGGTCATAGCGCGCCGCAGCCGCGTCTTGTCTTCCGCGTAGAACATCAGGAAACCGCCGCCACCCGCTCCGATCAGTTTGCCGCCCAGCGCGCCATTGCGCAGCCCCAACTGGTAGTACTCGTCAATCCGGGGATTTGTCATGCCGCCCGAGCGAGCCTTCTTGTGTTCCCAATGGACGTTCATGAGCTCGGCAAAGCGACGCAGATCCCCGCGCTCCAACGCCCGCCTGCTCTCGTAGCCGAGTTCCTTGACCACGTGCAGATGTTCGATCATTTCGCGATCGCCCTGGCGGCTGCGGCTATCCTGTTCGCGAAGGATGCTAGACGCATCGCGCGTGTATCCGGTAAAGAACAGCGCCAGATTGTCTTCCAGGTTGTGGAGCGTCTCGGCGTCCAGCCGGAGCGGTTCGACCTCTACGTGACCGTCCGGCAGAAACGTGAAGCACGTGATCCCGCCGAAGGCGGCAATGTATTGGTCCTGCTTGCCCACCGGCTCGCCCAACCGCTCGATTTCGATGTAACAGGCCTGCTCGGCCAGCTCCCGCGGCGTCAGGAAGTTGCGGTTGAGGGCGTGCAGGGCGCGCAGCAGTGCGGTGGTAAAACTGCCCGAAGACCCCAGGCCGGTGCCCGCCGGGATGTCGGCCAGACTCGTGATCTCCAAGTGGTTCGTGCGCGGCTCCACCAGCTTGATCGCCTCCCGAATGATGGGATGCTGGATCTCGTCCGGCGTCGAGACCCTCTCCATGCGCGAGTACTTCAGCAGGATGCCCTCGGCGAACATCTCATGGATCGTGACGTAGACGTACTTGTCTATGGCCGCGGCCATCACGAAACCGGTGTGCTCGCGGTAGTAAGAAGGCAGATCGGTCCCGCCGCCGCCCAGAGAAATCCGCAAAGGACTGCGCGCGATGATCAAGCCGCCTCCTTGGTCCGGGGATCAGGCAATTACTAAGATCATACTAGAAGCCGTTTGCAGCAATCCGCGCAGGACGGCTCGAGGAGATCCGACGTGAATTTTCTGGTGACCGGCGCCGCCGGCTTCATCGGCAGTCATCTGGTGGACCGCCTGCTCGCCCTGGGCCATCACGTTACCGGCTACGACAACTTTTCCACTGGCCAGCCCGAGTTTCTTCAGGATGCACTGGCCTCGCCCCGCTTCCGGCTGGTTCGGGCCGACATCCTCGACCAAGCCGCCCTGGAAGAAGCCATGGCCGGGGCCGACTTCGTCTTCCACATGGCGGCCAACGCCGACGTGCGTTTCGGCACCCAGCATCCCTGGAAGGACCTCGAGCAGAACACGATCGGTACGTGGCGCGTTCTCGAGGCCATGCGCAAGCAGGGCGTGCGTCGCATCGGCTTCGCCTCGACCGGCTCCATCTACGGCGAGCCCGAGATTTTCCCCACCCCGGAAAATTGCCCCTTCCCGGTGCAAACTTCCCTCTACGGCGCCTCCAAGCTCGCTGCCGAGGGCTTCATCGAAGCCTACGCGGAAGGTTTCGGTTTCCAGGCCTGGATCTTCCGCTTCGTTTCCATCCTGGGCGAGCGTTACTCTCACGGCCATGTTTTCGACTTCTACAAGCAACTGCGCGAGCATCCCGATGAACTGCACGTGCTGGGCAACGGGCGGCAGCGCAAATCCTACCTCTACGTACACGACTGCGTGGACGCTATGCTGCTGGCCATCGAAAAGGCGCAAGGCAAAGTCAACATCTTCAACCTGGGCACGGACGAGTACTGCGAAGTCAACGACTCGATCCGCTGGATCACGGAACACTTGGGACTGCGCCCGCGCCTGATCTATTCGGGTGGGGACCGCGGCTGGGTCGGGGACAACCCCTTTATCTTTCTGGACTGCTCGAGAATGCGTGCGCTGGGCTGGCGCCCACGCCTGAGCATCCGCGAGGCCGTGATCCGGACGGTGGACTACCTCGTCGCCAACCCGTTCCTGCTCGAGCGCCGCTAGCGCCTCCCGGCGAACACCGCCTTCTTCATTCGCGACAGCGGCTCATAGGCCAGCCGCCGCACTCCCGCCGGCAAACGCGCGAACCCGTAGTAAGCCAGCGCGAGGGCAAAAGCTGCAGGAAAGCCGGGATAAGCGCCGCGGTGCCGACGTACAATGCGCAACGCCGATTGCGTGTTGGCGCGCTGCGCCCAGAACGAACCGCCGCCTTCCCACAGCTGGTAGTAAACGAGATGTTCCGGCAGATTGTAGAGCTTCGCGGTGCGACCCAGCCGCAGCCAGAAGTCCCAGTCCTGGAAGCCGGCCAGCGACTCATCGTAGCCCCCGATCGCCAGCGCCGCCTCCCGCCGATACACAGCGCTCGAATGAACAATGGGATTGGCGAACAGCGCCCGCCTGCGAATCGCGGCGTCGGTTTCCGGCTTCAGATAGCGCAATCGCTCGCGGCCTTCCAGATCCACCACGATGGCCCCGCCGCCGCAAGCCGCGTAGTCGCGATTGTGATCGAGGAAGTGAAGCTGGCGATCGAGCTTGTCAGGCGCCGCCCAGTAGTCATCATCATCCAGAATGGCGATGTATTCTCCGCGCGCCAGGCGCAGGCCGAAGTTGGTTGCCTCGGCGATATTGCCGGGCTTTTCGCGTTGCAGATGCCGGATGCGCGGATCGCGCCGCTGCCACTCCCCCACCACGGCCGCAGTCTGCTCGTGGGAGCCGTCCTGGATCACCAGCAGCTCCCAGTCCTCCCGCTGCTGCGCGCACACGCTGGCGATGGCCCGGCCGATGAACTGAGGCCGGCGGAACGTGAGCATGATGACGCTGACGCGCGGCTGCATGGCGCGCCCCAAGTACACGCGGCGGCAAGCCGCACCTGTTCCCATGTTCGCTCAGCGCGCCGACCTCCCGCTGGGCAGCCGCGACGCGGCTTCCGCGCCGTCGGCTATAATCGAGCCTTCACGGAGTCTGCCTCACGGTGAATCAGGGCCAGCTCCCTCGCATTCCGCTGCTCGATCTGCGCGCGCAACACCGCACGATCCGTGATGAGGTACTGGCGGCGCTGCTGCGCGTAGTGGACTCGCAAGCCTTCATCCTCGGCGAAGAAGTGGAAGCCTTGGAACGCGAGCTGGCCGAGTATTGCGGAACGCGCTTCGCCATCGGCTGTGCCTCAGGTTCCGACGCCTTGCTGCTCGCCTTGCTGGCGCTGGGCATCGGACCCGGCGACGAAGTTGTAGTCCCGGCCTTTACGTTTTTCGCCACGGCCGGCGCTGTGGTGCGCGCCGGCGCCACGCCTGTATTCGCCGATGTCCAGGCCGGCAGCTTCAACCTGGACGTGGAGCGCGCGGCCGCGCTGATCTGCTCGCGCCCCCGCGTGCGGGCCGCGATCGCGGTGCACCTGTTCGGGGCCTGCAC
>JAPWUP010000189.1 GCA_028275505.1 Bryobacteraceae bacterium
CTCGAGCCGCCCGCCCTCCACGCTGATTTCCGCCTCCAGCTTCTCCCCGGTCGCCCGCTGCCAGTACTCGCCCCAAGCCACTCCGGCCGAGTACAAAGTTCGGAACTCGGGGCCGCGCAGCCGGGGCCGGAAACGGATCTCTTTGTCCGGCGCCGAAAAGGCGAAGCCGCTCAGCGCAGTCAGCAGGGACCAGCTCGACATGGCCCGCGCATAGTGATGGCCGCACTCAACCTCGTTCCACGGGTTGCGCCGCACGCCGTCATAGCGGCGGCGCACCGCCTCTACAATGGCAAGGCCCTCCTTGACCATGCCTTCGTAGATCAGATGCGCGGCTACCTGATATTCGATGCCAGTCCAGACTTCATCGGAATAGACCAGCGGCAGCGCAGGGCGCTTACCGCGCGGCCACGTGCATACCAACAGCCCTTGCTCGTCATTGATGGCGTAAATGCGCTGTACGTTGGCGAAGTCGCTGAAGTCCTTGCGGAAGTTATAGCGATAAATGGCCGAAAGCGCCGAGCGAATATGTTCCGAAGGCAGCAGCTTGCCCAGATCCACGACCTCGGCGAACCACTGGCCCAGTAACTGATCGGAAAGACAACCCTCGCCGTACTGGTAACGCGAGGCCTTCGGCTCTTTCTCATCCACTTTCTGGATGTAATACTCGCCGTTCCACAACAACTGGTCCAGCAGTTTCGACCCTTTCTGGCGAAGCTCGGAGTAACGCCGCGCGGCGTCCTCGTCGCCCAGATGACGCGCCATGCGCGCTGCCGCTTCGAGCGCTCCCAGATACAACGTGCCGACCATCGAGTTGGGACCGTAGAACTCGATGTCGTAGGTATTGTGCTGCTCGCCTTCCATGACACCGTCGCGGTCGGCGTCCCACTGCGTCCAGGCGTACTCGAGAGCGCGCTTGACCTCCGGCCACAGCTTGCGCAGCCAGGCATCATCCCCCGAGAGCCGCCACTCGCGATAGACCTTCAAAATGCAGCCCATCTGGCCGTCCGCCGCCGGGAACATCTTGTTGCCTCCGGGACGCAGCGGCACCGGCGTGCGGAAACTCATGGAGCCGTCCGGGCGCATATTGACCAGAAAGTCGGTCTCGCGCATGCTTCGCTCCAGCTCGGGGTAAAGGTGGGCCATGGTCTGCTCGTAGTTGTAAACGTGCGTGCAGTTCATCGGGCAGCAACCCGAGTTGTCGTTGCAGCCCTCGAAGGCCAGCACGAGCTTGTTTTCCATCACCATGACCGTGTTCGTGCGCAGGATGGAGGCCTGGCTGGAGACGGCGTCCTTGACCGTTTCGGGCAGCGAAGAGTTCCACAGCAGGTCGCGGTAGCGCAGGCTGCGCTCGCGCAGCGAGCGGAGATTGCGGAAAACGTATGCGGCCGGCTCCCAGGCCGAGGGCCAGCGCGTTCCGTAGTGATTGCGCAGGGGCCGACCGCGATGCTCCAGCTCGTTGGTCCAATAGAGCTCGGTGTTGGGAAAGTACCAGGACAGAACAAAAGTCACATCTTTTGTTGCGCCCGCCGCGAGCTCGAAGTGGGCCGCCAGAGTGGCGTACTCGGTTTCCCCGTCGGCGGAGGGAGGCGCATCCAGATTGGGGAAGCGGCCCTTTTCCAGAAACTCGTCCCACCAGTTGTGAAACTCGTCCCACCAGCGGCCATGCTCCCAGCGCATGCGCCAGGAAAGGTCAGGGTGGTCGGTGACCAGCGCCATGGATCCATACCGGACCGAGTCCGGGTGATACTTGTCCGAGCTCATGAAAATCCCGGCCAGACCGCCTTCTCGTCGAAGCTCGTTGCAATTCTGACCGAAGAACGGCGCCCTCCGGCCGGTGAGCCGAGAGGCCCCGTCGTAGCCCACGGGATTGATGGTGGAAAAGGCCACGGCGCAGCGCAGTGGCGCGGACGTGCGTGACCGGAACCGGTAGGTCAGGATGGCCACGGGCAGGCTGGAGTCGTCAGTTTCCAGGGGGATCATCGGATTGAAAGCCTCAAGCTCTACGCCCACGGGAACCGCCGGATCCGAGAGCGCCAAGTGCGCGAACGGGTAGGCGCCGGTGAACACCGCATGGCGGAATCGGGGCAACCCCAGCGCAGTCTCTCGCGGCAGTCCGTGCCCGCCGGCGAACGGGGGATGGGGCTGCCGCTCGAGCACGCGGATCATGGGGGCCTTCAGGCCGCCACCCTCCAGGCGAAGCGCCACGAAGGTCAGAGGCAGCACGCCGCCTTTGTTGGGCCGGTTGAAAATCTCCCAGTCGCGGAAGTTTCCGTAGCCGCCGAGCGAGACCGTGCCCGTGCCGATGCCGCCGAGCGGGAAAGCGATCTCGCGCAGGGCATCGCCTTCGAAACGCCGCCCGGGAATCTGCTGGCCGCGGGCCGCAGCGCGCTCAGCCTCCGCCTCAAACCTGGCCGACGCAGGGATCACCGCCGTGCTCAACAGCAGGGTTCGCCTTGTCAGTCGCATCCCTTCCTCCTGGCGTGCACGGCTTGCCCTGGGCAGGGCGCCGAGGCAAGGCTCCCCGCGCACCCTTGTCCCGGCCTGCACGGCCTGCACGCCGTGGAACAAGCTACCACACAGGACAAGCGGCTCACCGAGCCTCTTTGAGCACCAGCTCAGCGAGCTGCACGCTCAGAGCACGGGCAGGATAGCGTTCCAGATTCGTCAAAACGGCGACGACCAGGCCGCGGTCGGGCAGGATCAGCAGGTTGGTGGAAGCGCCCGGCTGAGAGCCGCTGTGCTCGACCCACTTGCGACCTGCGCGCTCGCTGACATACCAGCCCAGCCCGTAGCCGGTAGATCGCCCGTCCCGCGTCTTCTGGGACGTAAACATTTGTTCGAGAGTTTGTTTCTTCAGCAGCCGGCCCTCGAGCAACGCCAGCGAGAAGCGCACCAGATCTTCCGCCGTGGCCACCATTCCACCGCCCGGAATCTTGTTGCTGGTGTCGGCGAGCGGACAATTCTCGATCGTGCCTGCGGGCGTCCGGCGATAGCCGCGGGCGCGGTTGGGGATGATGCGGTAGACGTCGTCGGCCTGGATCCGCTCGGCGCCCGAAGGCTCGATCACGTGTTTGCGCAGGTAATCCATGAAGCGCATACCCGAGGCCGCCTCCACCACCGCCCCCAGCAGGTTGTAACCGTAAGTCGTGTAGCGGAACTTCGTGCCCGGTTCGAACTCGAGCGGATCATCGGCGAAGATTTTCAAAGGCTCGATGAGATCGTAGTAGTGGCGCGTGCTGAGAAGCTCTTCCGGGCTGCGGTAATGCCGGATCCCGCTCAAATGTCCGAGCAGGGCGCGCGGCGTGATCGGCCAGGGCTTTCGGGGAAAAGCCGGGACGTATTTCTGGACCGGCGCGTCGAGATCCAGGCGTCCTTGCTCGGCCAGTTGCATCGCCGCCACCGCCGTGATGGGCTTGGAAATCGAACCCAGGCGGAACACGGTGCCCGTGGTGGCGCGAACGTTGTTTTCGATGTCCGCCAGGCCGAAGGCGCCCGACCACACGAGCTGGAACCGGTCCGCGACGGCCGCCGAAACCGCCGGCACGCGCTGCTGCTCGACGGCTTCCCGAACCACACGCTCGAGGGCCTCCACCAGCCCCGGCGACTGCGCAGCCGCCGGCAACGCGGACAGCAAGCGCCAGACGAGCAGGAAAACGCACCACCGACGCGTCATGGAATGCATGATGGCACAGCGCGGATTGCCGCCGCATCGGGCCCGGGATCACGCCTGCCACCGCAGTTGCGTTATCATGTGCCGCCGATGAATCGCGCGCCGCGTCTGACGCGCCGTCACTTTCTGCTGCTGGGATGGTTCTCGCGCCGGCGCATCCTCACCGCGGCAGGCATCCGGTTCGAGTTGCTCCGCAACGGGGCGCCACTGCGGAAGTTCGTGCTGATCCACGGGGATGAAAGCACTGCGCGACGCGTTTTGCTCGCCCGCATGCGGGACCGGCGCCCGGGCTGGGCTTACCTGGTCACCCACGAGGAGCGACTGGTCCGCCTCGGCGCCTTGCGTTTCGATCCCAACCGCATCTTTTCCCGCGAGGGTGCCGAGCGCAACCTGCGCGAGTTGAATCCGGCCGCCAGCGAGGCGGACTTCGAGCTCGCGCTGGCTTTCCTGGATCGCGAGCGGGAGAAGCTGGTCCGCGCGCTGCTGCCTGAGCGGGGCGGCGTACTCATCGCATTGCACAACAACCGAGAAGGTTATTCGATTCACACCGAGATCCCGATCAGCGATCGGGTGGCGCTCAACGAGCCGCAACGACCGCACGACTTCTACCTGTGCACCGAACCAGGCGATTTCGACCGGTTGTCGCGCTCGCCTTTCAACGTCGTGCTCCAGCATCGCCCGCCGCCGCCCGATGACGGCTCGCTGTCCCGATTAGCCGCGCGACGGAATGTGCGTTACGTGAACATCGAAACGCTGCTGGGCGAAGAGGACAAGCAACGCCGCATGCTGGCGTGGCTAGAGGACCACCTCTGATCCTGGCTGCGACTCCCGCCCGTGATAGTACTCCTTCAGGCGACGGGCCACAGCCCGCCCTGCCACCGCCGCCCACTCGGTCTCGGTCGCGCGGCGCAGCCTTTCCACGCTGCCGAAATGCTCGAGCAGCTTTCGCGCGGTTTTTGGCCCAATGCCGGGGATGTCGTCCAGCTCGGTGCCGATACGCGACTCGCGCCGTGCGCGGTGGAACGTAATGGCGAAGCGGTGCGCTTCGTCCCGGATGGTTTGAATCAGATGGAGGACCGGGGAGTGCGGCTCCAGCACGATGGGTTCGTGTTCCTGGCCCAGCACGTAGATCCATTCCTCACGCTTCGCGATGGAAGCCAGCGGCTGGTGGGCGAGACCCAGGGATTCGAGCGCTTCGGCCGCCGCGTGCAACTGACCCACGCCGCCGTCCACCAGGACCAGGCTCGGCATGGGCTTGCCTTCTTCCCGCAAGCGCGAGTAG
Source organism: Bryobacteraceae bacterium (assembly GCA_028275505.1). Taxonomy (GTDB): domain Bacteria; phylum Acidobacteriota; class Terriglobia; order Bryobacterales; family Bryobacteraceae; genus DTHT01. The sequence goes on from JAPWUP010000189.1 coordinate 4,953, forward strand.
CGGCGCGTGACGACCTCGCGCATGGCGGCGAAATCATCGCCCGGCTGCGCCGTACGGATGATGAACTTGCGGTAGTCGGACTTCTTCATGCGCCCCTCTTCCCACACCACCAGGCTGGCCACCGTGTCGGAGCCGTGGATGTGGGAAACGTCAAAGCACTCGATGCGACGGGGCGGTTCGGGCAACCCCAGCAACTCCTGCAAAGCTTCCTGAATGGCTTGAGTGGTGGGCTTCAGGACGCGGAAACGTTGTTCGAAGCTGTGGCGGGCATTGGTCTCGGCCAGCGCGAGCAGAGCGCGTTTGGGGCCGCGTTGCGGCGTGTGGATTTCGACCTTGCGGCCGCGCCGTTCGCTCAACACTTCCTCCAGCGCCTCTCGGTCCTCGAAATCCACCGGCACGTGAATCCGCGCCGGCACGTATTCCTGGTTGAGGTAGTACTGCTTGAGCAGGGCGGAGATGAATTCCGAGGGCGTGTACTCGTGCTGGTCCTCCCAGAAGAATTCGCGCCGGTCCACCACGCGCCCGCGGCGCATATGAAACACGTTGACCGCCACCAGGGGCGGCTCGGCATAGACGCCGAAGACGTCCGTATCCTCGCCTTCCGCGGCCGCCATCTTCTGCCGCTCTTCCATTTCCTCCAGGGTGGCGATCAGGTCGCGCAGCACCGCGGCGCGCTCGAATTCCATGGCTTCGGCGGCCTGCTCCATGCGGGCGCGCAGTTCATCCACCAGATCGCGGCGGCGCCCCTCCAAAAACAGCCGGACGGCCTGGACCGACTGGCGATACTCGGCTTCATTGGCCAGGCCCTCCACGCATGGCCCGTGGCAGCGCCCGATGTGGTATTCCAGGCAGGGCTGGCTGTGACGCCGCGTCAGGTCAATCTTGCAGGAAGGAATTTTGAAGTGACGGTGGATGAAATCCACCAGGCGATGAGCCAGGTTGCCGGGAAAGTAAGGTCCGTAGTAAGTCGAGCCGTCCTTGATAAGACGGCGAGTAACATAGACGCGGGGCCAGCGCTCGGCGGTGAGCTTGATATAGGGATAGGTTTTGTCGTCCCGCAGCAGGACGTTGAAGCGCGGCTTCCATTGCTTGATGAGATTGTTCTCGAGAGCCAGCGCTTCCTTTTCGTTATCCACCAGGATGTATTCGATGTCGCGGGCCAGCGCCAGCAGGGTGTCGGTCTTGACGTCCGCCAGCCGCTCTTCGGAAAAGTAACTGCGCACGCGATTGCGCAGATTCTTGGCCTTGCCCACATAGAGGACGTTGCCGTGCTCGTCCTTGTAAAGATAGACTCCGGGCTGGGCAGGAAGCTGGGCGGCCTTCTCGCGCAGATCCATGATCCGGCTGCGATCCCCTCTATACTAGGATTGTGACACGGATCCTGCTGGCCCTTCTGGTGGCAGGGGCCGCATGGTGCCAGCAAAAGCCGGCTGAGCCGCCGGAAGAGGACGAGACGCTGGCGGTCAAGGAATACACGTTCAATCCCCTTCAGGCCGAGAAGGAGCTGCGGGTCGGCAATTTCTACTTCAAGAAAGGCAGTTACCGCGCCGCCGCCCTCAGGTTCCGGGAAGCGACCCGCTGGAATCCCAACTGGGCCGAAGCCTGGTTGAGGCTGGGGGAAGCGCAGGAGAAGCTGGGGGACGAGAAGGCAGCGCGCGAAGCTTACGAGAAATTCCTCGAGCTCGCGCCCAAACACAAGCGGGCTGCGGAAATCCGAAAGAAGCTGGCGGGCAAGGGTTGAGGGCCGTCACTCAGCCGAACGGGAGCGCTTCATAGCCGCTACCAGCGCCCGAAAGCCGCGATCCCAGTCGGGGAAAAGGTCCACGTACTGGATCTTCTGGCGGATCCGCGGCGGCACGCTGCACTCTTCCAGGCGCACCGGGATGAAGTAAGTCTGGTCGAAAGGAACGCGGCGGGCGCAGTCCAGAGCGTACCGCAGTTCGGCCTGAAAGCAGCCGCGCTTGCCCACGGCGCGGCGGGAAAGACAGGCTACGAAGTAATCTGCCAGCTCGATGGCCTGCTCGATAGCGCGAGGCCAGTTCTGCCCGGGCAGCAGCTTCTTGCGATCCATCCAGGGGTCGAAGCCCGAACGTGCCAGCTCGCGGTAGAGGCGCTCGGCGGCGGCTGCGTCCTCCTGCACATAGGCCAGAAAAACCTTGGGCTGGCTGGCGGGAACGAAGCTGAATTTGCCCTTGCCATCGGGGCGAAACAGACCCAGGCCCTCGATTTCCACGCGCGCGCCCCGCTCCAGGCAACGCCGCACGATCCGCGCGACCTGTTCCATCTGTGCTTCCATGAGCGCCGCCTTACTTCTTGCCGGGGCGAGTCCCCGGCTGATCCTCGAAACGAAACTCCGGCCTGGCGCCGGGCACGAAGGTTCCCAGACCGGGCA
>JAPWUP010000190.1 GCA_028275505.1 Bryobacteraceae bacterium
GGGCACCGCCGCAACACGTGGGAGCTGGCCGAAGCGGCGGGTTACTTCGAAACGGTGCCGCAATTTGAGGCTCGCTTCACCGATCTGAACGTGGACGAAGTGGTTCCGGTCACGCTGGATCGCCCACGCTCCAAACTTCGCCGGGTGTACCTGCCGCGCACGGTGCTCGATTGCGACTGGCTCGTTTCGCTTCCCAAGATGAAGACGCACCACTGGGTCGGAGCTACGCTGAGCATGAAAAACCTGTTCGGCGTGGTTCCCGGAGCGGTTTACGGGTGGCCGAAGAACCTACTGCACTGGGCGGGAATCGCCGAGTGCATTGCGGACCTGCACCGGCTCTTTGCGGGCGCTCCGAAACGTCCGCGCCTGTTCGCGCTGGTGGATGGCGTCGTGGGCATGGAAGGCGACGGGCCGATCCACGGCGTTCCCAAGCCAGTGGGCGCGCTGGTGGCGGGTTACGATCTGGTGGCGGTGGATGCCGCCTGTTGCCGCATCATGCGGATCGAGCCTCGCAAGATTCCCTACCTGCTACTGGAAGCGCGTCCCGGCGCGCTCGAACCGGAGGCGATCCAAGAAATCGGCGAACCCATCCGCGCGTTTGAAACGCCGTTCGAGCTGATCCCGCAGTTCCGCTCCCTGCGGCTGTAACTCGGTCCATCAAGGACCGCCGGATGGCAGCTCTGCCGAACCGCTGAAGCCTAGCAGGCGCAAGGCTGCCTCCAAGCCGCCCGCGCGCTGGATCCCGGGCACGAAGAAATCGCGGCGGAAATCCTCGTCGGTACCGTGGAAGCCTTCCAGATCGGTGTCCAGCACCACCGGTCGCGGAGCAAGGGCCGCAGCAAAAATCGCCCAGACGCCCGCCTTTTCCAGGCCGACCAGCTCCAGACGCTGCGGGCGGTGCAGGTCTAGAAAAGCGAGCCCAGTCAGAATGTCCTGCACGCGCAAAGAATCGTCGCTGCGGTTAAAGGTCAGGAAGAAGCGATCGCGGAGGGCGCGATCGGCGCGCTCGCCGTTGCTGCGAAAGACATCGAGCGCGAGCACGGAGGCGCCCGAGGCGAGCCGTTGTTGGAATTGCGGCGTGCGGCGTGCAGCCAGCGAGCCTTCGGGATGAACCACCAGGACGCTGCGTGCGGGATCGCCCGGACGCCACCATCCCGCGACCCGATCCCCTTGTCCGGAGGTCAGAACGATGTACTCGCCGTGGTCCCAGGCCTGGATGCCGGCGGGCCAGCGGGCGCCGATCACGGTGGCCAGGCGCTCACGTAGCTCGGCCTCGCTCATGGCGCGCGTCTGGCGCTCGGCGTTCAGCCGCCACCAACGGAAGAGTCCTTCCTGATCCACGGCGTCGGAGGGCAACGGGATGTCCGGGCGCACGAGCAGGTCGCGCGGTCCCAGGTCCGGGCGTTCGGTTTCGACCAGGGGCGCAGCCGTGGCTTTGCGTCCCAAGTGTTTGCGGAAGAACCAGTACACAGCTTCGCGGCTGCGACGATCGTAATTGTGTTCCGCTTCGAACTGCACCATGGCCAGCCGCTCGGGGTGACCGTAGAGCCGGTAAATGCGGTAAATTTCGGGGAATTCCTGCCGCGGGGTGTTGCGCGTCCAGTCGCCCGTGGCCGACACGAGCAGCATTGGTCTGGGCGCCATCATGGCGGCGATTTCGACGTTGTGAGTGCCTACTCGCAGGCCCGGGGCGTTCTCACAAGCGCAACCTCCTTGCATGATGGCAGAGACCATGTTGACTGGGGCCGCCACTTTTACGCGTTCGTCTACAGCGGCCAGCAGGAACGTTTGCGTGCCTCCGCCGGAAGCGCCCGTTGCCGCCAGCCGGGTCCGGTCCACTTCGGGCAGGGACTCCAGGAAGTCCAGAGCCCGCATCGAGTTCCACAATTGCAAGCCCAAAGGGCCGAAGGACCAAAGCTGCTCTTCGGGCGACTGGCCGAACTCGTGCTCGGTTTGGGTGGTGTCGTTGTAGCCCACCATGTCATAGGCGAAGGCCACGTAACCCTGGGCGGCCAGATTGGCGCCCAGCCGCGGAACGGAATAGGAGTCCAGATCCTCGAGACGGCCATGTTTCCAGTGCCCGTGCGGGATCAGGACGCCGGGAAACGGGCCGCGCTGGCCGCGAGGCAGGTAGAGGTTCCCCGCCAGGTAGTAACCGGGCAAGGTTTGAATCAGAACTTTCTCCACGGACCAGCGCTCGCGTTCGATGCGTCCGGCGCGGCGCGCCTGCAAAGGAACGCGGGGAGGCAGAGGCCAGAGGCCTGCGGCAGCGAGAATTTGCTTGCGCAGTTGGGCTCGTCGCGCCTCCCACTCGTGCAAGCTCCGGTAGGCAGGCATCCGGAAGTGCGATTTGGTGTGCGGGATATCCTCGTTACGCAGATCGCCCCGAGGGACGGCGCCCAGCAGCAGGAGGGCCACGACAGCCGTAACAGGATTCATTCTCCCTACTTGGGGAGATGGCGCCCGGAGGGCTGAAGTTACCGTGGAAGGGTCACTCGTACATGTCCGGGTAGGCGCGGCGCATGCCGGCGGCGCGACGGCGAATGGTCTCGGGCGAAATCCAACGTCCGCGTCCGATGCCTGGGCAAAAGTTGGCCTCTCTTTTCCAGGCGCGCGGATCCTCAACCAGTTCAGGCCAGAAAGGGTAGAGGCGGCATTGCGTGGGTTTGTCCGGATGCAGAAGGCAGCCGTTCTCGGAAAGAAAGTAGCAGGAGGCGCCGCGCGGCTTGCGCAAACGCAAGGTGTGAGCGGTGCGGTAAACGTAGCGGCTCTCGAAAGCCTGCGGCGTCAAACCGAGGCGGGCGGCAGCGCGAAGCAAGTCCTGCTCGGTGAGGTAGACGTACCCCGGCTGGCGGCAGCAAAGAGTGCAACCACGAACGCAGGCAAAGCGAACGCCGCGCATGAGTTATTTCCAGAATATGGCGTATGGCGCGCGAAATGCCAGCGCCTTTTGAGTTAAATTCATAGTTAATGAGGCCGTTACCCTCCGACGCGCGTCCTGGCCTGTTCGGCGGCGACTGAACCACCTGCCCCGGTAGCGGCTCTTTGACTGGCGGTATAGTTTTGAGATTGCCTGATTGAGGAGGTGCAGGTGGTGAATCCATCTGAACAGGCGGCGGTGGCGGAGCTGCCCAGGATTGTCACGGAGCTTCCCGGCCCGCGGGCGCGCGCGTGGATCGAGCGCGATCACGCGGTGCTGTCGCCTTCCTATACGCGACCCTACCCCCTGGTGGCGGAACGCGGTGAGGGCGCCATCGTAGTGGACGTGGACGGGAATCGCTTTCTGGATCTGAACGCGGGCATCGCGGTGGTCGCCACAGGCCACTGCCATCCGCGCGTAGTGGAAGCGATCCAGAAGCAGGCGGCCCGGCTCATCCACATGTCGGGCACCGATTTCTACTACGCCAACATGGTGGAGCTGGCCGAGCAATTGGCACGACTGGCGCCCGGGGGAGGGCCGAGGCGCGTGTTCTTCGGCAACTCGGGGGCGGAAGCGATCGAAGCCGCGCTCAAGCTCGCCCGGTATCACTCGGGGCGATCCCAGTTCGTGGCTTTTCTGGGCTGCTTTCACGGGCGGACACTGGGCGCATTGTCGCTGACCGCGAGCCGGGCAGTGCAACGTCGCGGCTTCGGGCCGTTGTTGCCGGGTGTACATCACGTTCCTTATCCGGATTGCTATCGCTGCCCGTACGGGCAGCAGGAGGCGACGTGCCGGCTGGAGTGCGTGCAGGCGATCGAGGAGCGGTTCCGCACGAGCGCGCCGCCTGAAGAAGTGGCCGCGATCGTTATCGAACCCGTGCTCGGCGAGGGCGGCTACGTGGTGCCCCCGGCGAAGTTTTTCGAAGCGCTCCAGGAACTGGCGCGCCGGCACGGCATCTTCTTGATCGCCGACGAGGTCCAGTGCGGCATGGGACGGACCGGAAAGATGTGGGCCTCGGAACACTTCGGCCTCGTCCCCGATCTGATGGCTGTGGCCAAGGGCATCGCCAGCGGGCTGCCGCTCGGGGCGATGATCGCGCGTGCCGAGATCATGGACTGGCCGCCGGGCGCGCATGCGTCCACCTTCGGCGGCAACCCCGTGGCTGTAGCCGCTGCGCTGGTCACACTGGAACTGCTGGAGCAGGAGTTGGTGGCGAACGCGGCGCGGGTGGGAGCGCACATGCTGGAGCGGATGCGTGACTGGCCGGCGCGCTTCCCCTGCGTAGGTCAGGTGCGAGGCCTGGGGCTGATGATCGGCATCGAGATCGTCCGGGATCAGGCCAGCCGCGAGCGAGCCCCCGAGCTGCGCGACCGCCTGGTGCGCATGGCGTTCGAACGCGGTCTCCTCGTTCTGGGCGCGGGACCGAGCGCCGTGCGGCTGAGTCCGCCGCTGGTCCTCACTCGCCAGCAGGCGGACTTCGCCGTGGATACGCTAGAAGAGTGCCTGGGCCGGCTGACCAAAGCAAGCTGAGAACACTGGACGTCGGCTGCGGCCTGCGCAAATATCCCGGGGCGATCGGCATTGACCGCAACCCGGCCAGCGCGGCCGACGTGCTGTGCGACCTGGATCGCCACCCCTACCCCTTCCGGGACGGCGTATTCGACCGCATCCGGGCCATTCACGTGCTTGAGCACGTCAGCGACGTTCTGCGCACCATGGAAGAATTCCACCGCCTGCTGCGTCCGGGCGGGCGGCTGTTCATCGTCACGCCGCACTTCAGTGATTTCAGCTCCTACTGCGATCCCACCCACCGCCGGCATCTGAGCAGCTACTCGTTCCGGTACTTCGGGGAAAACCACGGGGGCTTCGGATATTACACCGCCGCGAGGTTTCGCGAGATTTCCGTGCGCGTGCGCTTACTAGCGTTGTGGAGATGGCTCGGGCTGGAATGGGTGGTCAATCACTGGCCGCGCTTCCGGCTTTTCTGGGAACATTACCTGTGCTTCGTGATTCGGGGCAAGGTGATCGAAATCGAGCTGGAGAAGGCCTGAAGCGGTGTGGAAGTGGCTCATCCGTATTGCGGACGAAGCGCGCCACGCCCTCCGCCTGAAGCGCTGCACGCGGGATCAGGCGCTGGGCCGGCGGGGCGAGGACCTGGCGCACCGTTATCTGGAGCGCGCGGGCATGACGGTGGTGGCGCGCAACTACCGGACGCCGTCCGGCTCCGGCGAAGTCGACCTGATCGCGTGGGACGGCGAGACGCTGGTCATGGTCGAAGTCAAATGCCGCAGCGATGAGAGCTTCGGCGCCCCGGAGCGCAACGTGGACCGGGAAAAGATGCTGCGGATGGCGCGGGCGGCGCGTGACTTCGCACGCCGCGCTTCGACGCCGTGGGAACGCGTGCGTTTCGACGTGGTCAGCGTAGTGCTCAGCCGGCCGCCTGTCATCCGGCACTGGCGTGATGCCTTCCCCGTCAAGACGTTATAATGTTGCGTTTCCATGAACGGCGCGCGCCGGGCCGGATGCGAGGCCTGTGCATGCGCGCCGGCACGGAGTGCATCCATTGCCTGAATTTCGCAAGGATCCCGTTACGGGGCGGTGGGTCATTATCGCCACCGATCGCGCCCGCCGCCCGAGCGATTTCTCGCGCGAGCAAGTCGTCATCAAAGGCGGCGGCTACTGCCCCTTCTGCCCGGGTCACGAGGAAAAGACGCCGCCGGAAATTCTCGCCTACCGGCAGAGCGGCGGGCCCAACGAACCCGGCTGGACGCTCCGCGTCATTCCCAACAAATTTCCCGTGTTGCGCGTGGAAGGCGATTTCAACCGCCAGGGCGAAGGCGTCTACGATCGCATGAACGGCATCGGGGCCCACGAGGTGATCATCGAGACGCCCGACCACAATGCCACGCTGGCCGATCTGCCCGAAAAGCGCGTAGAAGACGTCTTCTGGGCCTTCCGCGACCGCATCGTGGATCTCAAGAAAGACCGGCGCATGCAATACCTGCTCGCTTTCAAGAATCACGGCGAGTCGGCGGGCGCCAGTCTGGAACATTCGCACTCGCAGCTGATCGCGTTGCCCGTGATTCCGCGTCGCGTGCAGGAAGAACTGGAAGGTGCGCGCCGGTACTTCGAGTTCAAGGATCGCTGCATTTTCTGCGACATTGTGCGGCAGGAGGTGGACACGGGAACGCGCGTGGTGCTGGAGACGCAGGCTTTCCTGGTCATCTGCCCGTTTGCGGCGCGCTTCCCCTTCGAGCTGTGGATCCTGCCGCGCCGCCATCACTCCCATTTCGAGGAAACGGACCCGGCGGCGATGGCCAATCTGGCGTGGGTGATGCGCGTCGTGCTGCGCAAGCTGGACCGGGTGCTGGAAAAGCCCGCCTACAACTTCATCATCCACACCGCGCCGGTGCAAGAGGCGCCCATGGATCACTATCACTGGCACATCGAGCTGGCGCCGCGGCTGACGCGTATCGCCGGGTTCGAATGGGGTACGGGCTTCTACATCAATCCGACGCCCCCGGAAGAAGCCGCGCGCTTCCTGCGTGAGGCGGGTCTGGGTTGAAGGAGTGTGGCCGGGCTTCCAGGCAATAGCGGGCTCCGCCTGCCCGGGCCTGAACGAGGACCCGTCGCGGCTCGCGCTGGACTCGCCACGCGGCGCGGGCCTGATGTTCGGCCATCAGGCGCTCCAGCGACCATCCGGAGTCCGTCGTGATGAAGAGGCCACCGTCGCCGCGGAGGACAATCGTCAGCTCGCCCGGATCGTCCGAGGCCTGCGCCACGGCGAGGACGCTTTGGGTTTGCCGGGCCAGATTCCGCTGCCGGGCTTTGGCGGCTGCGCGTTCGATCCAAAGGCTCACAATTGCCTTATCGCCCGCGCCGGCGGCTTCTTGACCGCGCCCCGATCTCGAGTGGCGGTATGGGTCTTCGTCTGCTGATCGCCCCCAACGAAGACGGTCTGGGCACTTCAGCCTGGGCTGTGCGGCTGGTCAAGGCGCTGGTCCGGGCAGGCGGGGAGCGGATCGAACGAATTCTCGTCGTCGTGGCTTCGACGCGCCTGGCCGATTTCCATGCAGATAAATATCCCGGGCTACCCGTGGAGGTCCGACGGCTCGAAAACATTTCTTGCCCGGTCCGTTTGATCAAGCGAGCAGGCGGCGTGGACGTGCCGGCGACCATCGAAACCGCGGTCCTCGGTTATGAGGACTCGCGGCGCGAGTACATTGAAGCTCTGGCGCGAGCCGGCCTGCTCGCGCAAACCGATCTCGTCGTGGATCTGGGCGTACCGCAGCTCCTGCACGCCGCGGCGCATTCGGAACGCTGCCGGGCGCTGCGGGTGACGTTCTCCGATCACGCCTGGAGCGACACGCTTGCTCGCATGGC
>JAPWUP010000191.1 GCA_028275505.1 Bryobacteraceae bacterium
TGTCCGGCGTAATCTCGACGAAGCGACGGTCCTTCAGACGGGGCAGGGGTTGTTCGGGCTGGCCGGTCAGGTCGGCCAGCACGCCGACGACAAACGGCAGTTCCTTCATTTCGATGGCGTCGCCCACTTCCACGTCGTAGGTCACGTGGACACGGGGCGGGCGAACACGTTCCAACTTCTTGTGGATACTCTCCTTGGCCATCCACCCTCCTCGGAGTCAGGCAGGTCTCAAACCGCGAGGCCTATTTCGGAGTCAGTCTATCAGAAAACGGCTTCGAATGCTAGGGGTGAATTGAGATTTTTTTACCGAACCTGCCGGTGGCCGGGCCACCCTATTGGACACGAGGACCCTAGGACCAGTTTTTCCATGCGTTTCGCCCGCGGTAGGCACCCCGCGCATCGCCGGTGAGCACCCCCGCCGGTCCGAACCCGGGCGCTCACTTCGCTGACTTGGACAACCCCCCGACCCCTTTTCTTAAAGCTCACGGGCGCACCCGCTCGTGGTGCCCTCGCGGTTCCCCGGCGCGATCCGGGTGCGGAGCCCGCCCCGGCGCCCCCGACGGGTACGCCTCTGCGCGTGCGATTCGAGACCCCCGTTAGCGTGCCGGGGCTGCCTCGGGGTCGCAGCCTGTCTCGCCGTAGTGACAACTACGACGGTCGTGCCTGTAAAGCTCAGAAGTAGAACTTCAGGGCCGCCTGGATGCGGCGCGCGTCATAGGCCGCGGTGTACTCGCCGAATCGGGCATTGACCTGATTCCCCTGCGCATCGAAGCGAGCCGAAGTGTTCACCCCGGAGAACTGGGTGTGGTTGAACGCGTTGTACATCTCCCAGCGGAACTGGAGACGGCGCTGGCCCTCACCCAGCCGGAAGTTCTTGAACACCGAGATGTCCCAGTTGTTGATTCCGGGTCCCCGGATGGGGTCTTTGGGCGCATTGCCGATGCCGAAGTTCTCACGGTCCGGCGGTCGCACTACCTCGGTGCGGAAGTGACGGTAGACGGTTCTCTCGGACTTCGGCAGATTGGGATTGCCGATGAGGTTGACGCGGCTGTCAATGCCGGCGCCGGAAGCTCCCGTGATGTCCGTCGCCACGACAAAGCTGTAGCCGATCCCGGTGGGCGCCCCGCTGATGAACGACGTGATTCCGGAGACCTCCCAGCCGTTGACGATCCAGCGCCCGAACGACTTGCCCCGGATGAAATCCGGCAGCTTATAGTCGTAAAAGATCGCTACGTTGTGCGTGCGGTCGAATCCCGCTTTCCCATAGTTGCGCATGCGGAAGTTCAGATAGGGATTCACTGCGCTTGTGTTACTGTCAACCAGATCCATGGCCTTCGACCAGGTCCATGTGAAGCCGTAAGTCAGATGCTGGCCGAAGCGCCGGTTGACCTGGGTCTGCATGGAATGATAGTTAGAAGTCGAGGCGAACTCATAATAAGTGATGTCGGCGTAGCCTTTGATCGGTCGCAGGAAGTTCACGGGCAGCGGGCGGTTGCCGGTGAGCGTCGGATCAATGCTGGAGGGCAGGAAGTTGGTTCCGTAAGGTGTGGCATTGAGGCTGCGAACCTGGAGCAGGTGACGGCCCACCGAGCCCACGTAGGCTACGTCGAACACGGTGCCGAATCCGATATCGCGCTGGATGCCGAAGCTCCAGTTATACACGGTGGGTGGATCGAATACCTTCTGGACGCCGGAAACGCCGGCGGGACTCAGGCTCAATGGAGTGCTCAACAGGTCCTTGATCGTGGTGTAGTAAGCGGTGGCGGTGTTGACCAGGGGCGGGAACTGCACGAACTGCAAGACGATGTCGTCGTTGAAGCGGTCCGGGAAAATGCCGAAGCCGCCGCGCACGGCCGTCTTGCCGTCGCCGAAAACATCCCAGGCGAAGCCGAAGCGCGGCGCGATCTGGATGCCAGGCGTGTCCAGGATACGCTCGTTGAAGATGCGCATCCCGTTGTAAATATCGCCGGACCCCAAGGCAAACGTCCCGATCTTCACTTCAGGCACCAGCTCGCCGGTAACCGGATTGCGTCCCATGCGCGGGCTGGTGGGCGTGGCCCGGTAAGGCTCGATCAGCTTGGGCGCCTTTTCCGGACGGTAGTCAGCCATCCAGAAAGCGGCTAACTGGTCACGCGCGCTCCATGTGGGCACGATGCGGTAGAAGCGCACGCCGATATCGAAGGTCAGCCGCCGGTGGGCCCGCCAGTTGTCCTGCACGTACCACTCGATGTTCGTGTAACGAGCATGGGCGTGGGGGTGTCTGTCTGCTTCTGTGTAGCTGTTCACGTAGCCCATGAGACAGTTGGCGTAGGCGTAGTTGGCATCGAACGGGTTGTTGACGTTTCTTCCGAAATCGAACGTGCCGTTGAAGGCGGAGGCGCGGGCGGCGTTGCGAGTGGTGCGCTCGATATAGAAGCCCGCCTTCATGTTGTGCGGGCCGCGGATATGAGACAGGTTGTCCGACCAGTTCCAGATGTTGTTGGTCCCGAAGAACGGGAAACGCTGTTCTACGTAAAGTTGCGGCGCGTTCTGAACGCCTCCGAAAGTCGCGTTGGGGATCAAATGGTAAGGGTTGATCTCAGGGTGGAACTGGGGCAGATCCAGGCCCAGTTTCCTCCGATCGTTGCGGTCCAGACCCTCTTGGGTCAACGGGTTCACCGTCTGCAGGGCCCGGTTCACCCCGAACGTGAACTCGTTTACCAGCGTCGGGTTGAACGTATGAATCAGCGTGGAAACCAGGCCCTTGCTCCGGATTTCGTATTTGATGGGCAATTGCGGCCAGCTCGAGGACGCCAGCACGAATGCGAAGTCGCCCTTGTAGGCTTCGTAGTTCTCGATGCCGCGCGCATAGAAAAGCGTTCGCGGCGCCACGTTCCAGTCCACGCGGAGAATTTCTTCGCGCCGGGGCTGGTCTACGGTGCTCTGGAAGACCGCGTTGTAAGTGTAGTTAGGATCGAAGGTATTAGGCAGGGGAAAAACCTTGAGCAGTCCCTGGCCATTCTTGTCTATGCGGCTGGCAGGGACGATATTGCCCGGGAAGGGCCTGCGGTTGCCGAGCGGGTCCAGGATGGGAATGAGCTGGCGGTTGGTGTCGAAGGTCTGCGAAAAATCTCCGCGACGCTCCAGCTCGGTGGGAAAAGTGCGGCGAGCCTGGGCGGTGGGGTACTTGCGCGGGAGAAACTCCTGGGACCAGAAGAAGAACAGCTTGTCGCGGCTAGTGTTGATTTTGGGAATCAGCAGCGGCCCGCCCAGGAAGTAGCCGGGGTACTCGAAGCGGTAGCGCGGCCTGGGCAGCCCGTCCCGATTGTTGAAGAATTCGTTGGCGTTGAACATCTCGTGGCGCTTGAAATAGAAAGCGCCGCCATGGAATTCACGGGTGCCGCTCTTGATCACTGCGTTGATCGTTCCGCCCGAGCTCCGGCCGTACTCGGCCTGGTAGTTGGTCAGCAGCACCTTTACTTCGGCAATGGCGTCCAGGCCCGGCGCCAGATAGGGACCCAGCATGGAGCCGGTGTCGAGGTTGGAGACTCCGTCCAGCGTGAGGTTGGTGGTTCCCTGGCGGCCGCCGTTGACGTAAATACCGACCAGATTGTTCCAGCCCGGAGCCTCCCGGTTGCGCGTGTCCACCACGCCGGGCAGGAGACGGAGTAGCCCCATGTAGTCCCGGCCTTTGAGCGAGAGGTCCTGAATCTGGGAGGTGCTGATGAGGCCGGAGCGCTCCGAACTTTGAACCTGCAAGCGGGCGGCTTCGGCCACCACCGATACCGTCTGGGTGAGCTCGCCAAGCTCCAGCCGGATTTGCCGCAGCACCACGCGCTCGGTGGCAGTAAGCACAATGTCTTTCTGCTCATACTTCTTGAAGCCCGGGGCAGTTACCGTGATCGCGTAAGTGCCGGGCAACAGTTGCGTGAAGATGAAGTTGCCCAGGCCGTCCGTGTTGGTCTCCCGGGTCTGGCCGGTGCCGGTGTTGACCAGTTCGACCTTGGCATTCGGTACTACCGTTCCCGCCGGGTCCTGAACGTTACCTGAGATCTGGCCGGTCAGGCCCTGCCCGAACGCAGATGCCGCAAGCACAAGCGCGACGACCCCGATGCAAAGCCAATTCCTCATTCTCATGAGGTCCCCCCGAAGATGTTCCTTTCTCAGTCATCGAATTCAAAACGCCAGCCGCAGGGCCAACTGCACGTTCCGCGGGTCGTTTGCTTGCGACGGCGAAACCGTGCCGAAGGCCGCAGATCCCAGCGTCGTGTTCGGCGCACCGAACCAAGGCGTGTTGCAAAGGTTGAACGCCTCGGCCCGGAATTGCAAGCGAAGGCTTTCGGTCAGCCAGAAGGTCTTGAACACGGAGAAATCTACCAGGCCCGGCCGCCGCGTGCGGATGTTGGGGAAGCGCGTGCTCAACGTGCGCAGCGTGAAGGGTGGCTGAACCAGGAAGGCGACCGGCTCGTCCGGGCTGGCGCAGTTCTGGCGCACACCGGCCTGCGTAAGCGTGCAGGTGTTGAACCAGCGGTTGCGGCTCTGCACATTGCCCGGCAGCTTGGGATTCACCCCAGTGGAAACCGCCCCGTCCGGGGTGGCTACCGGAAGACCGGACTGGAAGGTTGCAATGCCGTTGACCTGCCAGCCGCCGAAGACCTGCCTCACCACGCCCCGGCGACCTTTGGCGAACGGCAGCTCGTACCCCCAACTGATCACGGCGCGATGCGGCGCGTCTACCGCCGTGAGCACCTTCGCCGTATCCTCCCAGCGATCCTGGGCGTTCAGGTAACCGACGGCCTCGATGTTCTTGGACAGGGTGTAACTGGCCAGCAGGTGCAAGCCGTGCGAGAGTCGCTTTTCCACCCTGAGCTGCATGCTGTCGTACCAGGTGTCGCCGATCGAATGCCGCGCTTCGGTAATGTCGTTGAAGTGCGGGAACGGACGCAGCAGTTGCTGGCGCGGGATCGTGGGGCCGTTGAAGGCCGTGCCCGGTAGCAAACCCTGGAACGGATTGGGTACCGCCGTCAGCAAGTCCGAGCCCAGCGCCAGCTTGTCAGCCGGTACGGCGTTGATGCCCTTGGCGGTCTGCAACATCCGCGTGCGTGATCCTACGTAAGATACGTCCACCAGGACGCGCCCGGGCAATTCCTGCTGGAATCCGAACGAGTACTGATGAATATAGGGGATCACGCGATTCGGGTACCCGTAGGTGAAGCTCAGGCCGAGCATCGTAGCCAGCCCGAGGGAGCGGCCGTAAGGTTGCTTGATGCCGTCCGGATACGGATTGCTCCAGCGCCCGGAGGGCGTGATGCCGCCGTCCACCGAGGAGACGTAGGGCGTCTCGATGCTGAAGCCGTTGTTATAACCGGTGTCGAAAGTGGGCAAGTAACTCAGCCCGTAGCCTGCACGCAGCACGGTGGTTCGCCGGAGCTGGTAGGCGACGCCCAGCCGCGGCTGCCAGTTGTTCAGGTCGCGCTTGAACGGCAACCGGTGCTTGGAGTCCGTGAAGAGGAGGCCGCCGCGGAGGTCCAGGCCGGGAACCTTCAGCGGGCTGGGCGCCGTGGCGTCGAAGCCGCGGTTCTGGCGGTCGAAGCGTTCGCTCAGCGGCGACTCATAGTCCCAGCGCACGCCCAGGTTAAGCGTCAGCCGATTCGTGACGCGCCAGTCATCCTGCAAGAAGGCCACGTAATACCGGTTGCCGTAAGCGGGCTCGGCGTTGATCGGCACCGATCCGCTGGCGGGGATGCCCAGCAGCAAGGAGGCGAACGCGTTGCCCGCCGCCGCCTCGGCCCGCAAGGCGTCGCGCTGGGTGTAGCCCTTGGTGAAGGTGAAGCTCCCGAACGAGGAGGTCGGCAGAGCCTGGTTGTTGAACATCACCCGGAACTCAGCGCCGAACTTGACGGCATGCCGCCCGATGACTTTGTTGACCGTCTCGCTCGCCGACCAGGTGTCGGAGAACGTAAACTCGCTTCCGATCGAGCGCGGCGGCCCGAACGTCGTGTAATCGGTGTACGCCACTCGCGGAAAGAACTTGCGTGGCAGTTGAGCCACGGTAGCGGCAGGGAATCCCAACTGGGTCGGATCGAAACCATCGCCATACTGGGCAATGGCGAACTGGTGGCGGATATACCCGGCGCGGAAGTTCAGCACCAGCGTGGGAGAAATCGTGGAAGTCAGGTCGAAGTTACCGCCCTGGTTGATTCGCCAGTGACCATACCATGGGCTGGCTTCATGACGGAAGCCGGCATCCGAGTTCAGTTCGTGCCGGTTGCCCCTCACGTAACGCGAGAAAAAGCGATGGTTGGCGCCCAGATTCTGGTCAATGCGGATGATGTGCTGGTCGTATTCATCCGTGCGCGGGTTGGGGCTGGAAATGAGGTTGAAGAAGCCACGCGCATCGCCCGGCTGGTTGGGCAAAGGGATCCAGTCGAGCATTTTCACGGAGACCGGGTCGAAGCGGTTCGCAGGCACGCGGTTGCCCGGGAAGGGCTGCCGGATGTAAGCATTCCCCACCTGCTGTGTGGTCAGCGGGTCATATATGATGATGGGCTGCAAATTGGCCTGTGCGGTCTTCGAGAAATCACCCGCTCGCTGCTCGAGGGTAGGCACCGTGTAAGTCTGGGGGAAGGGAATGCTGCTCTTGATTTTCTCCCACGAGTACATGAAGAAGGTCTTGTTGCGCCCGTCGTAAATGCGTGGCAGATAGACCGGCCCGTCGAACTCCAGTCCCGGCTGCGCCCAGCGGAAGGCGCTCTTGCGCGCGCCCGCCAGGTTGGATTCGAAACTGTTGGCATTCAGCTTGTCGTGCCGGAAGTAGTGATAAAGCGTTCCGTGAAGTTTGTTCGTGCCGCTCTTCAGGCTTACATTGATGACCCCGCCGCCGGTCCGCCCGTACTGCGCATCGTACGTATTGGTCTGAACCTTGAATTCCTCGGTGGCGTCGGGCGAGGGGACGAAACTCAGGTTGGTGGGTTGGGTGGTTTCGGTGTTGGTGTCCGGGACGCCATCCAGCAGGAACTCGTTGGTGAACTGGCGCCCGCCATTGATGGAAAAACTGTCCATGCCGCCGTTGTCGAACGGGCGGTTGGAACGGCTGGCCAACGACGGGGTGTATTGGACCCCGGTGGCCACCACCGCCAGCATGAAGGGATTCCGGCCCAGCAAGGGCAGGGCCGCCACTTTCTGGGAATCTACCACCTGACCTTTGCTCGCGGTGGCCGTCTCGAGCAGCTCCACTTCGCCCACTACCGTTACCTGTTCGGTGACGCCGCCCAGCTCGAGTTGAAAGTCCACCCGCAAACGGTCGCCCACGCGCAATTCGA
>JAPWUP010000192.1 GCA_028275505.1 Bryobacteraceae bacterium
GCCGGGCGCGCGCCCCCGTGATCTGCTGGCGGGCACGAAACTGGCGTCCGAGACAGGCTTCCGCGGTCGGCGGGAAGCCGAGGGCGGGGAATCGCTCGATGCTGTGTGGGCGCCGGACGGACAGTCGCTCGTTTTCGTTGCGACCACCCAAGCGCACACGGCCGCCTACTCGTTCGTGCCCACGCATCTGTATCAAGTGGGACTGAATGGGGGCGAGCCACGCGCCCTCACCAGCGGGCGCGACAGCTTCCGCCGTCCCGTATTCAGTCCCGACGGCCGCAGCCTTTACTGCCTGTACGAGCGACACACCGGCAAGATTTACAACCTGACCCGGCTGGCGCGGTTCGACTGGCCCTCGGTCGGCGCACCGAAGATCGTCACCGAGGGCTGGGATCGTTCGGTGACATCCTTTGCGATCAGCCCGGACAGCCAGACGGTGTACCTGCTGGCTGAGGAAGCCGGTCATGAGAAGCCGTTCGCCGTCGCTGCCGCAGGTGGCCCCGTGCGACCGCTGTTCCGCGTGACCAGCGGCTGCTACACCCGGCTGACGATCCCGCCCAAGGCTTCGCAGACGCTGCTTCTGGCGAACTGGGAAAGCGCCATATCGCCGCCCGAGATTGTCCGCATCGAGCTTTCAGGCGGTCACTCGTCTCTCACCGAGTTCAATCGCGAGCGGGCGGCGCAACTGGACTGGCAGCCCTTGCGCGAGTTCTGGTTCACCAGCCGAAAGGGCAAGCAAATTCATAACTGGATCGCGTTGCCGCCTGCCTTCGACGAAAGCAAGAAGTATCCCCTGCTGGTGCTGATGCACGGTGGGCCGCACAGCATGTGGCGCGATCAATTTTTCCTGCGCTGGAATTATCACCTGCTGGCCGCGCCCGGCTACGTCGTGCTGATGACCAATTACACCGGTTCGACCGGCTTCGGCGAGCAGTTCGCCCAGGCCATTCAGGGCGATCCGTTCCGCGGCCCAGCCGAAGAAATCAACCAGGCGGCCGATGAGGCCATCCGCCGCTTTCCGTTCATTGACGGCACACGACAGGCGGCCGCGGGCGCCAGCTACGGCGGGCACCTGGCTCACTGGATGCAAGCCACCACGACGCGCTATCGTTGCCTGGTCAGTCACGCCGGTCTGATCAACCTGGAATCGCAGTGGGGGACCTCCGACATGGTCTATCACCGCGAGGTGAGCGCCGGCGGCCCGCCCTGGGAAGGCTCGAAGGTCTGGCGCGAGCAGAATCCCATCCGCTACGCAAAGAACTTCCGCACGCCCATGCTGCTGACTATCGGCGAGCGCGACTACCGTGTGCCGCTGAACCAGACGCTGGAGGCCTGGACCGTGCTTCAGCGGCTGCGCATCCCCAGCCGCCTGATCGTCTTCGAAGAAGCCAACCATTGGATCACGCGCGCCGAGGACAGCCGCCTTTTCTACCAGGAATTACACGCCTGGCTGGAGAAGTATCTCAAGCACTAACCAGCGGGCGCGGCGCTGCGTTCCTGAGTTACTTCTTCTGCGAGGCCCAGAGCGCCTGGTCCAGATCCCAGAGAATGTCGTCAATATCTTCCAGGCCGATCGAGAGTCGGATCATGTCGGGCGTGACACCCGCCGCCTCCTGCTCGGCCGGGCTCAACTGCTGGTGCGTGGTCGAGGCCGGATGGATCACCAGGCTGCGGGCGTCGCCCACGTTGGCCAGGTGAGAAAACAGTTTCACGCTGTCAATGAATTTCTTGCCTGCCTCGTAACCGCCCTTGATGCCGAAGCTGAAGACGGCGCCGGCGCCCTTGGGCAGGTATTTCTGCGCCAGCTCGTAATAGGGGCTGGAAGGCAGGGACGGGTACTTCACCCAGCTCACCAGCTTGTGTTTTTCCAGAAACTGCGCGGCGGCCAGAGCATTGGCCACGTGCCGCTCCATGCGCAGTCCCAGCGTTTCGATGCCTTGCAGGAACAGGAAAGCGTTGAAGGGGCTCATACAGGGACCCATGTCGCGCAGTCCCTCCACGCGTGCCTTGATGATGTAGGCCAGATTGCCGAAGGCTTCCGTGAAGACCAGACCGTGATAGGCGCGCGAGGGCTCGTTCAGTTGCGGGAAATTGCCTTCTTTCCAGGGGAACTTTCCGCTGTCCACGATGATGCCTCCGATCGAGGTGCCGTGCCCGCCCATGAATTTGGTGAGCGAGTGCAGGACGATGTCCGCGCCGAAATCAATGGGCCGGCACAGGTAGGGCGTGGCGAAGGTGTTGTCCACCACCAGGGGAATCTTGTGCTCGTGCGCGATGGCGGCCACGCGCTCGATGTCGAGTACGTTGCCCCGCGGGTTGGAGATGGTTTCTGCGTACAGGCACTTGGTGCGCGGCGTGATGGCGCGGCGGAAGTTTTCCGGATCGTCGGGGTCTACGAAAACAACCTCGAAGCCCAGCTTGCGGAAGCTGATGTCGAACTGAGTGTAAGTGCCGCCGTAAAGGGTGCTGGCCGCCACCATCTGGTCGCCGGCCTGCATCAGGCTGCTGATGGCCAGGAACTGGGCTGCCTGTCCGCTGGAAGTGGCCAGCGCGGCGGCGCCGTTTTCCAGCGAGGCCACGCGTTCCTCCAGCACGGCGGTGGTGGGATTCATGATGCGGGTGTAAATATTGCCAAACTTCTGAAGGGCGAAGAGCGCGGCAGCGTGGTCCGTGCTCTCGAAGACATAGGAAGTGGTCTGATAAATGGGCACGGCGCGCGCCAGCGTGGTCGGCTCCGGCTTGTAGCCGGCGTGCAGCGCGCGCGTATTGAAACCAAAAACTCTTTCCTCTCCCATGAGCATCCTCCCCGTAACTTGATTTTTGTTCAGCTCCGAATTTTGCCGGCGGATTGCTTGTACCAGTCGAGCGTGCGTTTCAGGCCTTCCTCGAGGCTGAAGCGCGGCGCGTGTCCCAGCTCGCGGACTGCGGCCGTGATGTCGGCCTGCGAGTGCCGGACGTCGCCGGGTCGCGGCGGGCCGTACACGGGCGGCAATCGCACTCCTTCCAGCCTTTGCAGGATTTCCCAGACCTGGTTCAGGCTGTAGCGCCCGCCGTTTCCTGCATTATAAACCTTGCCGGCCACGCCCGGGGCGCGGGCCGCTTTCAGCGTCAGCGCGGTTACATCCTCCACGTAAGTGAAGTCCCGCGTCTGCTCGCCGTCGCCGAAAATGGTCGGCGGGCGGCGCTCGATCAGCGCCTTCATGAAGACGGAGATAACTCCGGAGTAAGGACTGTTCGGATCCTGTCGGGGGCCGTAGACATTGAAATAGCGAAGACTTACTGTTTCCAGTCCCAGACAGGTATAGAAAACGCGCGCGTAATACTCCCCGGCGAGTTTCTGGACGGCGTAAGGGGAAAGCGGCCGCGGCGCCATGGTTTCGACTTTGGGCAGCGTTTCCGTATCCCCGTAGGCCGAAGAGGACGCTGCGTACACCACCCTGCGCACGCCGCCGTCGCGGCAGGCTCGCAAGACCTGAAAAGTGCCGTCAATGTTGACTTCGTGCGTCAGCACCGGCTCGGCAATCGAGCGTGGCACCGAGGGGATGGCCGCCAGGTGAAAGACTACGTCGGCGCCCCGAACCAGAGGCGCCAGCTCCTCGTAACAGCGAATGTCCGTGCGGTGAAACTCGATGCGGTCGCGGACTTCTTCGAGGTTTTCTTCCTTGCCGGTGAGGAGGTTGTCAATCACCACCACGCGGCGGGCGCCTTCCTCGAAAAGTGCGCGCACCAGCGCCGATCCGATGAAACCAGCCCCTCCGGTGACCACGTAATGCGACATGCAGGCAGCGAAATGGTTACAGCAAGGCGATCTGCTGTTCCAGGTAACGCAGGGACTCTTCCACCACCTTGTCTGGCCCGCCCGTGAAGTCGAAGGCCTCCAGCGAGACCCAACCCTGATAGTTGCGGCGTTTGAGTACCCGAAGTACGGGCTTGAAGTCGTAGTCGCCGAGGCCGGGCCGGCGCCCGTCCATTTCGTTGACGTGCACGTGGCGGATCAGGTCGAAGTAGCGGTCCACCAGGACGTCGTGCGGCTCGGTCTCGGCCACGGCGTTGTGGGTGTCGAACATGGTGCGGATGGCGGGATGGTTGATCGTCTGGACCACCTCGACCGCTTCGGCCAGCGAGGTGACCACGTCGGTCTGATCGGGCGAGAGAGCCTCCACCAGCACGGTCACTCCGCGCTGGGCGGCATGATCCGCCAGTCCCGCCAATCCTTCCACGAAATGTTTCTTGGCCTCCTGGGGCGAAATCCCGCCGGTCGAGGCCCGCTGCTTGGGCGAGCCGAACACCATCACGCCGTTCGGCCCCAGGTCCGCGCAAAGATCAATCAGGCCGTGCACGTACTGCCAGCTTCGTTCGCGGATGGCGCGATCGGGCGTGGTGACGTGGATGTCTTTGGGTCCGACCAGCAGCCAGTGCAGGCCCACGAAGGTCAGACCCTCGGATTCGATGATCCGCCGGTACTCGCGGCGCTTTTCCGCAGAAAGCGTGGTTGCGTCCTCAGCCAGCGTGAAGGGCGCCAGCTCGATGCCGGTGTAGCCGATCTTGCGAATCGTTTTGGCGGCCTGGGCAAAATCCCAGTCTTTGAAGCCTTCGTTACAGGTTGCGTGCCGGAACACGTACGACATAGAAGACAGTTTACCCTGTCTGCAGGCGGCGATCGGCGGCCCCGGTGCCTCAGCGCGCGCGTTTGCGGGCCAGCATGATGAGGGTCAGGCCGGGCCAGGGCATGAGCCGGTCTACGCGGCGCCACAGCCAGACCGTCTTGTCGAAGATTTTCAGCGTGAGCTTGTTGATGGACTGAAGGCCTAACAGGCCGCCGTAGATTTTCCAGGCTAGCGCGCCGATCCGGTTGATCTGCCAGCTCTGCTCGACGCGCAGGCCGGCGGCCTCCAGCATGGTCGCCAGCTCCTCGGGCCGGAACCGGCGCCGGTGCCCCAGGCGCCGGTCAATGCCGCAGTAAAGCGAGGGGCCTTGCGGCGTCAGCACCAGCAGGGCGCCGCCGGGCTGGAGCACGCGGGCCGCCGCGCGAACCGTCCGCGCCGGGTCGTCCAGAAACTCCAGCACGTTGAGACAGAGCACCGTATCGAACGTTCCGTCCAGGCGGGCGAAGTCTTCTGAATCTTCGGGATCGAGCTTGCGAACCTCGACGTTGGGCGTGCGCAGGAAACGGTTGGTGAGCGCGTGCAGGTACAGCGGATCGCGTTCCGTGGCCACGTAACGCAGCCTTCGCCCCATCAGGCGGGCGGTCATGTGGCCGATGCCGGCGCCCAGCTCGAGCACGCTGTCGCCCACGTGGGGCCGCAGCACGCGCGCGATCCAGCCCAAATACTGCGGCGTTCCCGTGAGATTGTTGAGCAGGCCTCGCCCGTAGGGCTCCTTGTAGAGATCGTCAATGAGCCAGAAGCGCAGGATCGTAAAGAGGGCCTGGAAGCCGTCCTTCCAGCCAATCTTTTTGCCTTCCTCGTAGGTGCGGCCGTGATAGCTGATCGGCGTCTCGTAAATGCGGAAATTCCGCTTGGCCGCCTTCATGACGATCTCGGGTTCGAAGCCGAAGCGGTTGGAGCGGATGGGGATGCTTTTCAGCAGGTCGGTGCGGAAGGCCTTGTAGCAGGTCTCCATGTCCGTGAGGTTGAGGTCAGAGAAGACGTTGGAGACCAGGGTGAGGAACTTGTTGATCATGGAGTGGCGGAAGGGGAGCACGCGGGTCTGCTCGCTGCCGCGATAGCGGGAGCCGAAGACGGCATCCGCGCGACCATCCAGCAGCGGTCGCAGCAGCCGCGGATACTCATTCGGGTCGTACTCCAGATCGGCGTCCTGAATGATGCAGAAGTCTCCCGTGGCGTGCTCGATGGCGGTGCGCACGGCGGCGCCCTTGCCCCGGTTGACTGGGTGACGGAAGAGGCGGATTTCGGGGTGCTCCCGGGCCAGGCGCTCGAGAATCGGCCAGGTGCCGTCGGTCGAGCAGTCGTCCACGATGATGATCTCACGGTCCATGTTTTCCGGCAAGGGCGCGGCCAGCACCTGCTGGAGGCAGCGCTCCACCATGGTGCGCTCGTTGTAGACCGGCATCAGGATGGAGAGCTTCATGGAAATCACCCAGTATAGGGGAATGGCCGAACCGGCTGATGGCAGGGTTCCGTATCGTACAATGGGCACGATGCCGGTTCTGCTGGAGACGGATCTGCCCGGTTTCAAGCCTCTGGCGCGAGGCAAAGTGCGGGACATCTACGACTTGGGCGACCGCCTGCTCATCGTGGCCACGGATCGAATCTCCGCCTTCGATTACGTGCTGCCCACCGGCATCCCGGACAAGGGTCGGGTGCTGACCCAGCTCTCGATTTTCTGGTTCGATTTCCTGCGCGACGTCGTGCCCGTGCACTTCCTGACCGCGAATGTGGACGAGTATCCCGAGCCGCTGCCGCAGTATCGCGAGCAGCTCGAGGGGCGCTCGATGCTGGTGCGGCGGGCCCGCATGCTGCCCGTGGAGTGCGTGGTGCGTGGCTATCTGGCGGGATCGGGCTGGAAGGACTACCTGCGCACGGGCGCCGTCTGCGGGATCCCGCTGCCGCCTGGCCTCCGAGAAAGCGACAAGCTGCCCGAGCCGATTTTCACTCCCGCCACCAAGGCGCAGACCGGGCACGACGAGAACATTTCCATGGAAGATGTCGTGGCCCTGGTGGGCGCCGAGCTGGCCGAACGGCTGCGCGACCTCAGCCTTCGCATCTACCGCAAGGCCGCGGATTACGCGGAAAGCCGCGGCATCATCATCGCCGACACCAAGTTCGAGTTCGGCCTGATCAATGGGGAACTGGTGCTGGCCGACGAAGTGCTCACGCCGGATTCCTCGCGGTTCTGGCCGCGCGAGAGCTATCGCCCCGGCGGCCCTCAACCCTCCTACGACAAGCAGTACGTGCGCGATTATCTGGAGGCCATCGGCTGGAACAAGCAGCCGCCCGCGCCCGCGCTGCCCCCGGAGGTGGCCGAGAAAACGGCCGGGAAGTATCGCGAAGCCTACCGCAAGCTGACCGGTAAAGACTTGTGAACTGGCTCGACTATCTGCTGCTGGCTTTGATCGGCGGCTCGGTGCTGGCCGGGCTAATCAAGGGCCTGGCGCGCTCCTTGATCGGCTTGGTGGCGGCAATCGCTGGCTTTCTGTGCGGCCTGTGGTTTTACGGGGTCGTCGGCTCGTTCTTTTACGAGTATCTGAGCTCGCGGCGTCTGGCCCATCTGGTCGGCTTCGCCTTGATTTTCGTGGGAATCGTGTTGCTCGGCG
>JAPWUP010000053.1 GCA_028275505.1 Bryobacteraceae bacterium
CATAAGCAGGCCGTAGTAAGTTTCCAGGCGCGGCGCATCCTCGATCTTTCGGACGCCGGCCAGCGCAAGGCGCACGATTCGCTGATCCTCCTGCCATCGGGCTTCGTCTTCGGATTCGCGCGCAGCGGCCTGCGATTGCGCCCGGAGAAAGCCAGCGTGGGCGGAAACACGGGCGCCAGAGCCTCGAAGTACGCGGCGGCCGCGGCGCCCTCGACGCCCATCATCGCCATGCGCGGCTGTTCGGGCGCGAGGCGGCGGCTGAGCTCGCCGATTCGCTCCAACGCGCTGCGCAAAGGCTGACGCTGGTCGGCGCGATCGCGCAGGATGCGACGCAGCGTGCGCATCTGGGCGGCGAACTTCAGGCGCAGCAGGCGATGCGACCAGCGTTGCCGCCAAGTTTCGTCGAGAAACGCACGATACTGCGCGATGCGGCGCGCGCCGTCGCCCAGCGGGCGTCCGAGCATGCAGGCCGCGGCTTCCGCCCCGCCGCGTCCCAGCACGACCAACCCCACGCCGTGGCGGGCCAGCCAGGCCAGCAGGCTGCTGCTGAACCGAGTCGGGGCCGAGATGACTACCCGGTCCAGCATGAGGACCGGAACCGTGGCCTGGTACTCGCCGCTTTCGTAAATCGCCAGCGCGCGGCCATGGGGCCGCAGTTCGATCCCGGCTCGGTCTACATAGAAAGTCGGCATAACTCACCCGTGGTAAAAGAAAGGAGGATCCGCCGGAAGGACGGCGATGCCGAGAGTGTGCACCGCCCGTCGCGCATCCAACCGAACCAAGAGAAAACTGTCCTCGCTCGCTTCGATAACTTGCCGGATTTCAGCCAGCAAAGCGGCGCGCTCAGCCGGCGTGAGGAAACATTCGAAGACCGATTTTTGCCCGCCGGTCGCGTAGCCTTTCAGAACGTGCAGGGCTGCCCGCAACCTGCGCGGCGCGCAAATGTCGTAAGCCGCCACGTACAATCGCCGCATGGACGCCTCCAGCTTCATTGGACGTTACCCGGGCACGGTCCGGCAAATTCGGAAAGCTTGCGGGCAAAAGGCGAGGTTTCGGGGCAGTTACTTCGTGGGTAAGCGTCCGACCAACCGCATCCTTGACGAATCGAAGGTTTGACGCTCAGCGGGAGGCCTAAGCCGCGAAGCGGTCCGTGGAACAGCCGAGCGCCGCAGCCGTGTCAAAGTAAGTCGCCTCGTCGAGGAGTACTCGAGCGGCGGCCTCAGCTTGAAGGCTTTCTTCCGGCGGCGTCTGGGCGATAGCGGGGTCACCCGTCGCTTGCCGCAGCAAAGCTTGGTACTCAGCAGCCGCCGCCTGCAAGCTGGGTCCGCGTGGAGCTGGCGTCCGAAACCGATCCCGTTTCCTTCGCCGCTTTCAATGGCGTGGCGCTGGTGGTCGCCAGCGAGCGACGCATCGAGCCGGTGCGCAACTTCACCGCCACCCTTCGCCTTCCCACCACCCGCGGAAGCCGGTTGAGGGCGCGAGAACCCTAGACGCAGCGGTTACCAGAGCGGGGGATGGTGACAAACTGCCGGCGTCCTGGCTTCAGGCGAACTTCCTAACTAAAACGGAGGACCTTGTGGCTGGGAGGCAGGGACTCGAACCCCGATAAGCAGATCCAGAGTCTGCCGTCTTACCGATTAGACGACCTCCCAGTCTCCAAAATTGATTCTAGCAAAACTCTGGCGCCGAGAAAAGGCCGACCCTCAGCGCCTGGCGCAGGCCGCGCGAAGTTCATCCAGCACGCGCCGCGGCACGCAAACGTTGCCGTTCACACCTGTGCCCAATCGAACTGCGGGCTTGCCGTCGCCGTGAAAGTCCGAGCCGCCTGTCACCAGAAGGTCGTGGGCACGGGCCAGCTCCAGGTACATCGCAGTCTGCGCGGGACTGTGCTCGCTGGAGTACGCTTCGATACCCATCAAACCTGCCGCGCGCAATTCGCCCAGCACTTCACTGACGTCCCAGCTCATGCGGCCCGGATGCGCCAGAGAAGGAATGCCGCCCGCTTCGCGCACGCGCTGAATCGCCTCTTCCAGGGTCGCCTTCTCCAGCGGAGTGTACGCCTTGCCGCCCTCGCCCAGATACAAACGGAAGGCCTCCGGGATGCTGTTCACATAGCCCTTCTGGACGAGGACGCGCGCGAAATGGACGCGGCCCGTCAGTCTGCGCGCCAGCGCCGAGGCTTCCGCGAGCGTTACTTCGAGGCCCAGCTCCTGCAACCGCTGCGCCAGCCGCTCGTTGCGTTGCTGCCGCCGCGCCTGTAACTCGCACAACCACGCACGGAACGCGGCGCCGGGCAGCTCGGCGGGAAAGTACCCGAGCAGATGCG
Organism: Bryobacteraceae bacterium; assembly: GCA_028275505.1. Classification (GTDB taxonomy): domain Bacteria; phylum Acidobacteriota; class Terriglobia; order Bryobacterales; family Bryobacteraceae; genus DTHT01. The sequence continues at coordinate 2,327 of JAPWUP010000053.1, forward strand.
CGCTGCGACGACGCCCCGTGGCGCTCCTCCCGAATCGGGTGCTGATCTCGACCGCACAAACGAGATCGAGACCCACCTGCTCAGCCACTGCCCGGGCGCGATCGTAGCCGCCCAACGTGTCGTGATCGGCAATGGCGAGCGCCTCCAGTCCCGCTTCCCGCGCGGCGCGCACGATCTCCTCGGGCGTCAACGAGCCATCGGATTCCGTGGTGTGGACGTGCAGATCAATCACTGCTGCCGACGCTCCTCGGATCCCGTCGGCACGCGCTCGCAGACGCCCGCCGCAGTGAGCCCGCCGATCTCCACCTCGATGATCCGATTCGGCTCGCGGGGTTCAGCCAGTTCCACCTTCAGATAGTTGTCGCTCAGCCCGACCTGGCCGGCCTCGAGCGTGAGCACGGAGAGCCTCCGCCCGATCATGCGCTGCCGGAAGTCCAGATTCTTCCGGGCAGCCAGCTCGCGCAGGATCCGGTTCCGTTCCTTGCGGACCTTCACCGGCACCTGGTCCGGCATCTCCGCGGCCGGCGTCCCCGGACGGGGCGAATACGTAAACACGTGCAGGTAAGTGAACGGCAGGCTCTCGATCAGCCGGACCGTCTCCTCGAAATCCCGATCCGTCTCGCCCGGGAATCCCACCATAACGTCGGCGCCAATCGCCGCATCCGGCATCCAGGCGCGCGCTTTCAGGATCCGGTCGGCGTAGTGGCGTGCGCGGTACCACCGCCGCATGCGCCGCAGGATGTTATCCGAGCCGCTTTGCAAGGGGGCGTGAATATGCTGCGCGATCCGCCGGGAGCTTGCCATCAGACCCAGCAAATCATCGCTGAGGTCCATCGGCTCCACGGAACTCAACCGCAGCCGCTCCACGTCGGTCTCTGCGAGCAGGCGTCGCAACAAGTCCGGCAGGCGATGGCGGCCCGGCAGATCGCGTCCCCACCGGCCAAGGTTGATGCCGCTCAGCACGATCTCCCGGTAATGCCGGCTCAGCCGCCGCACCTGTTCAACGACCCATTCCGCCGGCGCGCTGCGGCTCCGGCCGCGAACGGAAGGAATGATGCAGAACGCGCAGTGGAAGCTGCAGCCGTCCTGAATTTTCAGATTCGGCCGCGTGCGATCCCCCGCCGCGAACTCGGGTTCGACGTCGGGAAAAGAAATTGCCCTGTTGGCGTCGCCGACGTAAATCCGGCAATGCGTCAGCCCGTCGCCTTCCAGCTCGCGGATCAACTCCGCCAGTTGCGCTTTGTGGGAGTTGCCCACCACGCACGTCACACCCGGCAATGCCGCGGCTTCTTCGGGCGCACGCTGGGCATAGCAACCGGCGATGAGGATGCGGGCATCAGGATTTTCGCGCCGAATGCGGTAAACGGCCTGGCGCACGTCTTCGTCCGCGGCGGCGGTCACCGTGCAAGTGTTGAGAATCACAAGGTCGGCCTCGGCACGGCTGGCCGGCACGTGACCTCGCCGGACGAGCTGCGAAACGATGGCCGCCCCCTCGGCCTGGGTTGCGCGACACCCGAAATTTTCGATGAAGAAAGTCGCCACCTGCTAACGATTATAGGGAATCAGAAGCCGCTCCCAGGCTCACGGGCGGCGAGAATAGATTTCATAAAGCCGCAAGTGTTTGTTGCTCAAATCCACTTCCCTGCCCTGGATGAACACGCGCTTGATTTGGGTGCGCGTTTCCAATGGATCGCCGTCGGTGACAATCAAGTCGGCCCATTTTCCTTTCTCGATGGAGCCGAGTTTGTCGCTGACGCCCCAGATTTGCGCGGGATAGAGTGTCAGGGCCTTCAACGCTTCTTCATAAGGCAGGCCGAAAGCCACCGCCATCGCTGCCTGATACGGCAGGTTGCGCGCAAACGACGTCGAGAAGCTGGCGAATGCGAACTTCACTCCCGCGCGATGTAACTCTGCGGGCAGCGTGTAAGCCTTGTCGTAGGGGTCGTCCTCCTCCAGCGGCAACTCGAGCGTGGGACCGAGAATCACGGGAATATTTTTCTGCTTGAGCAGGTCCGCCACTTTCCAGGCCTCGCGAGCCTCGGCCAGCACCAGCCGGATCTTCTGGCTTTCGGCGAACGCGATTGCCTCCCGGATGGCGCGCTCCCGCACCGCGTGGACGAGCACGGGCAGTTTGCCCTCGAGCACAGGCAGCATCGCTTCCATGCGAGCGTCCGTCCGGAACTCCGGACTGCCCGCCAGCTTCGCTTTCTGATATCGCCGCGCCTGCTCGAAGAATTCGCGCAGTTGCTGAAGCCGCCGTTCGTAGTCCCGTTTGGCTTCGCTGAACGGGCGCGGGCCGCGAGCGCCAGGACGCTCCTGCCGGGTCTGGATCACGGGGAATTGGAGCACCATGCAGACGGGCGCTTGCACCTGCATCTGCTCCCACGTCCAGCCGTCCAGATGGATGAGCGCCCCTTGTCCTGAAATGATCCCGCCGCTCGGCAAGGTCACCGCGGTGGTGATGCCGTTGGCGCGGGTCACCGGAATATGCTCGCTGGCCGGGTGCACGGCGATGATGGCGCGAAGTTGCGGGTTGAAGTCCCCGATCTCCGTGGTGTCCACAGTTTCGCGGACGGAGCTGATTTCGGCCAGGCCGAGCTGCGTGCCCGAATCAATCAGCCCGGGATACACGTGCAAACCGCGGGCCTCGATCACGCGCACGCCACGGGGAACGGCCACCTTCGTACCGACTTCGGCGATGACCCCGTCCTTGACCAGCAGCATGCCGTCGCGGATCTCCGGCCCGCTCACAGGATGAATCGTGGCGCCGCGCAGCAGGAACGTATTGTCGGCAGCCGCCAGCGACGCCACGCAAACCAGGCAGACGAACAGCTCTCTCATGCCGGCCTCCTTCGCGCGGGCGCCTGTTTTTTCTCGCGCTCGCGCGCCCGTTCGAGCAACGCCTTCTTGCGCGCCTCCAGCTCGGCGCGCCGGCTCATATCGCGGTCGCGATCGAAGTAAATTTGACCTTCAATCATCACGCGCAGCACCTTGGCGTAATTGGACAGCGGGTGCCTGTCAAAGAAGACCAGATCGGCGTCCTTGCCCGGCTCGATGGACCCCACGCGCTTGTCCACGCCCAGTTGCCGCGCGGGATTGATGGTGATCAGCGCCAGCGCCTCATCCTCGGAGAGGCCGCCATATTTAATGGTCTTGGCCGCCTCCTGATTCATGTGGCGCATCAACTCGGCAGAATCCGAGTTCAGCGAGACGAGTACTCCCTTGCGAACCATGAGCGCCGCGTTATAGGGGATGGCATCGTAGGCCTCGACCTTGTAAGCCCACCAGTCCGTGAAAGTAGACGCGCCCGCCCCGGCCGCCGCGATCTCGCGCGCTACCTTGTAGCCTTCGAGTACGTGGATCAGGGCGGGGATCCGGAAGTTGAATTCCTGGGAGAGTCGCAGCACAGCCAGGATTTCATCGGCCCGATAGCAGTGCACGTGGGCCAGTCTTCGCCCCTCGAGCACCTCGACCAGCGGTTCCAGTCGCAGGTCGCGCCGCGGCGGAATCGCCGGCTCACCCCGCTGCCGCTTCTCCTCGTAACGGCGCCACTCCTCCCGATAAGCGCGAGCCTCGAGGAACGCCTGCCGCATCACGTCTTCCACGCCCATGCGCGTGGCCGGATAGCGCGGCTGCACGGTGACGCCGGGCAGCAGCGACGGCAGGCTCCCGCGCCGCTTGGGATTCTCGCCCATGGCGAACTTGAGGATCGGCGGGGCGCCTTCGAACAACAACCCCCGCGCATCGCGTCCCCAGCGCAGCTTGATCACGGTGCATTGCCCGCCCACGGCGTTGGCGCTGCCGTGCATCACGGCGATCGTGGTCACGCCGCCCGCCAGGGCGCGGTAAATCGCGATGTCCTCCGGATCCAGAACATCCTCGACGGAAACCATCGAAGACACCGAAACGCTGCCTTCGTTGACGCTCTCGGTGGCGATGTGGGAGTGCGGATCTACAATGCCGGGCATCACATACTGGCCGCCCGCCTCGATGACCTGGGCGTCCGGTGGAATGGTCACCTTGGGACCCGCCTCCACGATCTTTCCGTCCCGCACCAGGATCGAGCCCTGGTAGCGGCCTTTGGTCACGGTCAGAACGTTGGCGTTGCGGATCACGATGGGCGGCGCCGCCAGCGCCCAACTCGCCAGCAAGCACAGTGCGTATCGCCTCATTGCACCACCTCCTCGGAAGGTTCGGCCCGACCGCCTTCTTCCGGCGGCGCCTCCGGCAAGGGCTCGTACTTGCGCCCGTCAACGAACACGTATTTCACCCGCGTCTTTTCCTGAAACAGCTCGCCGTCGGTCACGATCAGGTTGGCGATTTTCCCTTTCTCGATGCTGCCCAAACGGTCGGCAACCCCGTAAATTTCAGCCGCGCTCAAAGTGAAGGCACGCACGGCGTCGGCCTGCGAGAGACCTGCCTCGAGCGCCCGCCGTACGGCTCGAACCAGCTCGCGCTGACTCCACAAGCCGTCTGCGTAAAACGCAAACCGAACCCCTTCTTTGGCCAGCGCCGCCGGGGTCGAAGGCGCCATCTCGCGGAATTCGAGCACGCGGAGGCTCTCCACCTGCTCGGGATCGGCGTCGCGGCTGCGCTCCGGCCATCGCAGGCTTACCAGAACGGGCACGCCCGACTTTTTGAGCAGCGCGGCCACGCGGTGCGCTTCGTGTCCGCCATAGAGAACGGCGTTGAGTTTCAACTCGGCAGCGAAGCGTAGCATGCGATCAATCTCGACCGCGCGCGAAGCGGGCAGCAGTACCCTGGGCGCTTCCAGAACCCCTTCGAGTGCCCTGTCGTATGCCGGGCGCGGCACGCTTGCGGGATGCCGCGCATACAGCTCCTTCGCCAGCCGGTAATGCTCAGCATCGAGATACACCTGGCGGATGTAGGCCAGCACGCCCATCAGCGATCCCGGAAAGCTGGTGAAACCAGCCGTGGTCAGGGTCAAGTAAAGCCCTGCGGGGGCGGCGATGACCATCTCGCCGGCCCGTTCCCCACCCAGCGCGATCACCGCGCCCTGACCGGCAAAAATCCCGCGTTGAGGAAACGTGACTGCCGCCGTGAACCCGGCGCTGCGCGCCGTCTCAAGCCGGCTGTCGCCGGGCGTGATCAGATCCGCCGCCCGCAACCAGCTCGTGTTGGAAGGCCTGTCTTCGGGTCCCTGAGCAGGCTTCGCTTCCGGTGTTTGTGGCGGGGTCGGAGCGGGAGCAGGAGCCGGCTGCTGCGAGCGGCTGGTTGCCCGCACGGTCCCGGCGGTCTGCGCCGCCGCCTCCGGCATTCCCAGCGAGCTCAGCGCATCAATCAGCCCGGGATAGACGGTAAGGCCCTCGGCCTCGATCACCCAGGCGTCGGCAGGAATCGGGACGGAGGCGCCCACATCCGCGATCAGGCCGTCCCGGATCACTACCGTACCCTTCTCAATGACTGGACCGCTGACCGTCACCACGCGCGCACCGCGGATCGCGAACACCGAGGGCGGCGCCGCACGCACGCAAAGGACCGCCGCGATCCACATGATTGCCCAGCGAGAGATTCGCCTCATAGATCCCATCCCGTGAAAGCTTTGATCGTAATGCGACGCGGGGGCCTGCGGCAACTTGCCCACTGCGGATAGACGCCTCAACGCGGAGACGGACCCGTCACCAGGGGATTTTGGGGATCCCGGCTCCACTCGGAAATGGAGCCGTCATAGAGAGCGGCCTCATAACCCAGGTAACGCGCCAGGAAGTAGACCAGCGATGCCTGCACCCCTGAGCCGCAATAAGTGATGATCCGGCGGCCGCGTTGCGCCCCGGCGCTCTCAAACAACCGACGCAATTCGGTCTCTGGCTTGAAAGCCGGAATTTCACGGCTCACCAGCGCGTCCGGCCAGTAGAAATTCACCGCGCCCGGGATGTGACCAGCGCGCGCCGGATTGCCCGCGGGCTTCTCACCGCGATACTCCTCGGGGGGCCGCGTGTCCATCAGCAGGACGCCCGGGTCGGGAACCTCGACCAGTCGCCGGATGCGCGCCAGCGTTTCTACCACCTCGGGTCGCAGGTGCAGTGTCAGTTTGCCAGGTGTCGGAGACGGCGGCTCTTGTTGCGAAACGGGTCGGCCCTCAGCACGCCACTTCTCCAAGCCGCCATCCAACAGCGCCGCGTGCTCCCCGTGTCCGAGGTAGTCCAGCGTGAACCACGCGCGAGCCGCAACCAGCCCGGGAGGATCCCCATAGAGAATCACACGCGTATTGTCTCCGACGCCCAAACGCGAGAAGCGGTCGGCCAACTCGCCGGGCGACGGTAGCTCATTGGGAACGCCGTCGCGCACGGTGGTGAACTGATCCCAGGTGAGCAGGCGAGCGCCGGGAATGTGACCGCGCGCATAGGTTGCCGGATCCCGCGTCACGTGCAGCACGACCACGTCGGGACGGTCGAGATTCGCAGCCAGCCACTCCGTTGAAACCAGCAGGTGGGAGCGCACACTCTGTGCGGAAGCCAGGCCCGCCAGAACGAGGAAAGCAAGGCACGCGGCAGCCATATCGCATCCAGTCTAGCGCTCTTGCCGCTCGATGCGGCGCTGCCGGCTTGCAGCGCACGCACTGCTTTGCTAAACTCAGGGAACGGAAGCGCGCCGCTTGCTCACCGTCAATCCAACATCCGGAGTGAACAAAACCGTCTAATGGGATTCACTGTCTATCTCGGCAATCTTCCCACTTGGGTGACCGCAGACGACATCCAAAGCTGGCTCACCGCCGAAGGCCTTGTGGCCGATTCGATCAAGGTAATTCGCAACCCGGAAACGCAAGAATCCAAGGGGTTCGCCTTCATCGAGGCTCCGAACCAGGAAGAGATGGAGGCAATTATTCGCCGTTTCGACCGCGCTCCTTTGGAAGGCCGCCTGTTGCGGGCGAATCCGGCCCAACCGCCCAGATCCAAGGGCCAGGCCAAGGGAGAGACCAAGTCGCGGCCCGAGAGCAAGCGGTCGAAAGGCAAACGCGAGGAGCCCAAGAGCGCCTTTGCTGCGCAACTGGCCAAGGTCCTCTGAGAGCGCTGGCGCAGGCTGCGCGAGGTCTGCGCCGGGCGTCCTTGGTGTAAGCAGGCCGTGGGCGAACCTTGAAGCCCACGTTCCTGCTCTGATAAAAGAGTTACTTTGGATCGAGGCCGACGCGCCCGTCGGCGATTTGCGGAGGCTCCCCGAACCAGCCTTGGGGCACCAGCAACCAACCGTGGCACGGAGGGCCGACCATGGCCGCCAGGAAATCGTCGGATCGCACGAAAGCTGCCCCGGAGACTGAACCGTCCGCAGCCGCCGTCTCTGCGGGTGACGACGGGCGTTCCCGGGCGTCCGCGCCCGCCGCGTCCGACGCCACCGAGCAGACCCGGCTTTTCGAGGAAGGGATCCGCCTGTTCCACGCGCAGCAGTTTCTGGAGGCCCGGGCTCGCTTCGAAGCCGCAGCCAGAGGGCCACTCGCAGAGATGGCGCACGCCGCCCGCCAGCGCGCGCTCATGTGCGAGCAACGACTGGTTCAGCAGGAACCGGTTCTGCGCACAGCCGAGGACCGTTACAACTACGCCGTGCTTCTGTTGAACCAGCGCCGCTGGCAAGAGGCGGAAGCGCACCTGAGGAAAGCGCTGGAGGAGAATCCGCGCGGCGATCACCTCTATTACGCTCTGGCTCTGTGCCGCTGCTGGCTGGGAGACATGGTAGGCGCATTTCAGTGCATGCAGCGCGCCATCGAACTCCAGCCCAACAACCGGATCGCCGCCCGCAACGATCCGGATTTTGCTCCCTTCGTCAACCAGTCGCCGCTGGCCGAACTGCTTCGCGCCGAGCGAAATCCCGCGGGCGAGTGACTCACGCTGTTCTGACGCTGCCGATGACTCTCCCCGATCGCCCCGATGCCAGCGCTCCCCAGCCCGCGGAAACTTACCGCGTGGTGGCCATCGGCGGCGGCACGGGCCTGAGTGCGTTGCTGCACGGGCTGAAACGCTACGCGCCGAGGCGACCGGGCAGCGATCGCGGCGCGGAACAGCATCCGGGGCCGCTGGTGGACATCACTGCGGTGGTTACGGTCACCGACGACGGCGGCAGTTCCGGCCGCTTGCGGCGGGAGTTCTCCGTGCTGCCACCGGGCGACATCCGCAACTGCATGGTCGCCCTCTCGGAAGACGAAGCCCTGCTGTCTCGGCTGTTCCAGTACCGCTTCCCGCGGGGCCGCGGTCTGAAAGGGCACAGCTTCGGCAACCTCTTCCTGACCGCACTCACGGATATCACCGGGGATTTCCCGCAGGCGGTCCGCGTTTCCTCCGACGTGCTGGCGATCGCCGGCCGGATCTATCCTTCCACCACCCAGAACGTCACCCTGGTGGCGCGCCTCGCCGACGGCACTCGCGTGGAAGGCGAAACGCGCATCAGCCGAAGCCGCTCGAGGATCCGCCGCATCAGTCTGCGGCCGCGACGCGTGAAACCGCTTCCCGAAACTTTGCAGGCCATCGCTGAAGCCGATTTGATCACGCTCGGCCCCGGATCGTTATTCACCAGCGTCATCCCCAATCTGCTGGTGGAGGGGATTCCCGAAGCGCTGCGGGCTTCCCCTGCGGTAAAAGCGTACTTCGTGAACCTGATGTGGCAGCCCGGCGAAACCATGCATTTCACCGCGGCGGACCACGTGGAGGCCATCTACCGGCACGCCGGCGAGGGCTGGCTGGACTACGTCATCGTCAACACCCGGCCTGTCAGCGAAGAGCTGCGAGCCCGCTACGCGCGCCGCCGGGCCCAGCCGGTGGAAATTGATTTCGACCGGCTGGAGCGCCTGGGCGTGAAGGTGCTGGCCCGCGATTTGCTCCAAGAGGGAGACAAAGTACGGCACGATCCCGCCGCCACCGCGCAGGTTGCACTGGAGCTGGCCGCCGAGGGTCGCCGCCGGGCGTCGGGCAAGAGGTGATTCATGCAAGCTCCCGTCCACGTCGTCATTCTCGCTGCCGGTCTGGGCACGCGCATGAAATCGCGCCGCGCCAAGGTGCTGCATGAGGCGGGCGGGTTGCCTTTAGTCGAACACGTCGTCCGGACCGCGCTGGCTGTGGCGCCGCCCGAGCGCGTCTTTGTCGTCGTGGGATGCCAGGCCGAGCAGGTTCGCGCAGCCGTCAGTCGTTACAGCGTCGGCTTCATCGAGCAAGGCGAGCCGAAAGGGACGGCCCACGCCCTGCTGGTAGGACGCGACCGGTTGGAGCCGCTGGGCGGCCTGCTAACCGTGCTCTACGGAGATTGCCCCCTGCTGACGCCTGCCACGCTCCTGCGGCTGATCGCCCAGCAGCAGGCCTCGGACGCGGCGGCCACCGTCATCACCACGCGCCTGGAAGATCCTTCCGGCTACGGACGCGTGATCCGCGATGAGCAGGGCGGCGTTCTCGCCATCGTCGAGCAGAAAGCCGCCAGCCCCGCCGAACTGGCGGTCAACGAAATCAATTCCGGCATCTATTGTTTCCGTTCCGATCTGCTGTGGCGCTACCTTCCCGAAATCCGGCCGGATAACCCGGCCGGGGAATACTACCTCACGGACATCGTCGGCATCCTGCGTCGCGAAGGGCATAAGGTGCAGGCCCTGTTCCTCGAGGACTCCACCGAAGTGCTGGGCGTCAACACGCGAGTGGATCTGGCCCGCGCCGACGCGCTGCTGCGGGCACGCAAGACGCAGGAACTGATGCTGGAAGGCGTGACCATTCGCCAGCCGGAAACCGTGACCGTGGATTGCGATGTGCGCGTGGGCGCAGACACCGTGATCGAGCCGTTTGTCCAAATTCTCGGGCGCAGCGTGATCGGTCGCGATTGCCGCATCGGAACCGGCTCGATTCTCAGGGACGTCGAGCTCGGCGAGCGCGTGGACGTCCGACCATACACGTTGATCGAAGAGGCGCGCCTGGAGGACGATTCGCGGGCCGGCCCGTTCGCCCGGATCCGCCCGGCGACCCATCTGGGGGCCGGAGCTCACGTGGGCAACTTCGTCGAGCTGAAGAACACGCGCCTCGGCGCCCGATCCAAGGCCAATCACCTGGCCTACCTGGGCGACGCCGAGATTGGCGCCGATTGCAACATCGGCGCGGGAACCATAACCTGCAACTACGACGGCGAGCGCAAGCATCCCACGCGCATCGGCAATCGGGTCTTCGTAGGCAGCAACGCCACGCTCGTCGCTCCTATCGAGCTGGCCGACGATTGCTACGTCGGCGCGGGCTCCGTGATCACCGAACCCGTGCCTTCGGAAGCGCTTGCCCTGGGCCGCGCGCGCCAAGTAATCAAAGAGGGCTGGGTGCGCAAGCGTCGCGAAGCTACAAAACCATGATCGGGTGATACAGGTTCGGCAAGCGCGCCTCGCCAATGGCGATGAGATCGCCATCCTGCGTGATCGCCTTGACGTAGCGCGAACCGGGGCGCACGTGGAAAGGCGACACGCGAAAATCGCGTCCATGACGGATGTGGCTGGCGGTCACCGAGTCCACGATTTCGGAAGGGAACTCGGGCAGGAGTCGGGCCATGGGGATCACGGCTTCCTTCAGCCGGCCCTGGCGCGCCAGTTCCTCCAGCTCTTCAATGGTGTGCGCTCGCTCGATCGTGAACTCGCCGGTGGCTGTGCGCCGCAGTGTCTTCAGGTGCGCCCCGCAGCCCATGGCGATGCCCAGATCGTGGGCCACCGTGCGCAGGTAGGTGCCCGCCGAGCAATGCACCAGGATGCGCGCCTCCGGGCCGTTGAGGTCCAGCAGCTCGATGCTGTAAATGCTGACCTCGACGGGTTTTAACTCGACAGGAATATTCTTGCGCGCCAGCCGGTAAGCGGGAACCCCGCCGACCTTCTTGGCCGAAATCGGCGGCGGCATCTGGCGGATGGTTCCTCGCAGACGGGCGAGCTCTTGCTCGAGCCGCTCGCGATCAATCTCGGGTTCGGTGATCGGGGTGGTGGGCTGCCCCTCGGAATCGTAAGTGTCGGTGGCGTAGCCGAAGCGAATAATGGCGTCGTAGACCTTGTCGCTGCGCAGATAGAACTGGGCCAGGCGCGTGGCGCGCCCCACCACCAGCGGCAGCACGCCCGTGGCGATGGGATCCAGCGTGCCCAGGTGCCCCACGCGGCGCGTGCCCGCCAGTTTGCGCACCTTTGCCACCGCGTCGTGCGACGTCCAGCCCAGTGGCTTGTCCAGAACGATTACTCCGTCCACAAATTTCCAATCTAGCAGAGCAGCTGCGACGCGGGCTGTGGCCGCGTCCGGACCTGCCTGAGCGGCCAGGTCGTCGGACCGATGCGCCGCATTCGCCGGGGGCGCGATGGGCAAGTCGAGATGGCCGGTCGCAAAAGGCTTTACCTACTTTCGGGGCAGTTGTATAATTCCGTCCGTCGGGATCCGAAGTGGGAATTCCGGCCAAAATCTTGAGCCGGCATCGGGCTTTGAAGGCTCGAGGAGGGGTCATGTCCGGGCGGTGGAACATCCTGTTCGCGCGTGTGGCGATTCTGGTGGTCGCCGCCTCGCTGGCGGCTCAGAACTATAGCGGGAGAATCACCGGCGCCGTGGCCGACGCCACCGGGGCCGTGATTCCCGGCGCCACTATTGTCGTCACCAACAAGGAAACGCTGCTTTCATGGAGGACCACAACCGATCCGTCGGGGTTCTTTCAGGTAGTCAGCCTGCCCCCAGGCACTTACGACATCGTCGCCGAAGCACCGGGCTTCCGCAGAGCTGCACGCAGCGGATATGAATTGCCGGATGCAGGCCGCATCCACGTCGAGTTCAAGCTGGAACTGGCTACCGTGACCGAGACCGTGGTAGTCAGCGAGTCCGTGGGCGAAACCATCAACACGGTTTCGGGTGAAGTGGCGCATACCATCACTTCCGAGCAGGTGCAGGATCTGGCTCTGAACGGCCGGAACTACCTGGAGCTGGTCGCGCTGGTCCCCGGCGTGGCGCTGCTGGACGAGGACCAGATGGCGACCACGACCAGCCTCAGCGTGACGCGCTTCGCCGTCAACGGAATGCGCAGCAACAGCAATCACTTGATGGTGGACGGCGGCATGAACCTGGATTCCGGCAGCAACGGAAGTCAGATCAACAACGTGGGTATAGATTTCATACGCGAAATCCGTGTGCAAACCTCGGCTTTCTCGGCCGAGTACGGGCGCAACTCTGGAGCCTCGATCAATGTCGTGACCAAGGGCGGCACGGACCAGTTCCACGGCAGCCTTTTCGAAACCGTGCGCAACGACAAGTTCGACGCCAAGGAATATTTCGCTCCCGAGAAAGCCCCGTTCCGCTTCAACGATTACGGATTCAGCCTGGGAGGTCCCATCAAACGCGGCCGCCTGTTCTTCTTCCTCGGCGAAGAGTGGAAGGGTATCCGCCGCCTGACGGCTCCCACGCGCCGCACCCTGCCCACCCGTGCCAACCGGGCTGGCGATTTCTCGGACCGTACTAACGCGATTTACTATCCCGGCACCCGGCTGCCCATCCCAGGCAAGGATTTGCGGCCCTTGATGACCGAGGATGGCCGCGCCATCATGCGGGTCTACGATCTGGCGGAGAAATCCGCTGCCAGTTACGTAGACCGTCCCATTTCCAACAACGCGATCCTGCGCGCCAGGAATCCCTTCAACTGGCGCCAGGACATGGTGCGGCTGGATTACAAAGCCACCGACCGACACTTTCTTTACTTCCGCTGGATGCACGACGCTTACGATCTGATTGATCCTTACGGAACCTTCAACGCATCGCAGTTACCCACCACGCCCACTTCGCGCGACCGCCCCGGTTTCGCGCCGCAGCTTGCCTGGCTGGCTACTCTCAGCCCGCGCGTCTTTAACGAGGCCCGCATCAATGCCTCCTGGCACAGCCAGCGCACCCCCTTGCTGGGCGATAACTGGAAACGGACGACATACGGTTTCCAGTTCCCGCAGATCTTCCCCGGGGGCGGCGTTTACGCCGACGGCATCCCCGATGTTTCTATCAGCGGCTTCGCCAGCTTCAACGGGCCTGCCCGTGTCTACTTGCTATCACCCACCACGGACATCACCGTAGCCGACAATCTTTCCTATCTTTGGGGCAAGCACGCCCTCAAGACCGGCCTCTATATCATTCGGAACCGCAAGGATCAAAACGGGCGTTCCGTGTACTGCGGCAGCGTCAACTTTACCACCAGCGCCAATGCCGGCACCACCAACTACGCGCTGGCCGACGCCGCACTGGGCCAGTTCCAGCGATATACCGAGGCCGAAAGCGATCCTGTCGGCATGTTCCGGTTTTCCCAGTACGATGCTTACGTCCAGGATTCGTGGCGGGCCACGCGGCAGCTGTCCCTCGAAATCGGCCTCCGCTTCAGCCGCTACATTCCCACTTACACGGTCGCCAACAACATCGCCAACTTCGTGCCGGCTCTCTATGACCCGGCCCAGGCAGTCACTGTCCGGCCCAACGGCACCATTGTCCCCGGTTCGGGCAACCCCTGGAACGGCCTGATCCGCGCGGGTCGCGGGATACCCCCGAAACAGGCCCCGCGCGTGCCGGGTTGGGATAGCCCCGAGGTGGTTTCCGTTCCCGCCGGAGCGCCGCGCGGCTTCTACAACCCAGCCAGTTTGTTCATGCCGCGCTTCAGCTTCGCCTGGCAGCCGCTGGCACGGGCGCCGCTCGCCATCCGCGGGGGATTCGGGGCCTATCACGACCGCATCCAAGGTAACCTTATTTACGGCCAGACGAACATTCCGCCTTTTTCCAAACAGGCGTCTCTGGAAAGCGGCAACTTGTCCAATCCGCTGGGTGGCGTGACCTCCGCACTTACCGTCATGGGCAGCATCAATGCCATTGACCCCAACCTGAAAATCCCGGCTGTTTATAGCTACAATTTCGGCATTCAAACGGAACTCAAAAAGGGTTTCTTTTTTGAGGTCACTTATGTGGGTAACGTGGGCCGGCACCTGTTGAGACAGCCCGACATTAACTTCCCCTCCCTGGCGGCTTTGGCGGCGAATTATGCTCTGCCAGGCAGTCAGCGGGCGGTGGTGGATGCTTTGCGCCCTTACAAGGGCTATTCCGCCATCCGAATGTTCTTGAGTGACGCCAACTCGAGCTACAACGGTTTGCAAACCCGCCTGACCCGCCGCAAGGGCAATATCCTTTTCACGCTGAATCACACCTGGTCCCATGCCATTGCGGACGCCAGCAGCGACACCGAGAATCCTGACAGCGGCCTGGAATACACGAATCGCCGCTATTTCCGGGGCTCGGCGACCTATGATCGCCGTCACGTGCTGGTCGCCACTTACACGTGGCGTTTGCCTTGGCTCCGCCGGCGTAAAGATTGGGTCGGTGTGGCTTTGGGGCGCTGGGAGATCAGCGGCATCACCCGCTTCCAGAGTGGCCCGCCGCTGACCCCGGTAGGCAGCGCCACCGGTGTGACCCGCCGTGCCGACTATCTGGGCGGACCTGTAGCTCTGCCCCGCAGCGAGCGCGGCCCCGACCGCTGGTTCAACACCGGGGCCTTCGCCACTGCGCCCGAGGACCGCCTCGGCACCGCAGGCACGGGGATTATCATCGGCCCGGGCTTGTTTCTTTGGGATATCTCCCTGCGCAAGGAGTTCAGCCTGGGCGAGCGCTACCGGCTGCGCTTTCAGGCCGACGCCTTCAACCTGCTCAACCACGTGAATTTCCGCAGCCCCAACGTGACCACCACCAGCTCCGACTTCGGCTCGATCAGCTCCGCAGGCCCTCCGCGCAACTTGCAGTTCGGCGCCCGCCTCACCTTCTGAACTTTCCAGCGAAGAGAAGCCCGCGCGAGCGGTGGTGCAACAGAAGAACATCCCGCGGCTCCGTGCGAGGGTTATGTCGTCCCGCCCGCCGCCAGCCGGAGGCACCATTACCTTTGCGGCAACTACAAGGCCGTTGGTGCCACCGACAAGCAGTCTGCCGGTCCAAGCCAGCGACGAGGATGCTCGCCCGGCCCGTCCGGATCCTGCCAACGGGTCTTCGCATCCAACTCTGTTAGATTGGTGGAAGTGGACGAGGAGGTACTGGGCAAAGCCTACGACGGGCGCCTGATGCGGCGCCTGCTTTCATACCTGCGGCCTTACCGGGGCGCTGTCGCGCTGGCCCTGGTCTCGATGCTGGCCCTCTCCGGCCTCCAGGTGATCGGGCCGCTGTTGACCAAGGTCGCGGTGGACTGGTACCTCGTCCCCGTGTCCAAACCGCCGGCGCCCTGGGACGCATGGCTCTCCCACGATCCTCGTCTGGGCCTGGCTCAAATCGCCCTCCTCTACCTGCTGGTCATCGCCGCCACGTTCGCGCTGGGCTTCGCTGAGGCCTACCTCATGCAATGGACCGGGCAGCGCGCCATGTACGACCTGCGGCGGCAGCTCATGGAGCATTTGCATCGGGCCGACCTGGCGTTCTACGACCGCAATCCCGTCGGCCGCCTCGTCACCCGTGTCACCACGGATGTGGACGCGCTGAACGAGCTGCTGGCTTCGGGGTTGGTGACGATCCTGGGCGATCTGCTCTCGCTCAGCCTGGTGCTGGTCGTAATGCTGCGGCTCAGCCCCGGACTGACGCTCGCGCTGCTCGCCGTCATGCCGCTGATTGTGGGCGTGACGCTGCTGTTCCGCCGGCGCGTGATGGCCAGCTACCGCCGCATTCGTGCCGCCATCGCACGGATCAATGCCTACCTGCAAGAGCACATCACGGGAATGACCGTCGTGCAGTTGTTCAATCGCGAGGCGCGCAGCCTGGAGCGTTTCCGGGAGATCAATCGCGACCACATGCTCGCCTACAAGGACGCCATCACGGCCTACGGCTGGTTCTACCCGGCGGTGGAATTTCTGGCTGTGCTCTCGCTGGCGCTCGTCCTCGCCTACGGCGGCTTCCGGGTTCACTCCGGCGATCTGACTCTCGGCGTGCTGGTGGCGTTCTTCCAGTACGGCATGCGCTTCTTCCGTCCCATCCAGGACCTCAGCGAAAAGTACAACCTCCTGCAAGCCGCCATGGCGGCCAGCGAGCGGATCTTCGCCCTGCTCGACACGCCGGTCACGATTCGCCCGCCCGCCTCTCCGCGGCCCGTGCCGCAAGGCCCCGTGCCCATCGAGTTCGACGGCGTGTGGTTCGCCTACAACGATGAAGAGTGGGTGCTGCGCGACGTCAGCTTCCGCATCGAACCGGGTCAGACGGTGGCCATCGTCGGCCACACGGGAGCGGGCAAGACCACGCTGGTGAGCCTGCTGCTGCGCTTCTATGATGTGCAGCGCGGCGCGATCCGCATCGGCGGCGTGGACATTCGCGAGTTCGACCCGCGCGAGCTGCGCCGGCAGTTCGGCGTCGTGCTCCAGGACCCGCATCTGTTCTCCGGGACCATCGCCGACAACATCCGCCTGGGCACGCCCACGATCACCGAAGAAGACCTGCTGCGTGCCGCAGAACAGGTCAACCTGCTCGATTTCATCAACTCCCTGCCCGAAGGCTTCGCACAACCGCTGCGCGAGCGTGGCGACGGTCTTTCTACCGGCCAGAAGCAGCTCGTCAGCTTTGCGCGCGCTCTGGCGCACAACCCGCGTTTCCTGATCCTGGACGAAGCCACCTCCAGCGTGGACACCGAAACGGAATACCGCGTGCGCGAAGCGCTGGCCCGCCTGACCGAGGGTCGGACCTCGATCATCATCGCCCACCGCCTCTCGACCATCCAGCGCGCGGACTGGATCCTCGTGTTGCACAAAGGGCGCCTGCGCGAGCAAGGCACTCACCAGCAACTGCTCGCCCAGCGCGGCATCTACTGGCGGCTCTACCTGCTCCAGTACAAGGAACAGGAATCGCGCCTGCCGGTCGCACCCGAACGCCGTTCCTGAGCGCTTCCGGAAGCCCTTGCCGCCTCTGCTATCATTCCAGCGATGGCAGAATATTCGATCGGCGTAGATTTGGGCGGAACCAACCTGCGCGCGGCCGCCATTGACGGCGAAGGCCGCATCCTCAAGAAGATTTCCACTCCCACCAACCTGGCCGCGGGGCCAGACGCGGTGGTGGCCGACATGGTCACCGCCATCCAGCAGATCCGCAACGAGCTCGGCGTCAGGGACCTCATCGGCGTCGGGATCGGGGCAGCGGGATTCATCCTCATGGAAAAGGGCGTGATCACCAGCTCGCCCAACTTGCCCGGCTTCGATGACTACCCGCTTCGCGATAAGGTGGAGCAGCGGCTCGAGATCCCCGTCATTCTTGAAAACGACGCCAACGCCGCAGCTTTGGGCGAAAAGTGGATGGGCGCCGGACGCGACGTGGACGATCTGGTGCTGCTGACGCTGGGCACCGGCATCGGTGGCGGCATCATCATCGGGGGCCGCGTGTTGCACGGGTGCGTGGGCATGGCCGGTGAACTCGGGCACATGACCGTGGTGCCCACAGGCAATCCCTGCGGGTGCGGCAACACGGGGTGCCTCGAAAAGCACGCCTCGGCAACGGCGGTCAGCGCGATGGCCAAGTTGATGGGACTCGGCGATGATCTGACCTCCGAGCAGGTTTACCGGCTGGCGGCCGAGGGCAACGAGAAGGCGCGCGTGGTCTTCCGGATGATGGGGCAAGCGCTGGGGACGGCCCTGGCAAACCTCGTAAACACCTTTAACTTTCCTTTGTATCTGCTGAGCGGCGGCATGCTTCCGGCCTGGGACTTCTTCGCCCCCGCCATGTTCGATGAGGTCCGTCGCCGCTCCTACGTCTACAGGCACTCCCCTACCCGCATTGAAAAGGCCATCCTTGGCAACGAGGCCGGTCTCTACGGGGCGGCCTACCTGCCCTTCCAGGCCCGCGCGCTGGGCCGCGGCTCCTGAAGCCTCGCAAATCGGCGTCCACAAGGTATTGCAGTGGAGGAGGAAAAGCTCATGTACTGGTTGGGTCTGGACATCGGCACTGGCGGCAGCCGCGCATTGCTGGTGGACGAGCGCGGGCGAGTCTGCGCGGGCTTTACCGCGCCCCACGAAGATATGCGAATGGAACGGCCCCTCTGGGCCGAGCAGCGTCCGGAAAACTGGTGGGATGCCGCGCAACAGGCCATCCGGGGCGTACTGGCCGAGGCCGGCATCAGCGGCGACCAAGTCCGCGGCGTGGGCCTTTCCGGACAGATGCACGGGCTGGTCATGCTGGATGAGGCCGGCCAGGTGATCCGTCCTGCCTTGATCTGGTGCGACCAGCGCAGCCAGGCTCAGGTGGACTGGGTCAATCAGACGCTGGGCCGCGAGGCGGTTCTGCGCTATACGGCCAACCCCGTCCTGACCGGCTTCACCCTGCCCAAGCTCCTATGGGTGCGCGACAACGAACCTCACCACTTCGCGCGCCTGAAAAAGATGCTCCTGCCCAAGGACTACGTCCGCTACAAGCTCACCGGCGAGTACGCCACAGAAGTCTCGGACGCCTCGGGGACCTCGCTGTTCGACGTGGTGCATCGTTGCTGGGCGTACGAGATGGCCGAAAGGCTCGGTCTGGACCGCAGCATTCTGCCGGCGGTCTATGAATCCAGCGACGTCACGGGGACAGTGACGCCCCAGGCAGCGGAAGCCACCGGCCTGAAGGCGGGAACCCCTGTTGTGGGCGGCGGCGGCGATCAGGCCTCCAGCGCCGTCGGTAACGGGATTGTGGAGCCGGGCATCGTCTCCTGCACGCTGGGTACTTCGGGCGTGGTGTTCGCGCATATGGACCAGCCGGCGTACGATCCCGAGGGCCGCGTCCACACTTTCTGCCACGCAGTCCGCGGCGCCTGGCACGTGATGGGCGTCACGCAAGGCGCCGGCCTAAGCCTCCAGTGGTTCCGCAACCAACTCGCTCCGGGGACGGGCTACGACACCCTGACCGCGGAAGCGGCCACGGCGCCGCCCGGCGCCCACGGTCTCTTCTGGCTGCCTTACCTGATGGGCGAGCGCACGCCACATCTGGACGCCTCGGCGCGCGGCGGCTGGATCGGCCTCACGGCAAAACATACTCGCGCCGATTTGATCCGGGCGCTGCTGGAAGGCGTCAGTTACAGCCAGAAGGACTGCCTCGATTTGATCGAGCAGTTGGGAGTGCGCGTGAGCTCGGTCCGCCTGTCGGGCGGCGGTGCGCGCAGCGCGTTCTGGCGGCAGTTGTTGGCTGATGTCTTCGGTCGTCGCGTCGTGGTGCTGGAAACCCAGGAAGGGTCGGCTTACGGCGCCGCGCTGCTGGCGCTGGTGGGAACGGGAGTCTACTCCAGCGTTCCGGAAGTCTGCCGGGTCGCCATCCGCGAAGTGGAATCGCTCGATCCCCGGCCAGCCGAGACCGAGTTTTACGCGCGCGGGCACGCCGTGTATCGCGCCCTCTACCCGGCCCTCAAAGACATTTATCGCAGGATCGAAGCCCTGTAGCGCCGTGTTCGGGAACAGCGCCCCGGGAGAGCGGCAGTGGCCCTGCTGATCGGCCTGTTTTACATCGCGATCATGCTGGTCCTGCTGTCCTCGCGGCAACAGGCCATCTTGCGCCGCCGGCTCGGTTTGCGGCCAGCCCTGCTGTACGCGGCGCCCGTCGCTCTGGGCGGCGTGTTCCTTGGGATATTGGCTTTGGAGCGCGCGCTGCGCCCCGAGTTTGCCTTGCTGCTCGCTGCCTACCTCGCCGCGCCAACCACTTTGATTTACGCAAGCCGCGCGCTGGGCAGGAGGCTCTCCTGGCGCGACCTGGCCGCCGTCCTGCTGCTCTGGCTGCCCGTCGAATTCACCCTGGGTAAAGAACTGGTTCCTGCGCACGCTCACGGCGTTGCGAACGAAGCGGCGCAGGGCACGGCGACGGTGCTCGCCCTGGTGCTGTTCGTCGTCTTCCGAAACTGGCCCGACCACAAGTACCGCTGGCCGAGCCGGGGGCGCGATTTCCTCAACGCACTGGCAGGTTTCGCGGCGTTGGCGATCCCTTTGGCTCTGCTGGGTCGGTGGCTCGGCTTTCTGGGTCCGTTCCGGCTCCCGGAGCAAGCCGATCCGCTGGGCTTCCTGCGCCTGTTCCTGATCACACTGCTGGGGGTGGCGATCCCCGAGGAGCTGCTGTTCCGCTCCCTGATCCAGAACTGGCTGATGCGACGGCTAGGCGATCCCATGCGGGGATTGCTGGCAGCGGCGGTAGTCTTCGGGGCCGCCCATTTGAACAACGGTCCCGGGCCGCTGCCCAACTGGCGTTACATGATCCTGGCTACGATCGCCGGCTTCGGCTACGGGTTGGTTTTCCAGCGCTCTTCCAGCGTGCTGGCGTCAGCATCGCTGCATGCTTTGGTCAACACCGTGCGCCACACGTTTTTCGGGTAAGGGGATGCGGCAGGAACCGGGAACGCCCGACCGTGCCGCGCTCATCGAGGCGCTCAGCGTCTTCGGTTTGATTCTGCTTTACATCTGGCGCGTCCGTCTGTTTCATCCCTGGCGCTGGCTGTGGATCGCGGCGCTAGTGGGCGTGTCGCACTGGGTGCGAGGGGAAAGCCCCGCCGCGCTGGGCCTCGGGCTGCGGGAAGCACGCGCGGCGCTGCGCCGGGTAGCGCCGTGGGTCTTGCTACTGGCTGCTTTGCTAGTGGCGGGCGGGGCGTGGTACGGCACGATCAACCCGGTGGTCTTGCGGCGTACGCCGGGCTCGCTGCCCGTGTATGTGGTGTGGGGCCTGGTCCAGCAATGGATGCTGAACGCGTATTTCTTGAACCGGCTGCGGCAAGCCGGTTGCGGTCGCAAGGCGCCGGCCCTGGCCACGGCGCTGTTCGTCCTGGCCCATCTGCCAAACTGGTTCCTGATGGCGGTGACGCTGCCCGGTGGTTACCTGGCTGCGCGGCTTTACCTGGCTTACCGCAGCCTCTGGGTGCTGGGATGTGCGCACGGCCTGATCGGTTTTCTGCTCAACCTCGTGGTGCCCGATGACATCAGCGGCCGCTTCCTGGTGGGGCCGCGGTACATCCTGCACCGCTACGGCACCTACCCCGAAGCGCTGCTGTGATCGCGCCGTCGTATACTGAATCACATGCGACGGCAGTGGTTCATTGTGTTCATTACGGGTAGCTTGCTGTGGGCGCAGGTCAAGATCTCGCGGGCGCCCGATCGAATTGATGTCGAAATAGACGGCAAGCCCTTTACCACGTTTTTCATCGGGCCGGAAGCGCCCAAGCCCTATTTGCACCCGCTCCGTTCGGCCTCGGGCAAGGTCGTCACTCGTTACTATCCCATGGAGCTGCGCGAGGGCGAGCGCAGGGATCACCCGCATCACCGGGGTCTGTGGTTCACCCACGGCGACGTCAACGGTTGGGATTTCTGGGCCAACGAACCCAGCCAGAAGGGCGTCGGCAAGGGTAAAGGCAAGGTCGTTTTGAAGGAAGTCATCGGGGTCAAGAGTGGTCCCAAGCAGGGCTCCATCGAGGCCTCTTTCGACTGGGTAGACGGCGCGGGCACGGTTCTGCTCAATGAGCACCGCACCATGGTGTTCCACTCCCATCCTCAGTTGCGCATCGTGGATTTCGACATCACCCTGACGGCGCGCGAAAAAGTCAAGTTTGGCGACACCAAGGAGGGAACCTTCGCGCTGCGGCTGGCGCCGTCGCTGGAAGAGCCTGCGCGCGGTGCGCCTCCCACGCCTCCGCGTACGGGCAAAATGGTCAACGCCGAAGGCCTGGAGGGAGAAAGTCAGGTCTGGGGGAAGCGATCGGCGTGGGTGGATTACTTCGGCGAGGTGGACGGCGAAAAACTCGGCATCGCCATATTCGACCACCCGCAGAACCCCAAGCACCCGACTTTCTGGCACTCGCGCAGTTATGGCCTGTTCGCCGCCAATATCTTCGGCGAGCATGATTTCATGGCGGACAAAACGCGCGATGGCAGCATCACGCTCGAGCCCGGCGGCACGCTGCGCTTCCGTTACCGCGTGGTGATTCACCCGGGTGACTACCGCAGCGCCAACATTGCCGAGCTTTACCGCCAGTACGCAGCGGGAAAGTAATCTGTGAGCCGGCAGCGCACCGATGGCAACGCGATGGTTCGGGGTCCCGGGCGTGGCCTTGGGGATCGCCCTGTGCGCTGTCGGTTGGCTGGCCTGGCGCAAGTGGCGTCGGCCCCTGACCGCCGAGGAGCGCGAGCGCAGGCGCCGGCTGCAGATTGAAGCCGAAGGCCG
>JAPWUP010000195.1 GCA_028275505.1 Bryobacteraceae bacterium
TGCGGTAGATGAACTCGCGATGCGGCTGGTTCGTCCAGCGGCCGATGCGAGGGTTGGCGGAATGCTCGTCGCGGCGGTCCACGAGCGCCGGCACGATCACCAGGCAGCCGGTCTCGGCCAGGCGTCGTGCGAACTGCGCCTGCGGCGGGAGGCCCGGGGCAAGCCCGGCGAGCATTTCCGGCGTCCAGTCGGCATCTGGCAGCGCCACCACGCGCGCGATCGGGGCGCGTTCCGGGTCGAGCAACAGGCCCTCGCCCTCCACGCTGCCCATCACGGGCCAGCGGACGGCGTGAACGCGGAAGCCCGCGCCGCGCGCCACCACCGAGGACTCACCGTAACCCGCGTCCAGCTTCATCGTGATTGGGGACCCTCGCGCGTCCACGGCGCCGGTGATCTTGCGGAGCCGTGCTCGATCCGGGACGGGGCGACGCGCGGCGGCTGCAGCTGTGGCGCGGTCCAGATAGCGGTGGATTCCCTCGACCATTTGCGCCGCCGGATCGCCTTCGAGCCGCCAGGGTTGCGTGCCGGGCAGAGGTTGCGCGGAGGCGAGGGCCGTGAGCGAGGCCAGACAAGCCAGCAGGACTCGCATAGGGAAGAGTCTACCCCTGCTAGAATCGCTGGGTATGATCAAAGGCATCGAACATGTGGCGATTGCTTCCGTGGATCCGCAGCGGCTGGCCCGGTGGTACGTGGAGACGCTGGGATTCGTGATCAACTACAACTCGGGTCGCACCGTGTTCGTGAAGGCGCCCAACGGGATGATGATCGAGATCATCACGGCGGAAGGCGAGCGCGCGCCCGCGACCCAGACCAGCCCGGGGCTGCGGCACATTGCGCTGACGGTGGACGATTTCGACGCGGCTTATCGGCGGCTGCACGCTGCGCAAGTCGAGTTCGTGGGCGAGCCGACGGAAAGCAAAGGCAACCGCATCGTGTTCTTCAAGGATCCCGAGGGCAACCTGCTCCACCTGATCCAGCGCGCCGAACCGCTGCCCTGACCCAGGACTAACCGGCGACGACCGGATTGCGCAGCACGCCGATGCCCTCGATTTCGACCTCAACCACGTCGCCGGGCTTCATGGCGCGAGTGGTGCCGGGCGTGCCGGTGAAAATCAGATCGCCGGGCTCCAGGGTGACGTAGCGGCTGGCGAAGCGCACGATGGCCGGTCCGTCAAAAATCAAATCCGCGGTGGATTGTTCCTGTATGGTCTCGCCATTCAGGCGGGTGCGGAGCATGAGCTTGCCGTAGTCCAGGCCGCAGGCGATGACCGGTCCCACGGGAGCGAACGTGTCCGCCCCCTTGGCCCGCCACCACTGGATGTCGCCTTTCTGCCAGTCGCGCTCGCTGACGTCGTTGCCGCAGGTGACGCCGAAGATGGCTTCGCGAGCCTGTTCGGTCGTGGCGTTGCGAACGCGCCGTCCGATGACGAGGACCAGTTCGCCCTCGCAGTGGACGTTGCGCGCGTCGGGCGGGATCACGATGGGATCGCCGGGATTCTGCAGTGCGCTCACCGGCTTCCAGAACAGCTCAGGTCGGGATGGCGGCTGGCGGTCACCCAGGTGGCTGCGGTAGTTGAGCGCCATGGCCAGGATCTTGCGCGGCTGGCAGGGATACAGCAACTTCACGTCGCTCAGCTTGTGCACGGCGCCCGTGGGCTGGGGACTGGCGAAGGGCGAGCCGCGCAGCTCGCGTATGGTTTCCCCGTCGAGGATTCCGTAAGCTGCGGTCTTGCCGCGCAAAAAGCGGACGTAGCGGATGAGGGAGGGCGCAGCGGCCAGCGCCCCCGCGGCGGGCAAAACAAACAGTTCTCGTCTTGTGATCCTCATGGCGATTTCCCGATTATAATGTGGCTTTCGTTCCGTCGCAGACTATCCGGGAGCATCGCATGCGGACCAATCGCACAAAACAGCGCCTCCAGCAAGGAGAAGTGGTTTTCGGTTGCGCCATCCAGCAGTTCGGCTGTCCCGAGATTGCGCGCCTGCTCGGCGCGGCGGGTTTCGATTTTGTCTTTCTCGACGGCGAGCACGGCCCCTTCGACCTGGAGACGCTGCACGCGCTCATCCGCGCCGCGCTGGAGCGCGACGTGACGCCCATCGTGCGGGTCGGCGATTTGCAGTACACCCTGGTGGCGCGGGCGCTGGATGCCGGGGCGCAGGGCATCATCTTTCCGCGTGTGGAGTCGCCCTCGCTGCTGGCGGAAGCGATTCGCTGGACCCGTTTCCCGCCCGAGGGCGTGCGCGGCTACGGGCTGACACCGCCGCAGCTCGACTACGAAGCGCGCAGCTTCCCCGAGATCATCGCGCACATCAACGCCAACACGCTGGTCGTGGTGCAGTTCGAGACCAGGGTCGCGATCGAGCATCGCGAAGAGCTGCTGGCCACGCCGGGCGTAGACGTGGCCCTGGTAGGACCTGCGGATCTCTCGATCGCACTGGGCGTGCCCGGCGAGTTTGAGCACCCGAAACTGGTGGATACGGTTCTGGCGCTGATGGAAAGCTGCCAGCGACATGGCGTCGCGCCGGGCATCCAGGTGCGCACGCCGGCGCTGGCGAAAAAGTGGGTCGAGCGCGGCATGCGTTTCGTGGGCTGCGGCAGCGAGCACGGCCTGCTGTGGGAAAAGGCGCGGGAGACGGCGGCGGAGGTGAAAGCGCTGGCTGAACAGGTGCGCGCGTCCAGGACCTGACGCCCGGATGCCGTCCGCAATGAAGCGTGCTGCGCGGCACAGAATCGGTTGCGCGCGCGAAACGCGTGAGGCTCAGATGTAGCCGCGCTCGCGAAGGGCAGCCAGCACCTTGGCGCCGCTTTCTTCTACGGTTTCCAGATCGGTGCGGCACTCGACCTCGGGAGCGAGCGGCGGTTCGTAAGGATCGTCAATCCCGGTGAAGCCTTTCAGCTCGCCGGCGCGCGCCTTACGATAGAGGCCTTTTTGATCGCGCTGCTCGCAGACTTCGAGCGGGGCGTTCACGTAGACTTCGATGAAGTCGCCGATCAGCCGTCGCACCTCTTCGCGCACTGCGCGATAGGGAGAGATGACGGCCACCAGCACGATCACGCCGTTGCGCGCCAGCAGATGGGCCACGTAGCCGATGCGGCGAATGTTCTCGTCGCGGTCTTCCTTGCTGAAGCCGAGGCCGCGGGTGAGCGTGCGGCGCACTTCATCGCCATCGAGGATCTCGACTCGCCGCCCGTTCGTGCGGAGCTGTTCAGCGACCCAGCGGCTCAGAGTCGTCTTGCCGGCGCCGCTCAGCCCCGTGAACCAGACGGCCACTCCGCGTTCTTGCATAAGGAATTCATGATAGGACACGCGTGCGCCGCCGCGCGAAGATCGCGCCTGCTTTTTGCTGGCGATGCGACGGAAGGCCTCCACGTGCGGTCGCGTCGCGGGTCACGCCAGGTCTGGGAAGCCGAAGCGCAGGGCGCGCTGGCTCCCAAAACGACCGGCGCTGCCGCCAGCGGGATTGGCCTTGTGCTCCGGCCGAGACCGATTCGGCGTCCTGCTCAGAACATCAGCTTGAGCGCAAACTGGACCTGCCGAGGCGGATACGCGCTGCGGAGAGTGCCAAAGTCAGCACCGCTGATGTTGTTGACGGGCTGTTCGAAGTTCGTCCGGTTCAACAGATTGAAGAATTCGGCGCGAAATTGCAGACGGAAGTCCTCCCGCCCAGGCAGCGGGAAGTACTTGTGTACGCCCAGGTCCCACTGCCAGAAGTCTGGCCCGCGCAGAACGTTGCGCCCCAAGTTGCCGAAAGGATTGTCCACCGGCGGCAAGGCGAAGCCGGCGCGGTTGAAGAACTGCCAAACCTTGTCCGCGCCTGCGGGACGCCGCCAGTCACCAACAACGTTGGGACGCATCTGCGCGCCGCCGCGCCACTCCGCCAGCCGGCCGGTGACGTCCATCGCCGTGGTCGGTGTGTAGATGATATTGACTGGACGCCCCGAATAGTAAGTGTTGACC
Source organism: Bryobacteraceae bacterium (assembly GCA_028275505.1). Classification (GTDB taxonomy): domain Bacteria; phylum Acidobacteriota; class Terriglobia; order Bryobacterales; family Bryobacteraceae; genus DTHT01. The sequence goes on from JAPWUP010000195.1 coordinate 3,957, forward strand.
CCGCTGAGTTGCCAGCCTCCGGCCACCGCGTCCAGCACGCTGTTCCAGCGAGCCCCGAACCGCTGGCCCTTGCCAAAGGGCATCTGGTAGATGAAGGTAGTCACGTTGATGAGCGTGCTGTCGTAACTGGTGGGACCGCGCTCGTTGCGCAAGTCACGGATGTTCTGGACGGTGGCGTTGGCCTCCAGAGCCTGCTCGGAGTTACCCAGCGCCTTAGACCAAGTAAACGAGTTCAGGAAATACAAGCCGCGGCTGACGCGGCGCTCGGTCCGCACCGAGAGTCCGTGGTAGACGGTCTGACCGGCCGGGTTGACCCAAGTGATCGGCCCGAACGTCTGAATCGGGCGCCGCGCCTGAATTCCCAGGCTTTGCCCGGGCCGGTTGGGCAGCGCCTGGTTGTAGTCGGAAAGCACGGGCAGTCGCAGGCTGTGGTTCCCTGTGTAACCCAGTTCCACGATCCAGCCGCGGGGCAGTTCTCGCTGAACGCTCGCGAACCACGTCTGCACATAGGGCCAGCGCGTGTCGCGCGGGATGTAAGCCACGTTGGCCTGGACCGGATTGAAGTTAGCCGGGCTGGTCATGCCGGGCGGAAAAGCGGTGTAAACGGTGCGGAACCCGGCAGGCACCGGACCTCCGGGCGGGATGCTCTGGTCCACTGTGGCCCAAACCACCTGCGGCCCGTTCATGCCCAACAGGTCGGCGCTGCCCATACGGTTATGGAAGGTGTAACTGATGCCGTAGCCGCCGCGGAAAACCAGCTTGGGGGTCGCCGAGTAAGCGAACCCGAAGCGCGGTCCCCAATCCCGGTAGTCGGGGTCCACCAAGGCCCGTTCAGCGAGGCTACCGCGACGGGCGGTCACCATCCTGATACCGACCGGATCGAAATTCGATAACACGTCATCGCGTTCCCAGCGAGGCGTCGCGAACTCCCAACGCAAGCCCATATTCAGGGTGAGCCGGGGACTCAGGCGGAAATCGTCCTGGAAATAGAAGAAATACATTCGCTGCCTGTAATTGCCAACCAGCCAGTTGGCTAGTTGGATCTGGCTCGGAAGGCCGAACATGAAATCGGCGAGGTTATAACTGGCGGCATCAGCGGGTATCGTGCACCCTGCCGGCTGACCGAGCAAGGCACAGGTGGGACGGCTGAACTGCCCCGCATAGCCCAGCAGCCCGTAGACGGGGTTAATGTCCATCACCTGCGTGTGAATGATTTGCATTTCCCCACCGACTTTGAGAGTGTGTCTGCCGAGGATACGCGAATAATTGACCTTGGGATTCCAGGTCTTGGGGTTCTGGAATTGCGGATTGGTCGCCTGCCGGCCGATGATGCCCGTGGTGAATCCACTTATGTTCTGAGTGTTGAGACCTCCGGTGAGCTCGCGGGAAGTGGGCAAGCCGGGGATCCCGTAGAGTTCTTCCATGCTCGGCCCGCCGAGGAAAGGAGGCTGCTTGCCGCCCAGGATCCGCGTAAAGCCGAGTCGCAGCTCCACCAGGGAAACGGGGGAAACGGTCCAGGTAAAGCCCGCCGCCGCCGACTGAGCCAACACGCGCACGTAACCGTCGCCGGAGCCGCCCGAAGGACCCTCCAGGTACGGCGAGTAAAACGCGTTGCTCTTTCGCTGGCTCCACCGCAGGAAGCCGCTCATGTCGGACCGGATCTGGCCGTCTATCTTGGCGTCATACTTGTCGGCAAATTCACGCGGCGTCAGTCGCAGGACCCGGTAGTTATTGCTTCGACCGGGGCCGGGCGGAACCGGCGGAAGCTCCGAGAGTACTTTCCGGGCGAACGGGGTCATGTCCACCCGAGTCCCTGCGGGGTAAAGCTTGCCGGTAAGCGGATTATAGACGGTGACGGGCAGGATGCCGGCCCGGTCGTTCATGTTGGGAATCGTGGCAATGTAAAGCGCCTTTCGAATCAGCCGGAAGCCTTCGTAATCCGCAAAGTAGAACAGCCGGTTCTTGACGAACGGCCCTCCCACCGTAAAACCGAACTGGTTCTGATTGAGCACGGGCTTGACGCCCCCCGCCGGCTTGAAGAATCCCACCGCATTGAGCTTCGTGTTGCGGAAAAATTCGTAGGCGGTGACATGCACACGGTTGGTCCCGCTGCGCATGACCACGTTGACCACCGCGCCGCCCACGCGCCCGTATTCGGCGCTGAAGTTGCTCGTCACCACCTTGAACTCGGCCACCGCGTCGGGCGACGGGATCGCCACCTGGTTGGAGAAACCCTGGTTGGAGGTGGAATAGGCGTTGTTGTCCATGCCGTCCAGCAGGAAGTTGTTGTAGGTGCTTCGCATCCCGTTCACGTTGAACGCGCCCTCGCGCGGCGTGACGCTCTGCATGCCAATGGGGGACTTGCGGATGTTGGTGGCCAGCAAAGCTAGATCCGAGAAATTGCGCCCGTTCAGGGGAAGCTCGACGATCTGCTGGGCGCCGACGACCTGACCTTTTTCGCTGCTGTCGGTTTGCAGGGCCGCGGCCACGCCCCGCACCTCCACCACCTCAGTCACCGCGCCCGGCTGAAGCGTGATGTCCACGCGTTGCCGCGCGTTGACGTTCACGATCACGTCGCTGGTGGAAAATTTGGCGAAGCCGGGCGCCTCCGCCGTGATGGTGTATCGTCCCACGCGTACGTTCAGGAAGGTGTAATTGCCGTTCTCATCGGTCGTGGTGCGCGACTGGATACCGGTGTCCTGGCTGATCAGGGTCACCGATGCGCCGACAATGACGGCGCCGGAGGGATCGCGGACCGTCCCCAGCACGCCCGCCGTCTCGAACTGCGCCAGGACGGGCAGGCAGAAGAGGGCAAGCAACAATACTTTACGTCCGATATGGTTATCGCAAAACATGTTCCCCCCCTTTCTTCATGGGACCACGCGCCGATTATAACTTGCGTCAAGTTAACTTTCAATGAGGAAGTAATTTCGGAGTCGCAACTGCCGTTTGGGCGCCTCAAACGACCCACCCCGATCGGCGAAACCGAATCCCGAGAGTAAGATAGACGCCGGGACCTCACGCACATCCGGCAAGCCACCGCCGGCGCCGGGCCAGGCCGGCGCCCCGTGCTAGAATCGTCTTGAACCGTCACGCCGCGAAACGCTCCGCTCATGGATTTCCTCGAGGGTCTCAATGAGCAGCAACGGCAAGCCGTGCAACACGGCGAGGGGCCCTTGTTGATTCT
>JAPWUP010000197.1 GCA_028275505.1 Bryobacteraceae bacterium
CGCCGGGTTGCCGTTTCGTGATCCCGCGATCACGTCGGCCGCCGCCTCAGCGGCAGCGACCTGAACCTGGCGGGCTTCCACGCCCGCCCTCCGAAACACGATGGCGATGCCGTCGTCATAAACGACCTGCCATCGCCCGGATTCCTTCATGAGGCTGGCCAGCGGGCCATCCGCTCGCAGCACAGCCATCTGGACGCCGTGCTGTGCGAGCTTCTGCTCCCAATCCCAACGGCCCCGGACCAGTCCTCCGAACTCTTCGCCGAACTTTGCGCCGTAGAAATCGCTACGCCCGTCAATGAATACCCGCGCGCTCGGGTACAGGCGGTAGATCAGGTAGTCACCCCACTCGTCGTCGCTGAAAATATTCCCCGCAAGATAGTCCGCCCCCAGCGTTTCGATCGCGCCCGCAGGGTAGCGCTTGGGATCGTACTCGGCGCGGAACTTTTCGGGCGCCGCCGGAACCCACATCAGCGCAGCGATCACAACCAGCGCGGCGGCGCTCGCCCAAGGCACGCGGGCGGCCCGATCCACCGAGCCGATTTCACTGGCGAAGCCGATCCAGCCGCCCGCCGTCCGCCGCAACCACACAGCCACGTCCGCGTGCCGTAACTTGTCCAAGCCGTGCTTCAGTGTGGCGGCAATCCCAGGGGCGGCAAGGAAGGCATAAATGGGGATATTCCGCGCTGCCATCAGCGCCAGGTGCCCCCAGCCCACAATCAGCAACGCCCTCGAATATTGCCGCTCCCGGAAGCTCTGAACCGCTGCGATCACGCCGAGGGCAAGCAGGATCTCAAAGTAAATGGCGGCCTGGTGGTGGAAATTCAGCGAGAGAAATTCGCTGATGTTGTTGTAATGATAGGGGTCGGTGAGATAGCGAACAATATGCGCGTGGAGCCGCCAGCCGTAAGGATTCACGAAGCTGGCGAGCAGGCAACCGGCGGCGCCCAACAAGTAAGTCCGAACGCGCCGGAGCGCAGTGTGGCGGTCTGCGTCCCCCGCGTGGAAAAGCCAGGCTGCCAGCTCGCCCGCGGCATAAGTCCCGATCAGCACGATCCCTACGAAGAAACCGCCGTGCAAATTCGTCCAGATAATGGTCAGTGGCGGCAGCCACCAGATCAATTGCGTGCGGCCCGCAGCCACGCGTTCCAGAATCCGGTAGAAGACCAGAACGAACAGCAAGGTGAACAGGTGGGGCCGCGCCAGCCAGTGAATCGAAGAAGCAGCCAGAGCGACGAACGTCACCGCGATGGCGATGAGCGAATCGCCGCAGCGCTCGCGCACCATGCGATAGAGCATCCGCGCGCAGACGCACAGAATCAGCAGGCTCCCCAGCACCACGGCCGCCATCCCCCATTGCTGGTGGAGCCAGCCGAAGACGACGTCCCACAGCCACTCCCACGCGTACCAAGGCTCGCCCGCCTTGGTGAACGAGAAGATATCCCGGTCCGGGACCCGCCCGTTCGCCAGGATCCACTCCCCGGTGCGGATATGCCAGCCTGTATCGCCGTCGCCTAAAAGGAAACGCGCTCCATCCAGCCGCAGGAACAGGAACAGGATCGGCATGAGGAACGCCGCATCGCTCAGCGAGGGCATCCACATGACGAGCCGATTGTTCCCGCCCTCCCGCATGGCTTACATCAGCAAATGCTGAAATTCCTCGACACTCTCGACCGCTCCCGGCCTCGCATGCGCCGAGCTGCGAAACTTCATCTGGTGGATCTGAAAGGCCACGGTCGTGCAACCGCCGTCCACGCTGGCGACGCGCACCGCCGTCGCCTGGCAGTACAGGCACTTGCGCCCGAACGAATGATTGGCGGGAAGCTCGACCTCCAGCTCCACCAGCTCGCCCAACTTCGGCACCCGGGCAGCTTCTTTCGAGTTCCACAAGACCAGCAAACCTCCACGGCTGATGTTGGCCGTAACTCCCACGAGCACGCGCGATCGGCCTCGCGATGCAGGAATGTGACAGGGCAATTGCAGCTCCAGCCGCGGATCTGTTCGCCGGTCCATCACCCCGAGTATTTCGCGGAAAGCCGCGAAAACAAAGATTGAAAATGGATGACACGGTTTTGTTGACCGAGGTTAAAGGGTTGGATACAAAAAAGCGGTACTCACATGAGGGTGACGTCTAGAACCTGAGTTCCAGGCCCAGCGTCCTCCCTCCGCGGCCCCGCCTCCAGGCTCTCGCGGGAAGCCTCGCTAGTACCGGAGGCGGGAAAGTACCCCCGGGCGGATAAACCGGAGTCCCATACGTACTGTTTGAAACGTCCCGCAAAATTTTTGTTTATTTCAGGCGTTTCCTGGTGTATGCTATTTGCTACCGGGATTCCGTCCGGCAGCCAGGCCGGCGGACCGGGCATGCAGTCGAGGCAGGCGTTATGGCGCGCGTAGCATTGTTCACCGACGAACCCGTGCTGGCCACTGGCTTCACGGCGACACTGGCTTCAGCGCCCGGCCTGGAGCTGATTTCCGTGGTCCAGGACCCGGGCCGCCTGGTCGAGCTGCTCCAGCAAGCCCAACCCGATATCGCGGTGATTGACCTCGTGCCCGAAATCACCTTCAGCCTGCTGGCCCAGCTCCACCGCGAAGCCCCCGAATGCCGGTTTGTGCTGTGGACCCGGGCCATCTCCACCGAGCTTGCTTACCAGGTCATGGAGTTGGGCGTGCGCGGCATCCTCAAGAAAACCCTGCCGCCCGAGCTGGTCGTTAAATGCCTGACCAAAGTGGCCGAGGGCGAGCTGTGGTTCGACAAGAGCCTGACCGCCAGCTTCCTGACCGCCCGCACGGTGACGCTCACCAACCGTGAAAGCCAGCTCGTCATGCTGCTGGCGCAGGGCCTCAAGAACAAGGAAATCGCCCACGCTCTCAACATTTCCGAAGGAACCGTCAAGGTCTACCTCTCGCGCCTGTTCCAGAAAGTGGGCGTCAAGGATCGCTTTGAACTGGCCCTGTACGGCTTGCGTAACCTGCAAAACCTGCAGGCCTTCGGCGCCGCGCCCGCGGAGTTCCCGCCCCAGTTTGCACCCTCGCTGGAGCCAGGCCGCTCCCGCACCCCGCGCTATCACCCCCTGCGCACGCTGGTGCTGGAGAGACCCGCTCCGATGCGCAAGCCAAGCTTGCCCGAGCACCACGCCGGGCCGCAATACGCCCTCGGAAATCAGCGAGCCTGAACCGTTCTGACGCCTTTATAATAAGCCTGATAAGCCGAGGATCGCGTTCGCGATGCTGGCGTGGTGGCTCATCTTCGCGGAGCTTGGTGCAGCCCGGTCGCGCGCGATCCCCATTCCGAAGTTTCTTCAGGAAGTTACTCTCGAGAAGAACCCGCGCTGGCCCTGCTTTCTGGCCTCGGCCTTGCTGCATGTCTTCATGCTGGCCGGACTGCCTGCGCTCAGCGACTGGTTGCAGGCGACACGGCCCGAACTCTGGATGCACCGCTACCGCGTCCTGGCCTCCGTCGAAATCCGCGTCCCCGAGCGCCTGTACCTGGCGACTACGCCCTCGCCGCGGCGGAAACCAGCGACCATGCCGGCAAAGCCCGCACGAGGGACTGAGCGTACAATCCGGCCCTCGGCCTCACGCGACACCGCACTGCGAGCCGCGAGCGGCGCGAAGCGACGCTTCGAATTGCCCCGTCTCGTGCCTCGCCAGACCGATCTGACCTTGCTGCAACCTGACTTTCCCGGGGATCTGCCTGTATTGGGCCGCGTCAGCTTGCCTGACCTGCTCATTTGGTCGCCTTTGCCCAACCACCCCGCCTTCCGGATCCGCAAGCCTTTTGTGACGCCGGGCAGCGCCGAACCCTTCGCCCAGCAGCCCGCTTTCGACGCGCCGCCGCAGCTCACGGCGCCGAACTGGGAGGCGCTGGCAGCCGAGCTGCAAGCAGCCGCGGCTCGCGCGTCCAATCCGGAGTCCCCACTGCAACCCGCGATCAGTCTTCCCATTCGATTGCCGGATCTGCTGACCCGGCCACCGCACACTTATATTTCCACCGAACGCTCCGTCGGGGATCCGCTCAGCGTGCTGGCACTGAACGTGCGCCCGCGACCAGTTCGTGAAGACCTGATCATCCCGCCCGGCAATCAACTCGCCGTGGCTCACGCGCCCGGGACTTCCGGCATCAACCAGCCTGCCAGCGCCGGCGGTGCCCAGGGTACTGAACGGCAAGCGGGCGGCGCCGCCAGCGAACCCGCCGGAACCGGATCAGCGCAGACGCGGCAGGGCACGCCCCAGCCGGCTGCCGCTTCTGCTTCCGCTAAAGATGCGCGTCAACCTGGCAGCGAGGCCGCTGCAACTTCTGCCGCACGGAACGCCGGTCCGCAAGGCGATTCGCAGCCGGCATCGCCGCCCCGCAACGCGCAGCAAGAAGCCGTCGCAACAACGAGATCGGAGGCCAACGCAACCGCAGCCGGTTCGGCGCTCAGTCCGGCCAGCCAGACAAACCAAACTGGACCGCCCGCGGAGTCCGCTCCGTCCGACCGCGGCGTCGTCCGGATTGACCACCCGCCCGGGGCAGTTGCCGACGTTGTCGTCGTCCAACCTGCGCCCATGGATGGCGCGATCGAAACCAGCGGTGCGCTCTCGGGGCGTCCGGTCTACTCAGTTTTTCTTCAGGTGGGCGCTCCCAGGCAGTGGATCCTGCAATACTGCGTGCCAGGTGAAGATCAGAGCATGGTCGTGACAGGCGGCGTCGTCAGGCTTTCCAGCCCGGCGCCGCTCGCCGCTCCCTACCCCAAGGTGACCTACCTGCCTCCTGTGCGTCCAAAACCCGGCAGCTATCTCCTCATCCACGGCTACCTCAACACCGCCGGGCGGTTCGAGGCACTCCAGCCGCTGCGTGGCGCCGATCGCGAGGAAGCCGCTGCGATCATCCCCGTGCTCGAGCGGTGGGAGTTCCGACCAGCCATGCGCGAGGGCCAGCCCGTGAGAATCGAAATCCTGCTGGCTATCCCGCGCGGTTGACTAAAACCAGCGCGCACGAAAACGACCCGCGCTGAAGCCGCAAGCTAAGATAACGGACAGGACGGAACGATGCCGCCGCCGGGCGGCAAGCCATTCAAAGAAACATGCGAAATCGGCTCGCGCATCTCACTTGCCTCTTCACGCTGATTGCCTTTCAGGCCTGCGCTCAGGTTCAGGGTTGCCTCGCGAGCACGTCTCTCGGCACGATCCGCCTGTTGGTGCGCCCTCCCGATCGCGGTCCTTACAAGCCCCTGGAAGCGGTCAACCTGATTGGCGAGGGCTACCAGATTCGCTACGAACCGGTGCGATTGGGAACGGGCACGGCCAGCAAGGCCCGCGTAGCGCTGGCCGCCGGCTGCGTGGATCAGGCGGGTGCGCCCGCCCGCCTCGAAGTCTTGCCCCCTGCCCCTGCCGATCGTAGCACGGAGTGGCGCGTCCCCTGTCGCGTCTCGGTCGTGGCCTTCGTTTTCGGTCCGCAGGGCCTGGACGCGGGACGCGTACGCTCGCTGCTCGCCAAAGATGAGGAACTGATCACGCAGCTTGCCCAATATGCCGAGCAGACCGCCATGATCGAGGCTCTCATCAGCGCCTTGGCCGAGGTGGATCCCGGCGCGACCACAGGTAAAACTCTCGAGGCCGCACTCGCGGGCTTCGCCCAGCGAACCGGCACTTCCGTCGGCAAGTGGGATCGCAATGCCCCCACCGAACAGCAGGCCATGCTCCTGCTGAGGGCCCTGAATCCGGCGCTGGCTGCTTACGATCCCCTGGCGCCTCAACCCGCCGCGCGCGTCGAGCGATCCGCGGGCCTGGCAGCCGCCGTCGCTGGCCTGTTTTTGGGCGACGCGTTCGGGCTTGCCGCAGGCTCTGCAGGACTGGCCTACAACCTGAAAACCCTCCTGTTCCCCGGAACTGACTTCCGCTCGGCGCTCGCACAACAGGTCGCGCCGGACGCGATACGGCTCTGCGCACGTCGTGACACGACAAAGTCTCGCACCCGGATGGCCTATTTGTGGGCCTACCGCCTCTCGAATGCCTCCCCGCCCCGGCTCGCTCTCAAAGAACCAGCACACCTGCCCGTGGGAACAAAATCGGTCATTCATGTTTCATGGGAAGGCGACTGGAAACTCGTTTCGCGACTGCGCGCCTGGCGCCTGACTTCCGCCTCCGGCTCTTGGCCCGCCCAGGTGACGCCCGAAGGCGAGGGACGCCTGATCCTGGAGCCCGCCGCCGGCATCGCCCCGGGCACTTATCGCCTCGCCGCCGACTGGGACTGGCAACTCGTGGAAGTGAACGGCGAGATCCACGTGCACCCGTTGCCCCGGCTGGAGCAGGCGCGCCTGACGGCCGATTCCCAGGATGCCCTCGCCGAGGGTAACGGCCTGGTCGAAATCATTCTCCAAGGCACAGACTTTCAATTCGTCGAAAGGGTTGGCCTGCGACCGGCAGGCGCGGACGCAGTCCAGCCACTCGAATTCGCGCTCCCTCGCGGACCACGCTCCGGACCGCAGCCCACCCTCAAACTGAAAGTGGACACCAACCGGCTACGCGCCGGAGACTACCTGCTGGTCCTCACGCAGAGCGGTGACGGGCGGGCAGAGATCCCCGTCCGCGTCCATCCGCCTCACCCACGGCTGGATGGCCTGCCGTTGCGCGTGCCTGCCGGCGAGGATTGGTATGAATTCGAGTTGCGCGGGCGGGGCTTGCAACGCCTCACGGACATCCGCAGCCCCGGCGCCACCATCGTTCTCGAAGCCGGAACGGACGACGTCCGACGCGCTCGCTTGCGGCTCAACCAGGCCGTCCGGCGCGGCCAGCGTCTGCCCCTCGAGCTCTACGTGCAAGGCCTCCACCAACCGCTTCGCGCCGACCAGGCGCTGCTCGTCGTCGGACCCAGACCCAAGGTCAGCGGCGTCAAGATTTCCTACGGCGATGACATCGGCGTGAGTCTCAGCTCCACGGAGCTGCCCGCCCGGGGGTGGGTGACCGCGGCGCTCGAAGTCGAGGCCCTGGAAGAACCCTTCCGCCTCAAGCTCTCCTGCCTCGAATCCGCGCGCAGCTTGCAGCAGGACTGGTTCCGCCCCGGCAGCGCCCGCACGGATGCCCGCGTGGAACACGCCTCCGG
>JAPWUP010000054.1 GCA_028275505.1 Bryobacteraceae bacterium
TCGAGCTCAATCGCGACGAATATGAACTCTACAAGAACGTCACCGGCTACATCAACCAGTTCATTCCGCAGCAGACCGGCCAGCGGCGTTCGTCCGCGGCGCTGACCCGAACGGTCCTGCAGCGCCGGCTGGTCAGCTCCACCTGCGCCATCCACGAGTCTTTGAAGCGGCGCTTGAAGAAACAAGAAGAACTGCTCGAGGAGCTGGAGCATCTACCCCCCGCACAGCGCCTCAAGCGGATTCAGATGCTCCAGGGGCGCTTGCCCGACAACGAGGCCGAGGAAGATGATCTGGACGAGGCAGTCCGCGACCAGCTCACGGACGAGTACACCGGGGCCGTCGAGCTGGATCAATTGCGCGCCGAGATCGCGGCGCTGAAGCAGTTGGTTGAACAGGCACGGCGAGTGCGCGAGAACGCGCGGGATTCCAAGCTGGCGGCGCTCAAGAAATGCCTGGCTGAGGCGGAATTTCAGGAGCTGCGGGACGGTCGAGGCAAGCTTATTATCTTCACCGAGCACCGCGAGACGCTCACCTATCTGCGGGAGCACCTGGAGCGCTGGGGGTATACCACGTGCGAAATTCACGGGGCCATGAACCCTCACGAGCGCAAGCGCGCCCAGGAAGTCTTCCGCACCCAGGCCCAGATCTGCGTAGCCACCGAAGCCGCCGGCGAGGGAATCAACCTCCAGTTCTGCCACTTGATGATCAACTACGACATGCCCTGGAACCCGACTCGTCTGGAGCAGCGGTTGGGTCGCATCCACCGGATCGGCCAGGAGCGCGATGTCTACGTGTTCAACTTCGTGGCCACGCAATCCGAGGACGGCGAGCCGGTAGTGGAGGGCAGGATCCTCCATCGCCTGCTCGAAAAGCTGGATCAGATGAAGGACGCTCTGGAGGGCCGGGTCTTCGATGTCATTGGGGAAGTCCTGTCGCTCAATGACGTCAACCTGCCTGAGATGCTCCGTCAGGCCGCTTATGATCCCCGCCGCCTCGATGAGTATCTGGACCAGATTGACCGCATTGACCCGGCAAAGCTCAAAGAGTACGAAGAAGCCACCGGCATTGCTCTGGCGCTCAGCCACGTAGATTTCAGTGCCTTCCAGCGGCGCAATCTCGAGGTGGAAGAACGGCGTTTGATGCCCCGCTTCGTGGAAGCACACTTTTTGGCCGCCGCTCGCGAAGTCGGACTGCGAGTTGAGCCGCGGGCCGACGGTCTCTGGCGGATTGATTACGTGCCGGCAGAGCTGCGGTCAGAAAAACTGGCCTCCGTCCAGAAATTCGGTAAGGCCGAATCGAGCTATCGCAAGGTAACCTTCCGCAAGGAACACCTCGAGCAGGACGCGCACCTGGACGCGGTGCTCATGGGACCCGGTCACGCACTCTACGCGGCCGTGGACGAGAAGCTCAACCAGCGCCTGGCCAGCCTTCTCGGCGGCGCGAGTTTCTTCATTGACCCGCTGTCTCAGGGCCCCTATCGCATCCACTTCTTTGAGATTTCGATCTTGGGCAAGGATACGCAGGGCCGCGAGATCCCGTTGTACGGCGAGCTCGTCGCCGTGCGCGAAGAACAAGGCCAGTATGAGGTGATCCCCGCCGATGTCTTGCATACTCTGGCCGATCACCCCTCGCCTCCAAGCCAGATCCAACCGATGGACGTCCAGGCGGCCAGCGACTATCTGAAGAGGACCTACCAGGTCCAGTGCCGCGCACGCTGCTATAAGGAGCGCCAGCGTTTTGCGCAAATCTGCCGCGATTACCTGGAGAAATCGTTCCGGGCGCGCATTGCCCGGGCCCAGGAGCGGGCGATGCAGTTGGCGGCGCAGGCCGTCAGCCAACCCGAATTCAAGCTCGCCGCGGACGAGGCCAGGAAGTACGTCGAGGAGCTCGAGCGCACTCGGCAAGAGCGCCTCGATGGGCTCACCCGCTTGCAAATCGCACGGCCAGGCCCGGTCCGGTACCTGGGAACGGCGATCGTGTTGACTCCCGACGTGGATCCCGCTGCTCAGCTTGCCGAGTTGGCCGAAGAAGCGGATCCCGAAGCGCGCCGCGCCAGCGAGCTGGCAGCCGAGAACTTCGTGGTCGAGGCGCTTGTCGCCGAGGGGTTCCCACGCGAGCGCATCGAGCGGGTGGGACACCTGAAGTTGGGTTTCGACATTCGCGCCCATCGCATCGCCGACGAAGCTACGGGTGAAGTGACCGTCAAGAGGATTGAGGTCAAAGGACGCCGGCGAGGGCAGGCAGTGCGGTTGACCACCCACGAATGGTACAAGGCGCAACAACTGGGCGAGACCTATTGGTTATATGTGGTCTGGGACCCGCTGGGCGAGTCTCCCGAGCTGGTGCGCATCCAGAATCCGGCGGCACGTCTGGACCACGCCAAACGGGAGATCGTGGCCGCGCGGTTCTACGAGATTCCGGCGGAAGCAGTGAACGAGGCAGCTCAAATGCATGGCAAGGGCGCTTTATGAACGCCATCGCACCAACGCCGGCCAACGTGGGGTTTGTCCGCGTCGAGGCGCTGCGATACCGTTCCCTGCGCTACGTTTCGCTGCCTTTGGGCAACTTCCACGTGCTCGTCGGGCCGAACGCCAGCGGGAAAACGACCTTCCTGGACATTCCTGCTTTTCTGGGAGACTTTGTGCGCGCGGGCATTATCGCGGCGGTAGAGGGCGACCCCGGACGGGGAATCCCTCACCGGGCCCGCGACGCAAAGCAACTGACCTGGATGCGCGAGGGCGATACATTCGAGCTGGCGGTCGAAGCCCTGATCCCGCCCGACCGGCGCGCGCGGCTGAAAAACGGAAATGCCGAGATCTGCCGTTACGAGATTGCGGTTAGCGTCGCCGGTCCCCTCCGCGTGGTTTCGGAAAACCTCTGGCTGCGGCCCAAGGAGCCACCCCCGAAAGCGGTTCAGCAGCGGTTGTTTCCCGAACCGCCGCCGCCCCCTGGGCCGAGCATCGTAGTGGCGCCAAGGAAGCGAGCACCAGCTGGGTGGAAGAAGATCGTCGGGCGCGGTGACGAGCCCGAGAGAGTGAGCTTCCACTCGGAAACCTCTGGCTGGAGCAGCCCTTTGCGGGTCCCGCCCGATAAGTCGGCCCTGGCCAGTCTTCCCGAAGACGAAGAACGCTTTCCCGTCGGCACTTGGTTCCGCAAGTTTCTGACGGAGGGGGTGCAGTTTCTCCGCTCAGTCCAGGTTGACTACGAGCACGGACTTCTCCTCACAGGCGCTGGGGGCAGTGGCGGCGTGACCGAGGAGGCCCGAGAGTTCTTGCCAGCCGTCGAACGCTACATTGAGGGTGTGAAATGACGGACGACCGCAGGCTGATTGAGGACTTTTTGCCCATCCAGCTGATCAGCGCGCAGGCATCGCGGGAGAAATCCATCCGCAAGGGGCATATCTCGACGCTGCACTTGTGGTGGGCGCGGCGGCCGTTGGTGGCGTGCCGGGCCGCCGTGTACGGGGCGCTCGTGCCCGCATCCCGATTCCTCGCCGAAAACGGACCAGACGAGAACAGGGCCAGCCTCGAGCGGGCTGACGTGGGCGAGTTTTTCCGGGGTCTGTACACATATCCCGGTGATTCAAGGGCTATCCGGGAAGCGCAGCGGGACATCCTCGAAGCCCATGCGGAGCGGCTGACTCGCGAGACAGGCCGGCGGGTCACGGTGGAAGACATCGAAGCTGGACGGGCGCCACGACCCAAGGTCCTGGACATGTTCGCCGGCGGCGGCTCGATCCCGCTGGAAGCGCTCCGGCTAGGCTGCGAAGCTTACGCCATGGACCTGAACCCCGTGGCTTATATCATCCTGCTCTGCACCCTGGTCTATCCGCAGAAGTACGGCAAGCCGGACCCGAATGCCCGCGGCATGACAGGTCCGAGAAACGCGCGGGGCGAGACCACCTGGGGCGGGCTGGCCAACGAGGTGCGCTACTGGGGTGAGTGGGTCATCAAAAAGGTGAAGGACGAGATCGGCGACCTGTACCCGCTGATTCCCGACCCCGAATACAAGCGCCGCCGTGCCGAAACGCAGAGCTCCTTCTGGCCGACCGCAAAGGATAGCGAAGTCCCGCCTGGGTTCCTGGTTCCGGTGGCTTACCTCTGGACGCGGACGGTGCGCTGCAAGAACCCGTCGTGCGGAGCGACGGTGCCGCTGGTGCGCCAGACCTGGCTGTGCAAGAAGCCGGGCCGCTACGTGGCGCTCAGGATGATCGCGCCGAAGGGAGCAAAGCGCGTTCGCTTCGAGGTCGTCGAGTCTCGGACGGAGGAAGGCCTCGGCTTCGACCCCGCGGCTTTTTCCAAAGCAGGCAACGCGACCTGCCCGTTTTGCGGCACGGTGGCGGACAGCGATTACGTAAAGGCGGAAGGGCGCGCCGGGCGGATGGGCCAGCAGATGATGGCGATTGTCTGTACCCGCCCCGGACGGCAAGGAAAAGTGTATCTGGCCGCCGACGATTACCTGGAGTTTGCGCCGGATGACGAAGCAATCCGCAAGCGCATTGAGGCGCTCTGCCAGCGCACGGGGCTGACGGTGCCGGGGGAACCGATTAGTCCTCTCCGGCCTTCCCCAAACGCGCGAGGGTTGTCCGCTGTCACACGATATGGCATTCGAGTCTTCGGCGATCTTTTTGGGGGTCGCCAGATGCTTTGCTTGCTGAGCTTCGCTGCGGCGGGGAGGGAATTCATCGGGCAGGCTGCCAGCGTGTCGGTGGATCCGGAGCGATATAAGGCCGTGGCGGCGTATCTAGGCGTTCTTGTGAACCGGCAAGCCGATTACAACTCGAGTTTGTGCCAATGGCACAGCACAGGTGAGAAAGTTGCCCACACCTTCGGCCGCCAAGCTCTCCCTATGGTGTGGGACTTCGCCGAGCTTGCGCCTTTTGGGGATGCATCTGGCTCGCCCGAAGGCGCTTTGGATTGGATCGTCGGCGTCGTTGAAGCGCAAGCCGCTTCTGGCCAACCCGCGGCTGTCGCCCGCGGCTCGGCGACTGCGCTGCCCTGGCCGGATGGCTTCTTCGACGCGGTCATCACTGACCCGCCCTATTACGACAACGTGCCTTACGCCGACATCTCTGACTTCTTTCGCGTTTGGCTCAAGCGCACGATAGGCGCTCTGCATCCGGACCACTTGTTATCAGACTTGGCAGCGAAGAAAGCCGAGATCACTGCGCTCTCTTCTAGGCACGGGGGCGACATGGATCGTGCCCGCCAATGCTACGAGGAGATGATGGCGCAAGCCTTCCGCGAGGCGCACCGCGTGCTGAAGCCCGGCGGACCGATGGTGGTCGTTTACGCTCACAAGACAACGCTGGGCTGGGCGACCCTCGTGGATGCCTTGCGCCAGGCGGGCTTTACGGTGACTGAGGCCTGGCCCCTCGACACCGAAATGAAGTCGCGCCTCGTTGCCATGGACTCCGCCGCTCTGGCCTCCAGCATCTTCCTCGTGGCCCGCAAGCGCGAGGGTGCCGCCACCGGCTCCTACGAAGACCAAGTCCGCCCCGAGCTCGAGGAAATCGTTCGCGAGCGGGTAGAGTCCCTCTGGGAGAAAGGGATCAGCGGCGCCGATCTGATCATCGCCGCCGTCGGCGCCGGCCTGCGCGCCTTTACCCGCTTTGCCCGCGTCGAATACGCCAACGGCGAGGAAGTGCCGGCTGAGAAATTCCTGGCCGAAGTCGAAGGGGTCGTGCTCGAAACGCTGCTCGAGAAAATCTTTCGCGTGGCGGGCACGGGCGTCTCCGCGGTGGACGGTCCCACGCGCTTCTATGTGCTGTGGCGCTACACTTACGGCACGGCGGAGATGGACGCGGGCGAGGCCATCGTCTTCACTTACGGACAGCACGTAGAGCTGGACGGTCCCAACGGACTTTCCACTGGCGCCCGGGCGCTGGTCGAGAAAAAGAAAGGCAAATACAGGCTGCGCGATTTCACCGAACGCGGCAAGGACGAAAAGCTTGGACAGCCGCGCGACGATGGCAGGGCGGTCCCGCTGATTGACACGCTGCATCGCGTGCTCTGGTTGCTGGAAAATGAACCTCGCAGGCTGAACCGCTTCCTGGAAGAAACCCGCCCGAACCGGGAACAGCTCCGCCTGGTAGCGCAGACCCTAGCGGGTACGGCGCTCGAAGGCAGCGACCAGGAGGGCGCACCGGCGGCGAAGACGACCAGCGCCGAATCGGCCGCGCTCAAGAAGCTGCTGGCCAACTGGCGCGCGTTGATCGAGAGCCGAGGGCAGACGCTATTTGATTCGGTAGAGGGCGAGCTAAGGATATGACGATCGAAGCCACGGATCCGCCCTGGGCGGTAACCGCTGAGAAGGTCCAGGCGGCAATCCAGCGAATTATCGAGCTGGTGCACCCTCGCAAGATCATCCTTTTCGGATCTTACGTGCGTGGGCAGACGAATGTTCACAGCGACGTGGATATCTTAGTGGTCGTGCCGGACACTGTGAAGGATGCGCGAAAGGAAAGCGTGCGCCTGCAGCGCGCCTTACGGGATCTGTTGATGCCCATGGATATTCTGGTCGTGCCAGAGTCGCACTGGGAGGCATTCAAGGACGCGCCCGGGCTGATATACAGAGAAGCATGGACTACCGGCAAAATCGTTTATGAATCCTGAAACCTCAGCGCCAACGCCAGGCTCACCCTTACAATGGCTCGAATTTGCCGAGAGCGATCTGCGGCTGGCCGAAGTGGCGGCCGCGGACCCTTTGGTACGGCGTGAACAAGGCTGTTTTCACGCGCAGCAAGCGGCGGAAAAAGCGATCAAGGCTGTTTTTGTGCTTCGCAACGTTGCTTTCCCCCACACGCACAACATAGAGCATCTGCTGGCATTGGCCGAGAGGAACGGAATCCCCCTGCGGGCAGGGGTTCGCGAGGCGGGGGTCTTGACCCCGTACGCCGTGGAAGCGCGATATCCCGGGCCGTGGGCGCCGGTCAGCGACTCGGAGCTCCAAGAGGCGTTGCGCATTGCGCGAGAGGTTGTGGATTGGGCGAAGGCGACGATCCGACAAGCGCTGGGAGGTGAAAAATGAGCATAACCAAGCTGCGTCCCTGGACCGAGCTGGTCAAGCTGAACCCGGATGTGGAATCAGGAGCTCTGACCGAGGCGACGTTCGCCATTGACCTGGGCGCAATTGCAGAAGGCGACCCGAACGTTCCGCCGGTCTACCGTGATCCCGAAGCCTTTTTCCGCGCGACTTATTTGACTGCCGATCTGCGCAAGCTGCTGGAGGAGGTCCTGGCTTCGCTGGCCGGCAAGCCCGGGTATAACCGGGTTCTCAAGCTGCGCACCCCCTTCGGCGGCGGCAAGTCGCACACCTTAGCGGCCTTGCTGCACGCAGCTCGGAGTCCTCGGGCTTTGGATCTGATTCCCGAAGCCAAGGATTTCGCCCGGCCCGGTGAGGTGGCTGTTGCGGTGTTCGATGGGGAAAAGTTCGACGCTCGCGACGGCAAGACGCTGGCGGATGGCCGGACGATCCGGACCATGTGGGGCTGGCTGGCGTGGCAGATTGATCCGGAGAGGGCCTTTCCGCTGGTCGCCGGACACGACCAGGACCGCGTGGCTCCTGGCGGCGAGTTGATCCGGCGCCTGCTCACCGAGGGCGCCAGCGGGCGGCCGGTGCTGATCCTGCTGGACGAAGTGCTCAAGTACATGGAGCGGGCGGCGGCGGTGAGCGTGCTCGACTCGACGCTTCAACGGCAAGCCAAGGATTTCTTCCAAAACCTGACGGTGGAGGTTGCCGGCTGTCAGCGCAGCGCGCTGGTGTACTCGTTGACCTGGAGCGCACGGGAGGCGTTGGGCAACGTGGCGTTGCTCGCCGAAATTGACAAGCTGGCGGCCCGCGTGGACCAGCTTCGGGAGCCGGTCTCGGGCGATGAGATCCTGCCCGTGCTCCAGCGGCGTTTGCTGGCCCAGCCGCCTGACCCTGCCGTCGCCGACCAGGTGGCGACAGCGTACGAAGAAGTCATTACCGGGATGAAATGGTCGCGCGCAGAAACTAGCGCCGAGAAGTTGCAAACCCAGGAGGAAGGTCGAGTCCTGCGCGAGCGGCTGCGCGCTGCCTATCCGTTCCACCCGGCACTCATAGACCTCATGCGGGAGCGTTGGACCGCGGTGGACGCGTTCCAGCGGACGCGCGGCGCCCTGCGCTTCCTGGCCTCTGCGATGCACTCCCTCAAGAAAAGAGGGGGCGCAGCCCCGCTGCTCGGTCCGGGCGACGTGCCGCTGAGGGATGTGGAGGTACGGATCAAGTTGCTCAAGGAGCTGGGGGCGCAGAATGACTATGACCCGGTGATCACGGCTGATATTGAAGGCCCTAACGCCCGGGCCAGGCGCATTGACGAGTACTTTGCGGCCCAAGCGCCTGCGCTGGCGAGTGTGCGGCCGGCGACGCGCCTGGCGACGGCGATCCTGCTGTATTCGTTCGGGGGCTTGAGTCGGCAAGGCGCCGGGGAGGGCGAAACTCTGCCGCCCGGCGTCACCGAGAACGAACTGCTGGCGGCTTGCGTGGGGCCTGAGCTGGACCACATCACGGCCACGAGCGTGCTGGCTGAGCTGCGCAGCCATTGCCTCTACTTGCATTACGACGGGGTTCGGTACTGCTTCAAGAAGGATCCCAACGTCACCAAGCTCATCGAAGATGCCGAGCAGACGATTGCCCACGAGGAGATGCAGGCGGGCGAAAGAGGGCCGGTCCGCAGCCGCATCAAGGAAATGCTGGAGAAACGGCTGGCGGGGCATCCTAGCGCCATCGTCTGGCCGGAAAACAGCCGGGACATCCCGGACGGCGAGCCGCGCTTCTTGGTGGCCTATCTGCCGCTCGAGTTCGCGCTCATGCCCACGCAAGAGCAGGAGAGATTCGCGAAGGAGCTGCTGACCAGGTATGGCGACCGCCCCCGACGCTACCGCAACGGCCTGGGACTGGCGATTCCGGAAAAGAAACAGGTGCAGGCACTGCGGCGCGCGGTCCGCTACCTGCTGGCCATTGAGCGTGTGGAGGAACGCAAACACCAGCACCGCCTGAGCAGGGAACAACTGGAGCAACTCAGGGAAAGGAAGCGGACGGAGGAAGTGGCCGCGGAGTCTTCTTTCCGGGAGCTCTATCAGGCTGTATGGCTGCCCCGGGTGGAGGATGGCGAAATCGGCATCGAGAAAGTGGAACGCGGAGGGCGGCCTTTGCAAGCCACGGGCGTTCACGAACGGATCCTTGAGCTGCTGACCCGCGCAGGCATTCCGCGCTTGCACGGTTCACTTGCGCCCGCCAAGATCGTGGACCGCGTTCGCCTGGGTCAGGGCGATCCGCCGACGCTGGGGATTCGCGTGGCCGAGGTGGTCGAGTCATTCTTCCGCGACCTGGCGCCACCGCGGCTGGAGTCGGCGGAGGTAGTGCGAAAGGCCATCGTGCGCGGGGTGCAGGAGGGCGTTTTCGGTTACACAGGCGGAGGCGCGCCTGTCTTGGGGGCAGATGGCAAGTTCCAGGTCAGCCTGGACAAAGTGGTTTACAAGAGGGCCATTGCCGAGGATGAGATTGATCTGGAAGATGGCTTCCTGATGATGCCCACGGCGATTCCGCAGGCGGCCCCAGCGCAAACGGTGCAAGCCGGCACTGCGACGCCGGGTGTGGGACCCCAGCCCGAAACTGAGATCACTCCGCGGAAACAAACTCCGCCACCCGGTGCGAAGACACGCCTAACCCTGACCTTTGAGGGCACGAGGGCCCAGGTCTACAAGGCCTTCGAGGCCATCGGAGACCTGGCCGACGAATCCGACGGCGGCAAGGTTCTTATCCGGGTGGAGGCAACCCGCGCCGCAGGCTACGATCCGCAGTGGTTGAAGAGCGAGGTGGAAGGCCGGCTGAGGGAGGCGGGCATCAAGGCCGACTTCGGGGAGTAGCACGGCACCCCCAAAAGCGGCGTCGGCGGCGCCGGAGTTGCCGCCGGAGGTGCAGTTATGTGCCCGACCTTCTGAGATACAGTCAGGTCTCGTTCACTATGCGGACCTACGCCCGTCTGCAGGATGAGACGAAGGGGAAACTTGTGGCGAAGATGGACCAAGTTTTACCGCCGGTGGCTGTCAGCCGCTTGGGCGAACGCCCTTGGTGAGCCGTGAATCGCTGATTCGAATGGCGCGCCTGGAGAGACTCGAACTCCCGACCTTCTGGTTCGTAGCCAGACGCTCTATCCAGCTGAGCTACAGGCGCGCTGACGTGTTCTAATTTCAATTTAACGGCCTCCTGCCGGCACTGTCAAGACCCCCCTTCCCGGCTCGCCCAGGCCGCTATACTGGTTGCCAGAGATGGGCTTCCGGCTCGCTGTCAACTACCAGCCGCGTGGCGACCAGCAGCAGGCCATTGACCAGCTCGTCCGGGGTGTGCTCGCCGGCGAGCCGCACCAAGTCCTGCTCGGAGTCACCGGCTCGGGCAAGACCTTCACCATGGCCAAGGTCATCGAGCGCGTCAATCGCCCCGCGCTCGTGCTGGCCCACAACAAGACGCTGGCGGCCCAGCTTTACCACGAATTCAAGACTTTCTTCCCCTACAACGCGGTCGAATACTTCGTAAGTTACTACGATTACTATCAGCCAGAAGCCTATATCCCGGCCACCGACACCTACATCGAAAAAGAAGCCACCATCAACGACGAACTCGACAAACTGCGTCTTTCGGCGACCCGTTCCCTTTTCGAGCGCAGGGACTGCATCATCGTGGCCAGCGTGAGCTGCATCTACGGTCTCGGCTCGCCTGAGGCCTATTACGGCATGCTTCTCATGCTTGAAAAGGGACAGAAAATTACGCGCGAGCAGATCCTGCGGCGGCTGGTCGAGATCCTCTACGAGCGGAACGACGAGGACTTCCGTCGCGGTTACTTCCGGGTCCGCGGCGACGTCATCGAGGTTTTCCCGACTTACGAGGATTACGCCTATCGCATCGAGCTCTGGGGCGACGAAATCGAAAATCTCGCCAAAATTGATCCCCTCGACGGCCGCGTGCTGGAGACTTACGTCAGGCTGCCGATTTACCCGAAATCCCACTACGTCATGAGCGCCCAGACCAGGGAGCAGGCCCTGGCTTCCATCGAGGAAGAACTCAAGTGGTGGCACGGGGAGCTCATCAAGCAGGGCAAGCTGGTCGAAGCTCAGAGGCTGTGGCAGCGCACCATGTTCGACCTGGAAATGATCCGCCAGATCGGTTACTGCCACGGCATCGAAAACTACTCGCGCCACTTTTCCGGCCGACTGCCCGGCGAACCGCCTCCCACCCTGCTCGATTACCTGCCCCAGGACGCGCTGGTGTTCATTGACGAAAGCCACCAGACCATCCCCCAGCTCCACGGGATGTATCACGGCGATCGCTCGCGCAAGGAAACTCTCGTGGAGTACGGCTTCCGACTGCCCAGCGCGCTGGACAACCGGCCCCTCACTTTCGAAGAGTTCGAGAACCGGGTCAACCAGGTGATTTACGTCTCGGCCACGCCGGGCCCGTACGAACTAACGAAATCGGGCGGCGTCGTGGTGGAGCAGATCATCCGGCCCACCGGTCTGCTGGACCCTGAAGTCGAGGTCCGTCCCAGCAAGGGCCAGGTGGACGACCTGCTCCACGAGATCCGGCTGCGCGCCGAACGCAACGAGCGCGTACTCGTCACGACCCTGACCAAGCGCATGGCTGAGGACCTGGCCGAATACTATACGGAAGTCGGCGTGCGTTGCCGCTATCTGCATTCGGAGATCGAAACCCTGGAACGCGTCAAACTCTTGCGCGATCTCCGACGCGGCGAATACGACGTATTGATCGGCGTCAACCTCTTGCGCGAAGGTCTCGACCTTCCCGAGGTCTCTCTGGTGGCCATCCTTGATGCGGACAAGGAAGGCTTCCTGCGCTCCAGCGGCGCTCTGATCCAGACCATCGGACGCGCTGCCCGTCACGTGAACGGCAAGGCGATCCTGTACGCCGACACGATCACCGAAAGCATGCGCACGGCGATCGAGGAAACGAACCGGCGCCGCCGGATCCAGATGCAGTACAACCTGGAGCACAACATCACGCCACAGTCCATCATCAAGCCCATTGACATGAGCCTGGTAGCCATCGCGGAGGCCGACTATGTCACGGTGCCCAAGGAGCCGGACATTCCCGAGGCCGAGATGACTCCGGAAGAAATCGAACGCACGATCCAGGAATTGGAGACCCGCATGAGGGAAGCCGCGCGCAAATTCGAGTTCGAAAAAGCGGCCGAGTTGCGCGACCGCATCAAGGAGCTGAAAGCGCGTCTGGTTCTGGAGCCGGCCTTGACGCCCAGCGAGTGAGGCGGCCATGAAACCCGCCCTGATCGGCCTGGTGGGCGCCGGTTACCTGAGTCGCTCCTTCGTCGCCCGGCTACCGGCCTTGCCCGAACGCCTGGGGCCCGTGCTGGCGCCCACGTACCGGCTGTCCAGCCGGCTGGTGAACGCGCTGCGAGCCGGTCATCCCGTCGAGCGCTACGAGGAGCTGGAGGAAGCGCACCTGCTGCTGATCGCGGTTCCCGACGGCATGCTCGGGCAAGTGGTGGAGGGCCTTGCAGACGGCGTGCCAGACTGGAAGGGCAAGTTTGTCCTGCTCTGCGAGAGCAGCGAAGATTGCACCATGCTGGCGCCCCTGGTGGCTCGCGGCGCCGCGGCCGCCTCCGTGAATCCCATACCCGGCTTGAACCAGCGGTTCGTGGTGGAGGGAGACCGGAAGGCGGTGCGCGAAGCGCGCAACCTCCTCGGCCATAGCGCCGCCCAGATCTTCGAAATTCCCTGTGGCACGAAAGCCGTGTACCGGGCGGCACTCACCTTCAGCAGCTTCCTGCTGCCTGTCGCCGAGGCCACCAGCCGTTGCCTCCGCGCGACTGGCATGGCTGCGGCCGGCTCCAACTCGCTTCTTGAACAGTTGCTCGAGCGCGCCTTGCGCGCCTACCTCCACGGGGGACGCAAGGCCTGGAGCGGCGTGCTTGCCGAGGCCGACGAGCGGGAAACCGCCCGCCAGCTGGACGCGCTGCGCCGCCTGGATCCGGCGCTGGCCCGCGCCTACGAACAGCTCGCCCGCTTCGCACTGGAACGGTTCGAACGCGACGTGAGCTGGCTGGAGCGCCTCCTGACCGGGACGGCCCCGCGCCGGGGCGCGCGCAGCGTCGGCCACAGTTGTAAGACCGCCCCCGATCACGGACAATGAAGGAAAGGGCTGGCGACGAGGCACAGCTCCTGGGAGGCGAAGCGCCGTGATGGATTTCAGCCAGGCTCCGTGGCTCGTGATCTGGGAGGTTACGCGGGCTTGCGATCTGGCCTGCGTGCACTGCCGGGCCTCGGCCGATCCTTTGCGACACCCCTTGGAACTTGATACCGAAGAGGGATTCCGCCTGCTCGAACAGGTGCGGCAGTTCGGCGATCCCCTCATGATTTTCACCGGGGGCGATCCGCTCAAGCGGCCCGACTTGTTCGACTTGCTCGAGTACAGCGTGAAACTGGGCCTGCGCACCACGGTCTCGCCCAGCCCCACGCCGCTGCTCACGGCCCAGGCCATCGAACGCTTCCGCGCCTGCGGCGTGGCCCGCATCTCGATCAGCGTGGATGGACCGGATGCGGAGAGCCACGACGGCTTCCGGCGGGTGCCCGGCTCGTTCGCTCGCGCCATGTTCGCACTGGACACGGCACGCCGGGTGGGTCTGTCCACGCAGATCAACACGACCGTAAGCCGCCACAACTGGCGCAGGCTCGATGAGATGGCAGATCTGGTCGAGCGCTGCGGCGCCGAGATGTGGGACGTGTTTTTCTTGGTTCCTACCGGGCGCGCGCAGACCTCGGACGAACTGAACGCGGCGGAATACGAAGAAGTCTTCGCTTTCCTTTACGAGCGCAGCAAACGCTCACCTTTCGTGATCAAGACCACGGAGGCCATGCATTACCGGCGCTTCGTGGCCCAGCGACGCAAAGCCGAGGGCGACGGGCGCACGCAACGCCAGGACGATAACCCGCTGCACCGCTCGCTCGGCATTAACAGCGGACGCGGCTTCGTCTTCATCTCGCGCACCGGCGAGATCTACCCCAGCGGATTCCTTCCCGTGTCGGCAGGAAACGTCCGCCGGCACTCCCTGGCCGAGGTTTACCGCGATTCTCCCCTGTTCCACGTCCTCCGGGACACGTCCCTGTTGCGAGGCAAGTGCGGGCGCTGCCTCTACAAGAATCTTTGCGGCGGCTCCCGCTCACGAGCTTACGCACTGACGGGCGACTACCTGGGCGAGGATCCGCGCTGCGCCCACCAGCCCGAAAGCACTGCCACCGGCCACTAACTCGACTTACTTCATCTTGCCCTTGGTTTCCGTCACCCGTTTGGCAAGATAGTTGACGACCCGCGCCTCGTTGCGGGCCACCTCGTAATAAGCAGCGCGCAGCAATTGTTCCTTGCGGTTGAGCAGGGTCTCCCGGATGTCCTGCTGGACGCGGGGATCGTTGAGATCCCGCTGTCCCGCAGGTTCCCGGGCGATCAGCCGCAGGATGCGGTAACCCTCCGCCGTACGGATGATGGGAGAAATTTCGCCGGGTTTGAGCGACAGCACGATCTTGCGCAATTCCGCATCCGCTTTCTCGAAAGCGGACTCGGGGATATAGCCCACTTCGCCGCCGTTGGCCGCGCTGTTCGGATCTTCGGAATAATGCTGGGCCAGCATCGCGAAATCCTCGCCGGCGCGCAAGCGGGCGGCGATCATCTCGATCTTTTTGCGCGCTTCCAGCTCGTTCTGGGCCTTGTCGTTCTTGAGATTGCGTACGTTGGGATCCGGGTACGGCGTCACCAGGATCTGGGCCAGGCGGTACTGCGGCTCGGGCCGGTTGAAGCTGGCCTTGTTGGCCTCGTAAAATTGCGCCACTTCCTTGTCGGTAATGGAAATATGCGAAGTAATTTCTTTGTTCAGTAACTTCTGGATGGAGAGATCGCGGCGGAGCTGGCGGCGCAGTTCGTCCATGGTGAGATTGCGCTCGCGGAGCTGCTTTTCGAACTCTTCCTGGGTAAGACCTGCGCGCAGCTCGTTGATCTTGGCGTCCACGTCCGCATCCACCGCCAGCAGGCCCAGTTTCTCGGCCCGCTGGAGCATGATCTCGTTGTCAATGAGAATGCGAAGCAGCTCGAGTTTCTGGTACCAGATCTGCTCTTCGCTGGCCTGCTCCGGCGGAGTGGGGAACTGGATGCGATAGAACTTCTCCAGTTCGTCATAGGTAATGACGCGATCGTTGACCGTGGCCGCCACGTTGGCAGGAGGGGAGCGCCGACACGCCCCCGCCGCCAGGGCGAGCAGGGCTGTTACGACACTAAGCCAGCGCCGCACGGACTTCCTCCAGTTGGCTGGCCTCGCCAAAGCGCCAGCAGGATTTCTCCGGCGCAATGCTGCGCAGCAATCCGCAAAGCACGCTGCCGGGGCCCACTTCCACAAAGCGTTCCACTCCCTGGCTGATCACGTAGCGCACGGACTGCGTCCAGCGAACGGGGCGCGCCACCTGCTCGATCAGGCCCTGCCGCGCCTCCTCCCCCGTGCGGACTTCCCGCGCCTGCCAGTTGTTGATCAGGGGGTAGCGCAAGTCCTGGAACGCCGTAGCGTTCAGATCCACGGCCAGGCGCTGCTGGGCCGGCTTCATCAGGGGGCAGTGGAAGGGAGCGCTCACCGGCAGCAGCACGGCGCGCTTGGCGCCTGCCGCCCGCGCCAGCTCCATGGCCCGCTGCACGGCGCCTGCGTGTCCGGAAATCACCACCTGATCCGGAGCATTGAAATTGGCGGCGGTGACGATTTCCAGCTGCGCCGCCTGAGCCAGCACGCTCTCCAGCTTGCCATCGGGAAGGCGGATCAAGGCCGCCATGGCGCCCACCCCCGGCGGCACCGCTTCCTGCATGTAGCGCCCGCGCTTGCGCACCAGCCGAACCGCGTCCGCAAACGACAAGGCCCCGGCCGCAACCAGGGCCGAGTACTCGCCCAGACTGTGCCCGAGCACGTAATCCGGTTGCAACCCGTGTTGTTCCAGCACCCGAAACGCCGCCACCGACACGGTGAGGATAGCCGGCTGCGTGTTCTCGGTGAGCCGCAACTGCTCCTCCGGACCCTCAAAGCACAAACGGGAAAGGGCAAATCCGAGGACCGCGTCAGCTTCTTCGAATACGGCGCGCGCCACCGGGAAGGTCTCGGCCAGGCTCCGGCCCATGCCCACCTGTTGCGATCCCTGGCCGGGAAACAAGAACGCAATCTTGGACATTCAGTTTTCCATTGTACGATGAGAAAGGGTAACCAACCAGCGGGTTGGCTCGCCAAAACTGTTAACCCGCCCAGGAGGCTTTGAAGTGCGGCTCACGGAGATCTGCGTCGAGCGGCCGGTCTTCGCTTCCATGCTCATCCTTTTCATCACCGTGCTGGGGGTGTTCAGTTTCTTCCAGCTCGGAGTGGGTCTGTTTCCGCGCAGCGACCCCGCTACCGTGTATGTGCGGGTTCGCCTGCCTGGCGCCAGCCCGGAAGAGATGGTCTCGCAGGTCGTCATGCCCCTGGAGGAAGCCATCGCCTCGGTGAGCGGCATTGACGAAATGCGCGCCATGGTCACCGAAGGCAGCGCCACCGTCATCGTGACCTTCGTGCTCGAGCGTGACATCGGCGAAGCCGCCGAGGACGTGCGCGAAAAGGTCGCCGGCGCCGTGCGCCGCCTGCCGCCCAACGTTTTGCCGCCGGTGGTGCAGAAGGCTGACCCGGATTCGGATCCCATCGCCACCATTGCGGTCAGTGGCGACCGCAGCGTTCGCGAGCTCACCGAAATCGCCGACAAGCAATTGCGCCGTGCGCTGGAGACGGTGGACGGGGTTGCCGGGGTGGACATTTCCGGCGGGCGCTACCGCCAGATCAACGTCTTCCTCGACCTGGACAAGCTGGCCGCCTACAATCTGACGCCGCAGGATGTGGAACGCGCCCTGATTGCCGAAAACATCGAGGCCCCGGGCGGGCGCATCGTGCGCGGTCCCACGGAAGTAGGCGTACGCACGCTGGGACGCGTGCAGCACGTCAGCGAGTTTAACGACATCATCGTCAAGAACGTGGCGGGCGCCCCCATCCGTATCCGTGACATCGGCCGCGCCGAAGACGGCATGAGCGAGAAGCGCAGTTTCGCTTACCTGAACGAGACGCCGGCCGTCATCCTCGATGTGCGTCGGCAGACGGGCACCAACACGGTCAAAGTGGTGGATGCGGTGCTGGCGCGTCTGAAAGCCATTGAGCACGAGCTGCCGGCCGGCGTGCGGCTGCAGGTGGTCCGCGAACAGGCCACTTACATCCGCAACTCCGTCAAGGCGCTCGAAGAGCACCTGATCATGGGCGCCCTCTTCGCCTCCCTGATCGTGTTCCTGTTCATCCGCGACTGGCGCACCGTGCTCATTTCCTCCATCGCTATCCCCACCTCGATCATCGCCACCTTCACGGTGCTCAAAGCGGCCAATTTCACGCTGAACTCGATGACGCTGCTGGGCCTGACCCTGGCCGTGGGCATCGTCATTGACGACGCCATCATCGTCCTCGAGAACATCTACCGCCACATTCAGGAGAAAGGTCTGCCCGCGCGGCAAGCCGCGGTGGTCGCCACGAAAGAAATCTCGCTGGCCGTCATGGCCACCACGCTTTCGCTGGTGATCATTTTCGTGCCCATCGCTTTCATGACCGGCTACGCGCGGCGCTACCTGAACGAATTCGGCTGGACGATGGCGGCGTCCATCATGATCTCCATGCTGGTGGCCTTCACGCTCACGCCTACTCTGAGCGCGCGAGTCCTGAAGCGCGTGCGCGCCGATTCCGCGCCGGTGCATGGACATCATAAGGGCGGGTTCTTCGATCGCCACTATGTACGCCTGCTGGCCTGGTCGCTGGATCACCGCTGGGTCATTGTTTTCGCGGCGGTACTGACTTTTGCTTCCACCTTCGTTCTCAACCGGATGATCGGTCGCGACTGGATGCCGCAGGAGGATCAGAACGAACTCTACGTTTCCATTGAACTGCCGGAAGGCTCCTCGATTGAGGAGACCGAGCGAGTCACGCGCGAAATGGCGCGCCGCATCGCCCGCATCCCCGGCGTCACCACGGTGATCCCCGCCAGCACGGGTTTCATTGACCGCGTCACCATGGCGCAAATCGGCGTGCTGCTCAAGCCCACCAGCGAGCGCGAGGACATCACGACGATGGGCCAGCGCATCCGCGAGGCCATCCGCGATTTCGCTTATACGCGGCCGCGCGTCACCTTCCCCAACGCCCTCGGGGGCCGCGAAACGTTCGCTCCCATCCGCGCCATGCTGCTCGGCCCCGACATGGAGAACCTGTTCGCCCTCGCCAAGCAGGTCAACCAGGAAATGCTCAGGGTTCCCTCCGTAGTGGACCTCAAGGTCAACCTGAACCTGAACAGTCCCGAGCTCCAGGTGGCCATAGACCGCACGCGAGCCTCTGATCTGGGCGTGCGTGTTTCCGATATCGCCCGCGCCGTGCGCCTGCTCATGTCCGGCGATGACGAGATCTCCACTTACAAGGAAGGTTCGGAGCAGTATCCGGTCACCATGCGTCTGATGCCGGGCCAGCGCGACGATCCTGCGGTGCTAAGCCGAATCCTGGTGCCCTCGGCCAGGCTGGGCCTGATCCGGCTGGATTCGGTGGCGCGGCTCGAGCGAGGGCTGGGTCCCAGCCGCATTGATCGCTTCAATCGCCAGTTCGCGGTCAGCCTTTACGGCAACGTGGCGCCCGGATATAACCTCGACCGGGCAGCCGCAGACACGCTGGCCGCGGTGGATCGCGTGGGCCTGCCGCCCGGCTACGGCCTGGTTTTCTCGGGTCAGGTCAAGATCCTCGAAGAAACCACAACCAACATGATCCTGGCCATCGCGCTGGCTTCGATCTTCATGTACATGGTGCTCGCCGCGCAGTTCGAGAGCCTGATTCACCCCTTCATCATTCTGCTGGCTCTGCCCTTGTCCATCCCGTTCGCCTTGATCTCGCTGCTGGCGACGGGGCGTTCGCTAAACCTGTTCAGCGCCCTGGGCGTCCTCCTGTTGCTCGGCATCGTGAAGAAGAACGGGATCCTCCAGATTGACTACATGAACCGTCTTTACGGGGGCGGCATGCCGCTTCGGGAGGCGATTCTGGAAGCCAACCGGGTCCGGCTACGTCCCATTCTGATGACCACCTTCTCGATCGTCGCCGGCCTCATCCCCACCGCTATTGGCTTCGGCGCCGGTGCGGCGCAGCGATCGGCCATCGCGGTGACGATCATCGGCGGCCAGACGCTGTGCCTGCTGCTGACGCTGCTGCTGGTCCCGGTGGCCTACTCGCTGGTCGAAGATGCTAAGGCGTGGCTGGCCGCGCGGCGCGCGGTGCGGGTCCCTGCCCCGGCGCCCGGCGATTAAGTTACTTGACGATCGAGTTACTTGCGGAACCAGTAGAGCAGGATGCCGTAGCCGACGCCCGCTTCGTCCGCAGTGCGCGCCAGTTGGAAGGCCATGAAACGCCCGTCGGTGGAAACCACGCCGTTGGAGGCCTTGTAACCTTCGTAGTCATTGAAGTAAGTCAGGCGGACGAAATCCTTGCCCGTCCCGTCCAGCTTCAGCTTCCACAGATCTATCTCGCGGAAGCCGCCTTTACGCCCCTGCTGATGCGCCTGGCGGTCGGATTCCACCAGCGTGTATTGGCCGTCCGGAAAGATTCCTTCCGCCTCGTTGTAAGTGCCCGGCGCCTGCGAGAAATTGCGCACCTCGCCGGTTTCCAGATCTATGCCCATTACTGAAGCTGCATCGTTGGGTTCATAACAGGTAAAAATCATTTTCCGGTCGTTGTCGTAGAAATCCTGGGCCTCGATCACACAGCTCCGGTCCTTGCTTTCGAAGACGACGCGCCGGTTGATCAGGCGCGGTCCCGCGGGAGACAGATCCAGCTCGGCCACCACCAGGCGCGAGGATCCGGGCGCCATGTCCGGGAACTGCGCGCTGGTCTCGGCGAAACCGATTTTCAAGCTGCGCTTGGATACCGCCGCCCCTTCGCTCATCTTCTGGTTCAGGCGGATCGGCTTGGACCCCGGCTGCTTGCTCAGGAACCACAGCTCGTTGTCCCGCGACCGGCTGATGCGCACGTCCTGGAAGCGTTCCGGACCGATCAGCAGGTAATCCCCTGTGACCAGGTGCATGACGCGCAAAAACGCAGCGCCCGGCACGTTGCACGTCAGGCACCGGATGATGCGCGTCTTGAGATCAATCACCATCGCGTCGCCGAAGCTCTTGGCCATGAAAGCTACGCGCTGGTTGTCCGGCGAAATATCGGCCCGCTCGCCGAAGTAAGTCAGGATCTCGATGTTGGGCGGCAAATGATCCAGGGGGTTGCCGGTCTTGCGCTGCGCCACAACCGCGGGAACCCACGCTGCCAGGAGCGCAACGGGTGCAAGAGCCTGGAGTCGCATAGCCCAAGTTTACCGCGGGCGCGCTATGCTGGCGGCATGGAGAGTTCGCTGGCCTCGGCCTTCCTGGATTTTTCTGCCCGCAAGCTGGAGCAATACGCAGCCCGAATCGAGGACTGCCTGCGCCGTCTCTCCGAGGATCAAATCTGGCAGCGCGGCAGCGAGAACCAGAACGCCGTGGGCAACCTGGTGCTCCATCTGTGCGGCAACCTCCGGCAATGGATCGGTCACGGGGCCGCAGGGATGCCCGACGTTCGCGATCGCGACGGCGAGTTCGCCGCCCGCGGCGGCTTGTCGCGCGAGGAGCTGGCCTCGCGGCTGCGCGAAGTCGTCACTCTGGTGACCGGTATCCTGCGCGGCCTTCCGCACGAGCGGTTGCTGGAGACCACGGTCTTGCAAGATTACCAGGTGACCGTGTTGGAGGCAATCTATCACGCGGTGGAACATTTTTCCATGCATACCGGCCAGATCATCTACGCCACCAAGGCGATGACCGGAGAGGACCTCGGCTACTACCGTCATCTCAGCAACCGGAAACTGCAAGGGGATCCGACTCCCTGAAAGCTGTGTGACCGCGGTCACGGAACCCTTCCGCTTCGCTCCGTAAGCTGAAGTTGATGGCTGCCGTCTCGGAATCCACGCCCCGTACCGCGGGCGAGCGCGAGTCGCAAGCCGCCAGGCGAACCCGCCGCAGGGGAACCGACTACTCCCAGTGGCTGCGGCGCACGTTTCAGTGGACCTTCATGTTGTTGAATCTCTGGATCGGGGCCGAGTTTTACCTCTTCGTGCGGTATTGGGAAACCGCCGGGGCGACGCCCTATGTACCACGTCCCGCAGGGGTAGAAGGCTGGCTGCCGATTGCCGGTCTCATGAATTTGAAGGCCTGGATCGTCACCGGGCGCATACCGGCTGTCCATCCTGCGGCCGCAGTCCTGCTAGCTGCCTTCCTGCTCATCTCGCTGCTGTTCCGCAAAAGCTTTTGTAGCTGGCTCTGCCCGATTGGAACTGTCTCCGAGTACCTCTGGCGTGCGGGCCGGAAAATTTTCGGGCGCAATTTCGTTGTGCCGCGCGCGGTGGACATTCCCCTGCGCGGTCTGAAATACTTGTTGCTCGGCTTTTTCCTGTGGGCCATTGGAGGGATGTCGGCAGCGGCCATCGAAGCCTTCATGGAAAGTCCCTACGGGCTGATCGCCGACGTCAAGATGCTGAACTTTTTCCGCTACCTGAGCGCAACGGCGGCGATCGTGCTGGGCGTGCTAGTCATCCTGAGTCTGTTGGTGCAAAACTTCTGGTGCCGCTACCTGTGCCCGTACGGGGCGCTGGTCGGACTGGTTTCCCTTCTCAGTCCTTTGCGCATTCGCCGTGATCCCGTCACCTGCATTGACTGCGCCAAGTGCGCCAAGGCGTGCCCGGCCTGGCTGCCGGTGGACCGTTTGCTTCAAGTTCGCTCCGCCGAGTGCACGGGTTGCCTGGAATGCATCGCCGTCTGTCCAGTCGCCGGTGCGCTGGAGCTGAGCGCGCCCCGTCGGCTGCGCGTCCCCGCCTGGGTGCTGGCCGCAGGCATTGCGATCGTCTTCCTCGGACTGACGGGCTGGGCGCAGTTCTCCGGGCACTGGCGCACCGACCTCCCGGCCAAGGTTTACCTGGATCTCGTCCCGCGCGCCGACCAGTTCCGCCATCCGTGAGGACCGAGCCGGCGACAGATCCGGAGCGGCCGCGCTAGCATGATTGCAAGATGGAGGCCTTGAAGCGGAGCCGGCGCCCGTCGCCCATCATAACCTTGCGTCCCCGTCGCCTGATCGCCTTCGGCTACTACGGCGGCAAGTTCAGCCACCTGAACTGGCTGTTGCCGCTGCTGCCGCCGTGTCACCATTACGTGGAGCCGTTCGGCGGCTCGGCGGCCGTCCTGCTGAACCGCGAGCCGTCCCCGCTTGAAACCTACAACGACATTGACGGCGAGGTGGTCAACTTTTTCCGTGTCCTGCGGGATCAAAAGGAACGACTCATTGAGGCGATCGGACTGACGCCGTTCTCGCGCGAGGAATTCTACCGCGCCCTCACCGCCAATCCTGCGGAACTCTCGGACCTGGAGCGGGCGCGCCTGTTCTACGTCCGTGCCCGCCAGGCGCGCACCGGTCTGGCGCAAACCGCATCGCTCGGGCGCTGGGCCAACTGCAAGCTCACCACCCGCAACGGCATGGCCGGCGTGGTCTCGCGCTGGCTCGGCGCCATCGAGGATCTGCCCGCCATCGCTCTGCGCCTGCTGCGTGTGCAGATCGAGAACCGACCCGCGCTGGAAGTGATCCGGCTCTACGACGACCCGCGCACGCTGTTTTACTGCGACCCGCCCTACCCGCACTCAGCGCGCGGGGACAGCAAGGCCTACGGCTTCGAGATGAGCGACGAAGAGCATCGCGAGCTGGCCGCCGTCCTGCACAACATCCGCGGCATGGCCGCGGTCTCCGGCTACCGCTGCGATTTACTGGACGAACTCTACAAAGACTGGCGCTGCCACGAGGCCCCGGCCAAGAACTGCCACTCGGTGAAAAAACCGCGCCGCGAGGCCCTGTGGACGAACTACTGAGTCATTGTTCCGCGCAGCGGTTGCCCGCGATGCGGTTTGCCGCGCGCTGGACGCCGGGGGCAGCCACGATGCAGCGCCGGCTCATGCCGTAACCCGTGATCACGTTGCCCGAGATGACATTGGCCCGCGCCGGCGAGTGCCGCGAAACGCCCCGCCCGAGATAGATCCCCGCGCTCAGCAATTCCGGCTGGTCCGCCCAGTAGACGCAGCCGGCTTTGGCGGGCTCGCAACGCGCCAGGTTCACCCGGAGGAAGCGGTTGCCTGTCACCCGGTGCCCCTCGCCGATCAAGAACAACCCGCCGAACACCGCGCCCTCGATGACGTTGTCTGCCATGACGATATTGCGCGAGCGCATGTCCGGATTGGCGTCGTTGAGTACGATGCCGAAGTGCCCGTGCGGATAGGCCTCGCGCGGCCCCCGATTGATGCACACATTGCCGCGGACTTCGCCGTCGTGAAATCCATCCAGATCTATGCACTTGCCGTTGACTTCCTCGAAGCGATTGCCGACGTACGCGCTGAAATCGGTGTCGCCCGCGGTATCCAGCGCCACCGGGGTAGCGTCGGGATCCACTTGCTCGACGGGATAGCCGATCCGCCGCCCGCGATTATCCAGTACACGTACGCGCGTGGCGTGCCCCACCT
>JAPWUP010000198.1 GCA_028275505.1 Bryobacteraceae bacterium
CGCTCGAGCAAGCCCATCGTGCTGATGCGCCCGTCCACGGCCACGCGGATGTGAGGCCGGAGGCGATCGCCTTCCACCAGACGCTCACGCAAACCGGGCCAGGCACGCTCCAGATTCTCGATCAACTCGCGCACGGTAGCGCCCTCCACCTCGAGCGAGGCGCGACCGCCCGTCAGGGCTTGTAACGGCGGCGGTATGAACACCAGCGGCATCGTTCAGCTCTCCTTGGACCAAATCGCTTCCAACACCGCGGAGGGCTTCATAGGCAACTGCCGCAGTCGCACGCCGATCGCGCGGTAAATGGCGTTGGCGATCGCGGCAGGCGGCGGCACGATGTTTGCCTCGCCGACGCCCCGCACCCCGAAGGGATGCTCGGGTTCGGGGACCTCGACGATCACGGTCTCGATAGGCGGCACGTCGAGGGCGGTCGGCTCCCGGTAATCCAGCAGACTGGAATTCAACATCGCGCCTTCAGGACTCCAGTAATACTCTTCGTTGAGCGCCCATCCGATGCCTTGCGCGCTGCCGCCCTGCATCTGGCCTTCCACGGCGGTCGGATTGATGGCCGTTCCGGCATCCTGCACGGACGTGAAGCGAAGCACGGTGACCTTGCCGGTTTCGGGATCCACTTCCACATCCACAATAGCGCCTGCGAAAGAGCCGCCCGCGCTCGAGGGATTCACCGTACCACGCCCAATCACGGGGCCGCCGGTTTCTTCCAGCCTTTCGGCCAGCTCGGCGAAGGTCATCGAGCGATCGCCCGAGCGAAAGACGCCGTGCTCGAAGCACACCGCCTCGGGATCCACTTCCCAGAGCAGTGCGGCCCGCTGCTTCATCTGGCGGATCACGTCGTTCGCCGCCTCCCAGGCCGCCCAGCCGGTGGCGTAGGTTGTCCGGCTGCCGCCCGTGACGGCGGTGGGACCGATGGAATCGGTGTCGGCCACGACCGGGTGCACCTGCTCGGGACGCAGACCCAATACTTCCGCAGCCTGCATGGCGATCGTGGTGCGCGTCCCGCTCAGATCCACCGAACCCTCGACCAGGTTCACCGTTCCGTCGGGATTCACCGAAATGGTGCAGCTCGAGTACCAGCCGATGTTGAACCAGTAGCCCATGGCGACGCCGCGCCCGCGGTTGGGGCCTTCCAGCGGGGCACGGTAGTGCGGGTGATTGCGCATGGCCTCCAGGACCTCGACGCAGCCGATGCGCTGGTATTTCAGGCCGTCGGCCCTCCGCGAGCCTTCACGGGCGGCGTTTTTCAGCCGGAACTCGATCGGGTCCATGCCCAGCCGCTCGGCCAGCTCGTCCACCACGCTCTCGGCGGCGAAGGCCGCTTGCGTGGCGCCCGGCGCGCGGTAGGGAGCGGTGCTGGGCTTGTTGACCACCACGTCGTAGCCGTCAATGAGAACGTTGGGGATGTCGTAGGGCGCAAGGATGCAGATCGCTCCGAAGCCGCACTGGCCGCTAGGGAAGGCGCCTGTCTCGTAAGCCATCCACACCTGAGCGGCTGTGATGCGGCCATCCGCCCGGGCGCCCATCTTGACGCGAATGTACGTGCCCGGCGTGGGGCCGGTGGCTTCGAAGACGTCGCGGCGCGGCATGGTGATCTGCACCGGGCGGCCGCACTTGCGCGAGAGCAAGGCCGCCACCGGCTCCAAATAGACCCGGATCTTGCCGCCGAACGCGCCGCCCACCTCCATCGGCGTCACGCGGACCTGCGAGACAGGCAGATCGAGAATCCAGGCCGTAGCCTCGCGCGCGGAGAACGCGCCCTGCGTGGTGGTCCAGATGTACACGCGCCCGTCCTGATTCCACAAGGCGGTAGCGCTTTGCGGCTCCAGATATCCCTGATGGACCATCACCGTGCGGAACTCGCGTTCCACGATCACGTCGGCCTCGGCAAATCCTTTTTCGACGTCGCCCAGCACGTGGCGGAAATGCTCGCCGATGTTGCCCGCCTTGTCCGTCAGCTCGCCGAACTCCCGCATGCGAAGGTCTTCCAGTACGCGCGGGGCGTCCTCGCGCATGGCTTCCAGTACGTCGAGCACGGGAGGCAGCGGCTCGTACTCGACCTCGATCAGGCGGGCGGCTTCTTCCGCCACGTGCCGGCTGACAGCGGCGACCGCGGCCACGGCGTGCCCCTTGTAGAGCACCTTGTCTCGCGCCAGTACGTTGGCCCGGGCGTAGCTCACGGGCAGCGTGCCTTCGACGAGGTCAATGAGCCGATCGGGGCCGGTGGGCAGATCGGCGGCGGTGACCACCGCGAGCACGCCTGGGTGTTTCTCTGCGCGGCTGGTGTCAATACGGCGGATGCGCGCGTGGGCGTACGGGCTGCGCAGGACGTAACCGTAAACCATCCCGGGCAGTCGCACGTCCGCACCGAACAGGGCGCGCCCGGTGACCTTGTCGGCGCCGTCGTGACGAATCGGGCGCGTTCCGATCACTCGATAAGTCCCGCCACTCATGCCCGCACCTCCCTGAGTTCGGCAGCCGCCTTGCGCACTGCGCGCACGATCTTGTCGTAGCCAGTGCAGCGGCAAAGATGGTTGGCCAGCCAGCGCCGGATTTGCGGTTCGGAAGGATCCGGGTGACGATCCAGCAGCACCTTGGTCGCCAAAATGAGGCCGGGCGTGCAGAAGCCGCACTGCACGGCGCCCTGTTCGAGGAACGCGCGCTGGATGGGATGCAGTTCGGCGCCGCGCGCCAGCCCTTCGATCGTCGTGATGCGGCGTCCGTGGGCTTCGACGCCCAGCACCAGGCAGGAGTTCACCAGGCGCCCGTCCATGATCACCGCGCAGGCGCCGCAGTTGCCGTCGTTGCAACCTTCCTTGGCCCCGGTCAGGCCCAGGATGTCGCGCAGGCACTCGAGCAGGCTCTGTCGCGGCTCGCACAAGAACTCGACGGGCTGTTCGTTGACGATGGCTTGGACGCGAACCTTTTCCCTCGTCATGGCTGTGCCTCCCGTGCGCGGGCGATGGCCTGCTGAAGCGCGCGACGCGTCAGAACTCCAACCAGGTGGCGCCGTTGCTCGGCCGTGCCGCGCATGTCGGTAATGGGCTTTGCCGCCTTGCGGGCCAATTCAGCCGCTTCCCGGATGTTTTCCTCGGTGGGAGCTTTGTCCGCCAGCCAGTCGCCGGCCTCGCGCACCAGAAGAGGCGTCGGCGCGACTGCGGCCAGCGCCACCCGGGCCCAGGCGATGACGCCGTTGGAGAGCCGCACCGCAGCGGCGGCGCCGGCGACCGCGATGTCCATTTCCGCGCGCGGCGTGAAGCGCAGGTAGCAGGCGCCCGAGGCAGGTTCCGGCGGCGGGATTTCGAAGCCCACCAGCAGCTCGCCCGGACCGAGCACGGTCTGTCCCGGCCCGGTGCAGAATTCTTCTACCGCGATGCGACGTTCCCCCAAAGGTCCTGCGATGCGGCAGACCGCGCGGAGGGCGATGAGCACGGGCACGGAATCCGCGCTGGGGGCGGCATTGCACAGGTTGCCGCCGAGCGAAGCGCGACTCTGGATGGGGATGCCGCCGATCATCTCGGCCACCTCCGCGAGCGCGGGCCAGTGGCGGCGAACCCGTTCGTCCTCGTAGATCCGGCAACAGGGCACGGCTGCGCCCAGCCGCAGCGTGCCGGATCCGTCACAGTCCAGTTCGTTCAGTTCGGGTATGTGCTTGAGGTCCACCAGGAGATCGGGGTCAAGCTGGCCGGCGCGCATCTGGACCAGCAAGTCCGTTCCGCCGGCGAAGGGGCGTGCGCGGGGGTTGCGGGCCAGCAGGTCGAGGGCTTCGGCCAGCGACCGGGGAGCGGCGTAGTCGAACCATTTCACGGACGTTCACCTCCGGAATCGCCGGACGGCAGTCAGTGTAGCACGGCGCGCAGGAGGGGACTTGACAGGCCGGGCGAGGTCGCGGCATAATTAGTTAGGACTCCTAATTATGTCCGCCCCATCCCAACTGGAACAGGGCGCCGGCTCGCTGGCCGAGCGCCTGGCTCACGCTCTGGCCCGCATCTCGCTGGCCTTGCGGCATCACGCCCACCGCGCCGCGGCGGCCCGCCGCCTCACGCCCACGCAGGGCGAGATCCTGGTCTGGCTGCGCACCCGGCCGGCCGCCACTTTGGGCGAGGTGGCGCAAGGGCTGGCGCTCACTGCCGCTACCGTGAGCGATGCCGTGGACGCGCTCGTCGCCAAGGGTCTGGTCCGCAAGCGTCGCGGCGAGGCGGACGCACGGTCGGTTCAGCTTCACTTGACGGCGCGCGGCCGTCGCGAGGCCGAGCGCGCCGCGGGGTGGCCCGATTTCCTGATCCGCGCCGCAGAACTGCTGCCGGAGGCAGATCAGCAGGCCCTGCTGGTGGCTCTCATCCGCATCATCAAAACGCTGCAAGAACGCGGTCACATTCCGGTAGCCCGCATGTGCGTCAGTTGCGCTTATTTTCGGCCCTGGGCGCACGCAGGCTCGGATCGGCCTCATCATTGCGCGCTGGTGGACGCACCGTTCGGCGACGCTTTCCTTCGCGTGGATTGTCCCGATCACGTGCTCGCGCCGGAGGCCGAAGCGGCCGTGATCTGGCAAGCCTGGTTGAGCCGGTCCTCATTTCCATCTCACGACAAGGAGGTTTCACGATGAGTCAAGCTGCATCTGCTCCCGGCAGCGGAATTCCCGGATACACCTATGGCACGGCGGCCGTGCCGCGCGCGCCGGTGACCCTGGAAGAACTCGAACTGCTCAAGAAGACCGTGTTGTTCACGGAGGAGGACGCGCACTGGTTGCGGGTCTCCCGCGACGTTCTGGCGCCACACGTGGAGGAGCTATTGGACGTCTGGTACGGCTTTGTGGGATCCAACCCCCATTTGCTCCATTACTTCACGCGCGTCTCCGACGGCCAGCCGGACGCGAACTATCTCGCGGCGGTGCGCAAGCGTTTCGGCCAGTGGGTGCTGGACACGGCCGCAGCCAATTACGACCAGGCGTGGTTGGATTACCAGATCGAGATCGGGCGCCGTCACCATCGCAGCGGCAAGAACCGCACCGACGGCGTCGCCGCGGTGGAACATATCCACTACCGCTACCTGCCGGCGCTGATTTACCCCATCGTGGCCACGCTCAAGCCGTTCCTGGGGCGCAAGGGGCACAGCGCCGAGGAAGTGGACAAGATGTGGCAGGCGTGGCTGAAATCGGTGATCCTGCAAATCACGCTCTGGAGCTACCCCTACGTCAAGGAAGGCGACTTCTGAGCGGGGGACGAAGTCCGATGTCACGCCGTGTGCAAGCGGCCTACCCCCACGTGGGGGAAGGCGACTTCTGAGCGAGGGCCGGGCGGCGGGTGGGCGGCCCGCCGCCTGTGTTAAGCTGAGGTTTTTCCGCCATGAAACGAAGGACCTTCCTCTGTTTGCTCTCTCTGGCGGCGCTGCCGCTGCTGGTTTGGGCCGAGAACGTAGATCTCTCGGTCATCCACCGCATCAAGGTCGAGGCGTTCCAGAACTCCAAGGTGATGGACTACGCCTTCTACCTGACCGACGTGTACGGGCCGCGCGTATCCGGCTCGCCCAACTATCGCGCTGCGGCCGAGTGGGTGGTCCGCACGGCCAGGGAGATGGGACTTGAGAATCCGCGCTTGGAGAAGATCGGCCCCATTGGCCGGGGCTGGTCCTTCAGCCGCTTCTCGGCGCACCTTCTGGAACCTGTGCAGGCCCCGCTGGTGGGCTTTCCGCTGGCGTGGACGGCGGGTACGGAAGGACCCGTGACCGCCGAGGCTGTGCTCGCCGTGATCCAGAACGAGGCGGACTTCGCCAAATACAAAGGCCAGCTCAAGGGCAAGATCGTGCTGACGGAACCGGCGCGACAGTTGGAGCCGCGAACCACGGCGGATTTTCACCGCTGGACGGACGCGGAACTGGCCGAGCGCGCCCGAGCCCCCGAACCGGGCCAGATGCCCTTCGCCATGCCTTTCCCGCGTCCGGGCGGGCCGCCGTCGCCCCAGTTCCGCCAGATGATGCAGGCGCGTGAGCTGCGCAGCAAGCTGGCGCGTTTCCTGAAAGACGAGGGCGTGCTAGCGGTCGTCACGCCCGGACAACGCGGCGACTACGGCACGGTGTTCGCCACCTCCGGCGGTCCACGCGAGCTGAAGGAACCGGTCCCGCCGCCCACCGTGGCCCTGGCCACAGAGCACTACAACCGCATCGTCCGGCTGCTGGAAAAGAAAATCCCGGTCAAGCTCGAGCTGGACGTGCGCGTGCAAATCGAAGAGAGGGAAGTCGAAGGCTACAACGTGCTGGCCGATCTGCCCGGCGGGCGCAAGAAGGACGAGATCGTAATGATCGGCGCCCACCTGGATTCCTGGCAGGGCGGCACGGGCGCGGCGGACAACGCAGCCGGCTGCGCCGTGATGAT
This sequence comes from Bryobacteraceae bacterium, assembly GCA_028275505.1. Taxonomy (GTDB): domain Bacteria; phylum Acidobacteriota; class Terriglobia; order Bryobacterales; family Bryobacteraceae; genus DTHT01. The sequence continues at coordinate 6,383 of JAPWUP010000198.1, forward strand.
GGAAGTCATGCGCATCCTGAAGACGCTGGGCCTCAAAATGGACCGCACGGTGCGCATGGCGCTGTGGGACGGCGAGGAGTTGGGCTTTCTGGGATCGCGCGCCTACGTCAAGCAGTACCTGGCGGACCGCGAGACCATGGCGCTCAAGAGCGACTACCACAAATTCTCCGGCTACTTCAACCTGGATAACGGCGGCGGCAAGATCCGCGGTGTTTACCTTCAGGGTAACGACATGATGCGGCCGATTTTCGAGGCCTGGCTGGCGCCTTTCCGCGACCTGGGCGTCACCACCGTGACCATCGCGAACACGGGCGGCACCGATCACCTGTCGTTCGACGCCGTCGGATTGCCGGGATTCCAATTCCTCCAGGATCCGCTCGATTACTCCACGCGCGTGCACCACTCCAACATGGACGTCTACGATCGGCTGCCGCGCGCCGATTTGATGCAGGCCTCGGCGGTCATCGCGTCCTGCGTTTATCACGCTGCGACGCGGCCGGATTTGCTGCCGCGCAAGCCCATGCCCGTGCCACCGGCTCGTCGCGCGGAACCTGCCAAGCCGGCGCCGTCGAATTGAGGAAGCTGCCCATGCGCTGGCGGGTGGCAGCCGCCGCCATCGCGTGCGCCGTGGTGTGCGCGGCGCAGAAGCTCCC
>JAPWUP010000199.1 GCA_028275505.1 Bryobacteraceae bacterium
GCTCCAAGATCTCATTGAGCCGGCGATAGAAGGGGTGCGCCGGGTGAGCTTGCCGAGGGCGGGCATCGACCCACAGGGAGGCCTGCTTGGGTTTGCGCTTGCCGAGGGCCATGCCTCCATTCTCAAGCTAAAACATTCTGTGGTCAAGATGTTTTATTGGCGCACTGCCCGCGACTTTATCCACGGGCTGCTAGCGCACGGTTCTGTACCGCACCCGATTTCCTGGTGATCATCATGCAGCAGCCGGCGGTGGACCCCTGGGCTGAGGACGATCAGTTAAGACACCGTTTGCCGTTCGCTGAAAATTGATTGTACGGCGTCCGGCATTCTTGCACAATGGTCGCGTTGGTGAAGCGTTTCCTGCCCAGGCACATGGTGACCCACCCCGGCTGAGGTTGTTCACCGAGCAAATGTGGAAGCAATTCCAACGCAAGCTACAAAGCTTGGGTTTGTCCCCGAAGCCGAAGCGTAGCGGAGGCGAAGGGGACAAACCCAAACGGCCCGCCCGAACCCCCAGCGCCCTCAGCTGGGAGCTGGTCTGGCGCCGCCGAGGCTAAAAACATGTCGGCACAAGAACGTTCTTTTCCGCTATCCTTTCGGATTAACACCCAAACCGGAGGAACGCCTTGTGCCTTGACCTATCCTACCAGGAAATCATGAGCAGCCAAGACCCTGAATTCGCGTGACCTGTCTTGCTCGACCGGCGCCATCGCCCGCATCCTCAAGCAGTCCGGACGCAGCCAGCGCCGCAAAAAGCCCCGCCCGCGGGCCCGCCCCGGCACGCCGGGGCCGAGAAACTCAGGTGGCCGGCCTTCGGGCTGCTCCAAGTCGACGTCAAAGACCTCTCGGATCTGCCCGGCTACCGGGAGCTGATCCCCTTCGGGCTGCCCCGCTACCAATTCACCGCCCGCATCGTACCCGAAGGCGGCATCTGGCTGGCCTTCTCCGCCGTCAACGACTCCACCTACGCCTTGCTGTTCGGCGATCGCTTGCTGGCCCACCTGGCCGCCTGCGGGGTCCAGCTCGAGGAGCTTACCGTGCAGACCGACAACGGCAGCGAGTTTGGCGGCGCTTGGAACCGCCGCCGCACGCCCCCGGCCTTCACCCGCCTGGTCGAGCAGAAATACCGCTGCCGCCTGCACCGCTTCAACCCGCCCCACCGCTGCACTTACTCGAGCGACGTGGAGGCCGTGCATGGGCTCATGGAGGAGGAGTTCTACCAGCTGGAACCCTTCCGCGGCGACCTCCAGCGCTTCCTCAATCAGGCCTGGACCTATCAGCTCTGGTTCAACTACCTCCGCGAGAATTCCGCCAAGGGGCATCGCACCCCTGACCAGCTGCGGGCCGAGCGCGCCCCTTGGGTCCATCCCAAGGTCTATGCCCTGCCGCCTGTGTAACTCTCATCTCTTTCAGCCCAGGATCTCCCTTCCCCAAGGCAGATCCTGGGTCAGGATCTACCTGGGCATGTCACTCGTTGCGGCCCGCGGAGAGTTGCGAAAGTGACCCCCGAACTCGCCGCCTAGCCAACGGGCTGGGCAGACTACCACTTACGCCCACGACTCAGAGGAGTTTGGTAACGTGCTGTTCGGAAAACCATCTGGCGCAGAAAATTTTGCGGGCGACCGGGCGGAGGGGGCCTCACTAGAGCCGGTCTGGCCACCAAGCGGGCCTGCCCGCGTGCCCGCAGCCCCAGCCGGCCTCCCCTGGCGCGTCAGTCCGGCAGAAGGGTAATTGGTACCATCTGGGTCGCAGAATTGGGGTGATGCTTACGCGCGAAAAAGCAAACCTTCAGCGGCGGGTTAGCTCCTTTTGATGTCGCGCAGCCATTTCTCAGCCAGGGTCAGCAATTCGTCGACAAGATCAGGACGGTTACGCCGCAAATTGCGGCGCTCACCAGGATCCTCTTCAAGGTCGGCCAGGAACAAAGCGTCCTCTCCCTCGAGCTTGCGCTGTCCCTCCGGCGTCCCGTCGGCTTCGAAGCCGTCCTTGACGAGTTTCCAGCGGCCGCGACGCACGGCGAGCTGGCCGCCCGACGACCAGAAGAGAGCTTCGTGAGGCGAGGGTGCCCCTTGAGTGACCACCGGTAAGATGTTCCGACCGTCTATTGTCCGGTCGGGCGGCAGGGGTGCACCGGCCGCCATGAGGACGGTCGGCAAGAGGTCGACGTGGGAGGCGAGTTCCCGTACGACCTGGCCGCTCGGTACGGTTCCCGGCCAGCTGAGGATGGCCGGCACGTGGATGCCTCCATCGAACAAGCTGAACTTCCAGCCTCGGAACGGGTGGTTGCTGCCGCCGCGCGCGGGTTTTTGATTCAGGCCCGCGCGCGGTTCGGCGGTGGAGCCATTGTCTGAGCTGAAGAAGATCAGGGTATTATCCCGTAGGCCCAGCTTCTCAATCAGGGACAGGATGGCACCCACCGAATCGTCCACAGCAGCCACCATGGCGGCGTACATACGTCGTTCCCACTCGAGTTCAGGGAAGCGTGATACATAACGCGCAGGTGCATGCATGGGGTAGTGCGGAGCATTGTAGGCAACGTAGAGGAAGAACGGACGCCTCCAGTTCCGTTCGATGAAAGCGAGGGCTTCTCGCGTGACTAGTTCCGTGAAATACTGCCCATCCTCAAAGACTTCAGTGCGGTTGCGCCACAAATCGTGATAGTTCACGACCCTAGGCTCACCCCAATAGAAACGGTGCGAGTAGTAGTCAATGCACCCGGAGAGAAAACCAAAGAAGAAGTCGAAGCCATGGGCGTTGGGGAGGCTCTCTGGCGTGCTACCCAAGTGCCACTTACCCACGAGGCCCGTGATGTAACCCAGTGCCTTTAGAAGACGGGCAATGGTAAGCTCAGAAGGTGGCAAGGGCAGACCGTTTTGCGGCACGCCGGCGCGAATCGGGTACCGGCCCGTAAGCAGAGCTCCGCGCGCCGGCGCACACATGGGGGCGTTGGAGTACCAGTTGACGAACCGGGCTCCCGAGGCGGCTAGCGCGTCCAAGTTTGGGGTTTTCAAGTCACCAGCGCCCTGGCAGCCAAGGTCGTGGTAGCCGTGATCGTCAGTCAACAAGATCAAGAAGTTCGGAAGCCTATTTCGTCCGAGCAACGCCGTCCTGAGTGCAGCAGACCCTACCACGAACTCACGACGTGTGGGCATAACCTACCCCGCTACGTGGCCCTCGGACCATCCCGACTCGATGCCCGGTAACGCCCCTTTCAAAAAATGAGCTTCCCGGCGAAGGTTACTTGCCGTTGACCGTGCCCTTTTTCGCTCGTGATCGAGCCGAAAGCGCTCGAAGTGGGTGTGGTATTTGGCGCGGCGAACTGCACATGGTTCAGGGTGTTGTAAGCCTCCATCCGGAACTGGAAGCGCCAGCCCTCGCGGATGGGAAAGCTCTTGAAAAACGAGGCATCGAAATTGTTGATTCCATCCGCGCGGATCCCACTGAAGCGTGTGGGGAAAGCGCGAATGTTGTACTGGAGCTGGAGACGCGGGTCGCGCTCGAAACCGGCGTCCACGTTGAACCAGCGTTCCGCCCGCCGTTCGGATACTGGCAACGGGATGTCCTTGAGACTGCCCCGAAAGATTGCGTTGCCAAAGCCCAAAGTGTCCCCGGTCTGTCCCTCGAACCAGACCTGCAACTGCCAACCCGCCGCGAGAAAGTCAAGCCACCTGCGCGGGCTGTTGAGCCACCGCTTGCCTTTGCCCAACGGCAGCTCATAAATGGCGGTGACGACGAAGCGGTGCGTGAAGTCCATATCTGAGACCACCTTCTCTGGGCGTACGTCGGTTTCGTTCAAATACCTCGTCGCCTCCATGAATTTTGACCAGGTCCATCCAGCAAGGAACGCCAAACCACCAGACGCCCGCTTTTCGAAGTTCGCTTGCATGGAGTGATAATATGAATAGCCAGCAGGCAGGTTGACGGTGATCCCGGTGAAGTGAGGATAGGGACGAAGCAGCTGGGCGCGGGCCACCCGCTGGCCGGATAGCCCTGAGCCGCTGAAATCGGGGATGCCGAAAAACGGATTCGGCACCTGCGCGCTCAGAAAATCAATGACAGGCTGGTCCCGTTCGGGTGAGCGCGAGAGGTAGCTGGCTGGTATGGGGTCCAATTGGGTATCAACTGCCAGCTTGGTGCCCCGATTGCCGACATAGGCGAGGTCAGCCACCACGCGTCCCGGTAACTCGCGCTGCACTGAGAGGGACCAGCGCTGCATGTAGGGGTTACGCGGCCGCTCCGCGAAGAAGCTGATGCTGCGGCCCAAGAAGGTTTTCAAGCCCGCAGCGGCTCCAGGGGGGCGTTCGATGCCCGAGGGGAACGGGTTGGAAAGGCGCGCTCGGAAGGTTAGCCCGTTATCGAGGCTCGGGATGATGAGAGTGGCTTGGTTGAACCCGCCCTGGTTCACGTCCTGCCGGTCTATGCCCATCAGGTCGAAAAAGATCCCGTACCCCGCGCGCACGACAGTCCGAGATCCCAACCGCAAGGCCAATCCTAGCCGGGGCGCCATGTTGTTTTTGTCCGTGGTCCAAAGGGCCCGGGGCTGGCCACCGACGCCAGCAAAAGTCAATCCACCCAAGGTGCGGAACTGCGCAGGTGGGACTTCTGGAATCGGATTTTGCGCGTACCGAGCGCGCGCTTCGGCTTCGATGGGATTAGGCGTGGCCGGGTCAAAGCCCCGCAAGGAACGGTTAAATCGCTCAGTGGTGGGACCTTCGTATTCGTAACGCACACCGATATTCAACGTCAGCCTGGATCCCAACTTCCAATCGTCTTGCAAGAACAGAGCCGTGAAGGTAGACTGTTGGGCATACGAAGCATTCACGTTTACCCACCCGCCAGTCGGATAGCCCAGCAACATGGACGCCAAGCCCTGACCGATCGGCGCCGCGGGGGAATTGTCGAGGGGACCGCGAGTCCAAGTCTGGGCAAACTCCAGCCGTGGCGCCACATTGCCATAGTTATAGGCATTCTCCCGCAACAGACGGAACTCCCCACCTAGCCTCACACTGTGTGTTGCCACGATCTTGGTTAAGGTGCCCGCCACCATCTGGTAATAGATGCTATTGAGATTCCCGCCGGATGCTCCCAGGTTGCTGAAAGCTCCGCTGTCTATGACCACTTCCGGGAATGCGAAGCCTGCGGGGTCGGTCTTGGAAGCAATTTCTTGCGCAAGCGAGACGGGGAACCCCAACTCCGTCATGTTGAACCCCTGGCTGAACCGGCTAACAGAGGGCCGCTGCCAGGAAAAGCCGTATCGCACATTCAAGAGTAACTGTGGATTAAACACAATGACGTCATCCACACCAAGGCCATATCCGGGACGCCGGTTGATGTTGCCATTGGCCACGGTGGGCATGTTCTGGGTCTCCTGATGCCAAGTGTTGGCATTGAGGCGAGCAAAGAAGCGGTGCTGCTGAGAAAAGTTGTGATCGAGCCGCCCCAAGTAGGAGGCCCATCGCCGATTGTCCATGGCGATCCGAAAGTAGTTCTGACGTCCGTCGGCTGTGCCTGGCGAGTTTGGTTCCGGGTAGTACTTGAGAATGTTGGCGGCGATGGGATCGATTCGCGACGCGGGCACCACGTTCCCCGGCAGAGGTTGCCGAGTGAACCGACCCCCTTGCGCCGGGGCGATCGTGGCAGGATCGTAAATTTGGTACACCGCACCCAGACGAAGCAGGGCGGAAAAGTCTCCCCTCTTTTCGTCCGGCGTGGGGACAGTACCCGTGAAGGTGGTTTCCCGCCTCACTCGCACACCTTCGTACCCATAGGCGAAGAATGTCCGGTTGCGTCCGTCATAAAGGCGAGGTACAACCACGGGTCCGGTGATCGTGTATCCCCATCGCTGATGCAGCCAGCCCGGCGTAGCTTCTTTGATCTTGCGCTCTGTGATGGGGCCCGTGTTGGGGTCGTACAGGAAACGGTTCAGAAACCAGGGACGCGCTCGCAGCCGGGAATCGAATAAGTAGCCAGTACCATGCGGCTGGTTAGTGCCGGACTTTAGATTCACGTTAACCATGGCGCCGGTGGCGTGTCCCTGGGTGGCATCGTAAGCAGCGGTGTTGATTTTGAATTCCTGGACAAGGTCCTGCGGCGGGCCGAAGGCAGTCTGGTTGTTGAACATGTTCGTGATCCCATCTAAGGTCACCTCGCTGGATCCCGGACGCGTGCCGTTCACAACGATAGTAGTTGTGGCCGAGCCGCTGTCAAACGGGTTCTGCCCGTTGCCTCGCCCCGTGGCGCTCAGCACGCCCGCCGAAATGCGCGCCAAATAAAACGGATTACCGCCCACGATGGGCAATTCCGTGATCTGCCGCTGCCCCATCACCGCACCGATGGCTGCTGTTGCCGTCGTCAGCAATGGGGTTTCCGCGACGACCTCCACAGATTCGGTGACCGCGCCCACTTCCAACCGGAGATCCACTACCAACCGGTCAGCGACGCGTAGCTCGATTCCGTCGCGCACGGTCCTCTTGAAGCCGGGAGCCTCGGCGGTGAGCCGGTAGAGGCCCGGCAGCAGATAGGGGATGTCGTAGTTGCCGGCTTCGTTGGTCACAGCGGTCACGCTCACGTTGGTGGCCACGTTGAGGGCCTCGACCTTAGCTCCTGGAATCACAGCACCGCTGGGATCGGTAACGCGGCCTGTAACGGAACCGCGGGTCTCCTGAGCAAACAGGCAACACCAAGGCACTACCCAAGCGGCCAGTACGAACCACGCGCGCACCCTTCACCTCCGGCCATAGAATAACCGCGCTTTGTGCCCCGTGTCAATCGCCCGAATTGGGGGCTGCTTTCCTGCCCAGGCACATGGTGACCCACCCCGGCTGAGGTTGTGCACCGAGCAAATGTGGAAGCAATTCCAACGCAAGCTACAAAGCTTGGGTTTGTCCCCGAAGCCGAAGCGTAGCGAAGGCGAA
>JAPWUP010000200.1 GCA_028275505.1 Bryobacteraceae bacterium
GACAGCGAGCCGACTTCGTGGACTCCTCCATTTTGCTTTTGGACAGATTCCAACACAGCACGATTCCATGCTGTGTTTCCTTATGCGCGATGCGATTATATAACCGCGTGCCGTTATCTGGAAGCAAGACACTCTGTTTTTCTCTCGTAGGCTTCGCACAGGATAACGCACACCGCGCGTACTTCTGAGCGCGCACATACCGTCTTGAGCGCCGCTCGCATTTACGAGCGCTTCTCATCCCGGGTGCCTTTTTCGTCGGATGGTGTAGCGAATTTTTTGTTCGCGAGCAATTGGGAATTGATCGCGAACGATTATTTGCTCGCTCGTACATATCGGACAGCTTTCGTAGAACCGCTCGATCGTTGGATTTTGTCCTCTCTTTCCAGCCGCTTGAGAAGGCGATAAGCCTGCATAGAGCCCAGATGGCATAGCTCAGCCACTTCCCTTCGGCTGATAGAGCCGAAACGGTCAATGTACTGCAGAACCATCTGCTCTTGCTGGATGGGCTCAAAGCCCCTTCGGCGCACGTAAGCGGAGGGGAGCCCCAATCGCCGGTAAGTGGCAGCAGAAAGGTGGTACGTACGCCCTTTGCGTTCGCCCCGGGCTTCCACCAGGCCAGCTTCCACAAGTTGCTCCAGCACGGTGCGGGCATCAGGCTCGGGCTTTTGCAGGAGTCTAGAAGCCTTTTGGGTGGTGAGGCTTCGCTCTTGCCACAGGGCATTGAGGAGGAGCAGCTCGTCTAAGCCGAGGACGCGCCCCGCCTGGCTTTCCTCCACCACTAGCCGAACAAACTGTAGATTAGCTTTCCCGCCGGGAAGGACCAGCACCACATCGGTGGGTGTGCTGCGCTCGTAGGAGGGGGCCGGGCCACCGTTGCGCAGTTGCTCAGTGAAGATGGTGTCAATGCCTCGTCCCGTGCGTTCCACGATGCCGGCGCGCTTGAAGGCATCGGCGAGGAGGGGGTTGCGGGGCCGGGGTGGGGTCACCAGGATGTTGTCCAGACGCACGCCCTCGGGGAATCCTCCCGGATTGGAGATCACGATGTGATCGTCATACCACTGGATATGCACCGCTCCCAGGCGGGTGTAATCCCGATGGACCAGGGCGTTGGCGACCGCCTCGCGGAAGGCGCGTTCGGAGTATTCCGGAACACCTACGCGGAAAAGTCCCACCATGACCTCTTCTTCCTGGTAGCGCGCTCGGAACCGCTGCAAGACCTCCTCCATGGCCCGCAGCAGCGGCCAGCGGAAAAACTCGTTGACCTGGACATCCTGGCCGCGGAGGACCTGGAAGGCGACCTCATGGGTTGGCAGAAAGCGCCGCAGAGCTTCTTCTTTGCCGAAAAGGAGCAGGCCAAGAGCACGGATGCGGGTGACTTCGTGGTTGGCTTCCACAGCGCCCAGGGCTCTGGCCAGCTCTTGATCGGGCAGGTTCAGCAGCGTCGCATCCCCTTGTCCTAGGCTTTCCCGCACGAAGCGGCGGAACCGTTCAAACTCCAGGGGATTCAGGTCTTCCCAGCATGCCTCTGGAACTATCAGAGCGGAGTAGTCCAAGACGCCTCGGCTGGCAAGCATGGACTGCATCTCGTGGAAGTGGAAGGGTAGGCACTGAGGCTTTCCCTGCCTTCCCAGGGCGCGGCGCTTATAAATTCCATCCGAGGTCCCCACAGGATGGTGGGCACGGGGCACTTTGATCACCACCACCGGTTTGCCTTCAAAGTTTACGACCTCCACATTGCATGAAAAAGGTGGCAGCGTCCGGTTCGCAATCAAGGCCTGAAGCCGCCGGGGGTCTGTGGTCCCGGCTTCGTGGCGGGGACGGGCCCCCGTTACCCGCCCATCGTCTTCCACACCAATGAGGACGAAGGCCTCTTGAGGAGTTGGGCGGTTTGCCATACAGACGACAGCTTCAATAAGGTCGCGGTCGGAGAGAGGACCTCCCTCCTCCCCCTTGAACTCCACATTCAGGCTTTCCCCCTGTGTAATCAGCTCTTTCAACCGCTCGACGTCCATTTCCGTAGCCATCCTCTAGCTACTGGACTTCATGCCACCGGTTCAGGAGAAGCATCCATGTCCCTTGGCATTGCCCAGCAGGCACCAATAGCATAGGGTTCATTCCTACCCGACCCCCTCTTGAACCGCATCTGGCCCGATTTGATAGTGCTCAATCCGCATAACGGGCTGCCACTCGAGGCGGACCGGGTCCGGTATCGCCACCAGTCGGGGCGTCTTGGCACAGTCAAAGACCACATAGAGCCAGTAATCAACTCGCAGCCGCTCCGCGGTTTTGTACTCGTTGCGGGTCAAGACCACCGGGCCTGTGCCTGCGCGCCCTTTGACCTCAATGAAGCGCACGCTGCCGCTCGTGAGATGCCTCGAAAGGATGTCAAAGCCGCGATCTTCGGCCGAGACATCCTCAGGCAGCCAGCCTCGCTCTCGCTCGTAGCGCATGGCCTCCTCAATGGCGATACGCTCCACCTCTTCGTCGTGAATCATTGCCTCGAAATTCTCTCGCTCCGGATGCGGGAGGACCAACGCCGAGCCGATGTGCGTGGGGTCAGCGATGGTCAACTGCCGCTCCCGCTGGAGTTCCTGGCGCCTGCGTTCCAGCCGCGCATTCAACTCGTCCAGCCGCCGCTCGGCCTCGCTGAGAGCCAAAGCCACATCTTCGCCGCGTTGCTGGCGATGCAAAAGCTCTGCCGCCTGCCGCTGCTGACGGTCAATCAGGGTGAGAAGGCTCACTTCCACATGCCGGGCGATGGTATCCAGCTCTTTCTGGCGCTGCTGCCGCACTCGCTCCAGCAAGGCCTTGAGCCCATTCTCTACCAGGAAGCGCAGAACTTCTTCGCGGTTCGAGGGTATCGGTGGCCCCAGAGCGGTTATGCCTCTCGCGGGGATCAGATCCAGAAAGACAGTGGGCTGGCGGAGACGCATGCTTCCGGAACTTGCGATCTCTACCACGAATAGCTGTCGGTGGAGGGTATTGCCGCGCCCGTCAGCGATGGAGGCCGCGTAAACCTCGAGGCGGGAGGGCCCGGTGCAACTTAGGTTGTAAAAGACGGCGCCCCGGCGCAGATCGGCCTGGACTTTCTCCCAGACCTCCTCGCGGACGGCCTCGAAGAGCGGATGACCAGGAGTTACCCATTCCAGCGTGGGATCTTCCGCAAGGCGCCTCTTGTCGAAGGTTATCCGTCGGTACTCGCGCCCCAGTGGACCGAAGCGATGCTCCAGGCGCTCTCCCACAAGCTGCAAATGGCGCGGGATACGCCCCACGGTATAGATGCCGTTGCGCCCCTTGGGGGTCGGCAGCCCAATTGCCGGCGCTGCTTGCAGGAAAAACTCCTCGACCACTTCCGGGACCAGCCGTCTCTCTTTAGCCTCTGCTGTACGTCCCAGTATCGCGGACAGGTTCAACTCCTTTTTCGCCAGCCCCTCCAAAGTCGATTGGCAGATGCGAGCGAACCGCTCCCGATCGAAGTCCCTTATGAGTCGCTCCAACATAGCCTGCTGGGTCATGCGGCCGGCGTAGAGTTCCCGGAACAGCCGTTCCAGATAGTTAGCGGGCACAATCTCGCCAATCACATCGAAGACCTGGTCGCTGCCTAGCTCACTGCGAATCTCCCGCAGCCGCTCCAAAAGCCGCTCCAAGACCTGGCCCTCCCGCGTGTTGGCCGCGACAAAGTTGAAGATCAAGCAGTCCCGCTCCTGCCCATAACGATGGATACGCCCCATGCGCTGCTCCAGCCGCATGGGGTTCCACGGGATGTCGTAGTTGATCATGAGCCAGCAGAACTGCAGGTTAATTCCCTCGCCCGCGGCTTCGGTGGCCACCATCACCTGAGCCTCCTCGCGGAACTCCCACTCGGCATAGATGCGCGTCCCCGGCGTGTCCCGGTCACCGATCCTCATACCCCCGTGGATCTGGGTCACTCGCAATCCCCACTGCTGGAGCGTCGCAACAAGGTAGTCCAGCGTCTCCTTGAACTCTGTGAAGATGAGCAGTTTCGTCTTCGGGGCGCCAAAGATGTTCTGGCTGGTGAGCACTTCCCGAAGCTTCGTAAGCTTCGAGACTATCTCTCTTTCTTCCAAAGCTCTAGCCCTTTGCAGCAAGGCCTTGAGTTCGTCAACCTCTTGTTGGATAGCTTGACGCTCCCAGGGCAGGGATGCCTGCTCAACTTCTTCTTCCAATTGCGCGACTTCCTCTTCCGGGAGCTCGTCGATCTCGTCCAGGCGGGACAGGTCTGCTGGGGCCTCTGATTGCGGGTGGCGCAGACGTTCCTCCAATTTCCGGAGACGCCGCTCAAGACTCCTTCGGACAGCATGAATGCTGGAAGCAAACCGTCGCTGATACATCGCCATGGTGAAGCCCAAGGCCCGCCCACGCGCGGAGGAGTCCGCAGCAGCGCGGATGGACTGGTCCTGCACATAGCGAGTCAAGGCCTCGTAGAAGGCGAACTCCTGGCCATCCAGCTCAAACCGGACCGTGCGCACCTCCCGGTTTGTGAACAGCCGGCGGACCTTCCCTGTATCGGGATCAGGAAAGGTCACCAAGGCTTCCTTTGTGCGCCGCAGATAGAAGGGAGCATGATTGCGCTTCATCGCCTCCTCGAGGCTGCGCACGTCGCCATATACGTCCTTGTCCAAGAGCTGCAAGAATAGACAGAAATTGGCAGGGTCCCCCTTGTGGGGTGTGCCGGTAAGGAGCAAAAAATGATGCGTCTTCTGCGAAAGGAGCTCGCCCAAGCGGTAACGCTCCGTCTTGTGCTCCGGGTCGCTGGCGCTCATCCGGTGCGCCTCATCCACGATGATGAGATCCCAACTGGTGCGCCCCAGGCTTTCTAACACCTCTTCGCGCTTGGCCCAGTCCATGGAAGTGATCACCTGTGGCTTGTCCTGCCAAGGATTGACGCCATAGGCGTTTCTCAGATCTATTCCGCGAATGATATCGAACCGCTCGCGGAACCGGTCTCGCATCTCCCGCTGCCACTGAAAAGCGAGGTTCGCTGGCGTGACTATGAGAGTCCGACTGACAAGGCCCCGCAATTTTAGCTCCTTGAGAAGCAACCCCGCCATGATGGTCTTTCCCGCCCCAGCGTCGTCAGCCAGGAGAAAGCGGATCTGGGGCAAGGGCAGAATATACTCATAGACGGCTTCCAGCTGATGGGGAAGCGGATCCACTCGTGCTATGGAAAGCGAAAAATAGGGGTCATACTCGTAAGCCAAGCCCAAACGCGCTGCTTCGATTCCCAACCGAAACCGCAGCGCGTCACCATCGAAAGGTGCCTCGGCGGGGATGACCTTCAAGGAATGGACTTGGTCCAGGCTCAGGAGGCGATCATGATACTGCCCGGTTCGAAGTCCCTGTCCCCCGATTTTCAGGCTGGACCCGATGGATTCTACCAATACCACCCTGATGGGCTCAGGGAAAACTTCTCCCTCGATGATCGTTCCTGGCCGAATAGGGTCTTCCACCTCCAGGCCTCCTAAGATATTTTCGCTTCGGCTCCTTCCACAGACGCACGGTGAAGCGATCTTCTTCCTCGATGAGGTCGGGTTCGGTCCCATTGTGGGCCCGCATACCGGCGATGATTTTGCGCGGCACACCCATTCCGGTCGCCTCTATGTAACGATAGTCACGCAGGACTTCCTTGATTAGCTCATTACGCGTGGCGCGGTAGCCGGTTCGCATTTTTTCCACTGTCACGGTGTTGGGAAGCCGTCCGGGTGAAATGATCTCCATGCGATCGGCATAAATGGAAAGTTCGATGTCCGCAACCGTGATCGTATAGTCTCGATGAGCGATGGCATTCACGATGGCCTCACGAACTGCCTCCAAGGGGTAGTCCCAGCGCTCGCTCCGACGCCCACTTTCGTCTACCCAGGCCTTGACTTCGATATTGCGGCGCACAAAGTCAATAGCTTGCTCGATAATTCCCGCTTCAATGACATCTATCGAGTCAGAAAACCTCCCCGGAAGCGAGGGATAGGGTCTCTGTCCGAACTCATCTGCCAACCGAGGAAAAAGCGAGACTATAGGCCCCACCAGCGTGGCCCTGGCTTTCGCGTTGTAATCTTTCTCAGTGCCAGAATAGGCAACGGCACTGATCCCGGCCTGGGGGAGAAAACGTTTGGGGCGCCGACCGAACAACAACAATCCCCCGGCGGTGGGCACAGTGCGGCCCCGATCCTCGACCATCAGATCGGTATTGATGAGCAGACGGAACCAAGACTCCCGGTCGGTCTCCGCTGGTGCTCCTTGCCCGCGCACATCGCGAAAATAGTTCGCGAGGCGCCGCAGATCGAGGTCCTCGAACGTTGCGCCAGGGATCGGCTTGCGGTCGTACTGCAACCGGCCAGACTGTCGGTACAGGCGCATCTCCTCTTCGTCTGTGGCATCCCGTGTAGTCGTTCCCACACGAACCTGGGTAACCCACGCCGAGCCGCGCTTGGCCTTGTAAGGTTTGTCTGGGGCATGAGCTGGAAGTGAAATGATCCCTACCACTCGCCCAGGTTCCCATTCGATAGTTTCCCAAAACGGAATGGCGGCTGGACCAAGATGAGCCCGCGCAACCTCCATCACCCACTCCTCGACGCGCTTCGGATCGCGGGCAAGACCGGATACAGTGCCATCCTCTTCGACCCCCAGCAAAATGTAGCCACCTTCCAGATTCAACAGCGCAGCCATCTCTTCAGCTAACTTTTCCGCACGAATGCCGTCTCGCTCGAACTCCACGCCTGAGTTCTCTCCGTTTCCAATGAGCTCTATCAACTCCGTTCTCGTCATGAGCCCGCTCCTCAGAACCCATACTTCCTGCGTCTTGTCTCGAACGCTTCGCGCCCGCCCTCCAGGACCTCCTCCACCAGGGCACGGAC
>JAPWUP010000201.1 GCA_028275505.1 Bryobacteraceae bacterium
GGGGGCATAAGGCTCTGTGAGTTTGCCGTGGGAGCTTGCCCCCACGTCGATCACCTCCAGCCGTCCCGCGAGCACCCGCACGGCATGGGGCACACGACCGAAAACCAATTCCCGCCACAGCCGCGCATTTCGGGAAAGCTTGGGGTCGAAAACCGGGTGAGCTGCTGGCACCACTGGGCGTCCCTTGCGGCGCAATGCGAAAAGCAGAGCCATTCGGACTACCTGCAACGAGCACTGCGGATTGGCTATGGCAGCGTTCAGCAACCCCTGGTCCACAGCAAAATAGGACGAGAAGCTCTCCTGGCGCAGAAGAAAGTCCTGCAGGCTGGCAAGCAGCCAATGTGCAGCAGGTTCCGCCTCTCGCGCCCGGTATTCCGCCGAAGGGGGTAGAAACGGCCAGCCCGGACCCTTTCCAGCGCCAAGCACCGAGAGGAGCTGTCGACCCAGTTTGACGGCCGCAGAGCGCAACCCATAAGCTGACAGAGCTAAGAGCCGCAACCACAAAACCGCACTGTCCGAACTTGAAACACGGGAGAGCTGAGCAGTTGCCTCTAGGGCAAAACGCAAAGCACCAACACGCTGCACAGCCAAAAACCGGTCATCCAAAGCGCTAAGGCAGGCATCCAACGCCAGCCAGTAGAGAGCAGGTAATGCTGCGGCGCGCGCTCGCCAGTCCTCCAGCCACGGACGCGTCCAAGGCTCTGAGCTCAAGCGATCGAGAATCGCATCAGCCTTTGGGGCACGCTGAGCCCACTCTTTCATCGCGGAGCGGATGCCACCTTCATCGGCAAGCAGACCCCGGTCGGCAAGCCGCCGTGCCGTGTCCGGTTTTACGGCGAAGAGATTGAGCAAGAAGCCGTCCCTTTCGGCTTCGTAGAAGGGAATGAGGGCTTGCGCACCAGGGACCAGCCGGTAGATGCCGTAACCCAGGCGCCTGAAGTCATCGATCAAACCTTCGTTGACCTGGCTCCCATGTTTGATCTCGAACATGACCACAGGGCTTTGGCTGGTGAAGAAATCGTGCCCACCGGCAAGGACTGCCCGCTCCTCTCCTTCCACATCCAGCTTGACGAAGTCGATGCGCACGCCCGGGGCCTCCTGGGCCAGAAAACTGTCCAGAGTGAGGAGGTTCACCAACTCGCACGTTTCCCCCTGACCGGTAAGGCTGGAGAGCTCCGTATTGAGGCCGGTGGCGATGACGGCCTCTCTTTCCCTGTCCGACAGGCCGGCCGGCACCCAGATCACGCGGTCCTGGAAGCCATTTTCCGCAATGGCCTGCCCCAGCATTTCACCCGCACTGCGGGTCGGCTCGAAGGCCCAAACCCGATGCGCCCCCGCGGCGGCCAGCGACAACGCATAGACGCCGTGGTTTGCGCCAACATCGAGGGCAACGGTCTCTGACGTTGCGAGGCGACGCACGAACGCGATTTCATCCTCGAACCAGTCCTCCTGCTCCAGCAGGATATATGTCGTCATCTGCTCGAGGGTTGGGCGCACGCAAAGCTTCACGCCAGTTTTGAGTTCTACTACCCAATGTTCCGGTGTCATCGTTAGTTTTCTTTTCCAAAAATCACGGACTTATGGTTTCGTGCATTCCACATTCAAGCTGATCAATATTCCGTTCTCCTTGTCCATGTGTGGAATGTAGGCCTGGGAATAATCGTCGATGTGGGCGTGCTCGGTCTTCCGCCAGTCATATCGACGAACATCGGTGAACCCCGCTAATTCCAATTCACGCTTCAATGTGGCGAAATCAAAAACGTTGTAGTGGATGTTGTAGAGGTAGTCCTGCCGCCCGAACGGCGCACCAATCACGAGATCGAGCTGTCCGTATTTCTGATACACCTCGCAAAGTTTGGCGAAGTCGGGCACCGAGATGCGCAGGATGCCGCCTGGCTTGAGCACACGATGCCATTCCTTAAGAACCCGTCCGACATCTCGCCGCTTAAAATGTTCCAAAACATGGCATGCGTAAATGAGATCGACGCTGGCATCCGGGATGAAAGAAAGGTTATCGATGGACGCCACATGGTCCACATGAGGGTAATCGACAACATCAATATGGACAAAGCCGGGGATATAGCGCTTGCCGCAGCCAAGGTGGAGTTTCATCGGGTTACCCCTCCTTGTTGCAAAAAATCCTCGTAGGCTAACTGAAGACCGTCCCTCATCGCCACCCTCGCCCTCCACCCCAACGCCGTCAGCCGCGACACATCAAGCAGCTTCCTCGGCGTGCCGTCGGGTTTACTGGGGTCGAAGGAGATTTTGCCTTCGTAGCCCACGACGCGGGCGATGATTTCGGCGAGCTCGCGGATAGTGAGGTCTTCACCAACGCCGATATTGATGATGGGTGGGGCTGAGGGTGTTGGGTTGAGGATCGAGTGAAATTGCTCATCCGGCAAGTTCATGAGGAAGACGCAGGCATCGGCCACGTCGTCACTGTAAAGGAATTCCCGACGCGGGGTGCCGGTGCCCCAAAGCGTGACGCAAGGCTCGCGGGAAGAGGTGCAAATCTCAAGCAAGTTTTGCTTCAAGTCCTTGGGAATGGGACCGTGTCGGGCCTCATCCTCCTCAATGGCGGCCCAGTTGCGCTGCGCGGCGAGTTTGACCAAGTGAAACTTGCGGATCATCGCCGGGATAACATGGGAGGTTTCCAGGTCGTAGTTGTCCCCCGGTCCGTAGAGGTTGGTGGGCATGACGGCAAAAAACTGCGTGCCGTATTGCCGGTTGTAGGCCCAGCACATTTCGATGCCGGCGATCTTGGCCACGGCGTAGGCACGGTTGGTGGGTTCCAGGGGACCGGTCAACAGATATTCCTCCTTGATTGGCTGCGGACAGTCGCGTGGATAGATGCAGGAGGACCCCATAAACAGAAGCCGCTTGACACCGACGCGCCACGCCTCGTGGATGACATTGGTCTGGATGGCGAGGTTTTCGCGGATGAACTCGGCGGGATAGGTGTTGTTGGCGAGTATCCCGCCCACTTTGGCAGCGGCGAGGAAAACGTATTCCGGCTGCTCCCGCTCGAAGAAGGCGCGCACCGCTGCCTGATCGGTGAGGTCGAGCTCCGCATGGGTCCGGGTGATGAGATGGGTGTAGCCCCCAGCTTGTAGCCGCCGCATGAGGGCGGAACCCACCAGGCCGCGGTGACCGGCGACATAGATTCTGGCATCGCGATCCATAAACTTAGCCCTCCCGGTCGTTGACAGTATATCCATGCTGTTTAACAAGTTTCTCGCGTTCCGCTTGCTTCAAATCCTCTCGCACCATCTCGGCGACGAGTTCGTGGAAAGTGGTGCGCGGCTGCCAGCCAAGTTTCTCCCGAGCCTTGGTGGCATCCCCCAGCAAACTTTCCACTTCGGTGGGACGGAAGTAGCGGGGATCAACACGCACAATGGCGCGGTCGCCCCAGAAGCCTATTTCATTGATGCCTTCTCCTTCCCACCGAATGGTAATACCCAGCTCAGCGGCAGCAGCATTCACGAACTCGCGCACGGAGTGCTGTTCGCCGGTAGCGATGACATAGTCATCTGGCTCGGGTTGTTGCAGCATCAGCCACATAGCTTCGACATAATCGCGGGCATGACCCCAGTCGCGTTTGGCGTTCAGGTTGCCAAGATACAAGCAGTCCTGAAGTCCTAATTTAATGCGGGCAAGGGCACGGGTGATCTTGCGGGTGACGAAGGTCTCGCCGCGGATGGGGGATTCGTGGTTGAACAGGATGCCGTTGCAGGCGTAGATGCCGTAAGCCTCGCGGTAGTTGACGGTGATCCAGTGGGAGTAGAGCTTGGCCACGGCATAGGGGCTTCTTGGGTAGAAGGGGGTTGTTTCGCGTTGGGGGGTCTCCTGGGCCTTGCCGAAGAGTTCAGAGGTGGAGGCGTGGTAGAACCGGGTCTTGGACACGAGTTTCAAGGTGCGAATCGCTTCAAGCAGCCGCAACGTGCCCAGCGCATCGGCGTTGGCCGTGTATTCCGGTTCCTCGAAGGAGACCGCCACATGGCTCTGGGCGGCCAGGTTATAGATTTCGTCTGGCTGCACTTTTTCGATGATGTGCACAAGGCTGGAGGAATCGGTCATGTCGCCGTGGTGCAGGAAGAAACGGGTTTCGCCTTCGTGGACATCGCGGAAGAGATGGTCGATGCGGGCCGTATTAAAGAGCGAGGTACGGCGCTTGATGCCATGCACTTCATAGCCCTTGGCGAGCAGGAATTCGGCGAGATAGGCGCCATCCTGCCCGGTGATGCCGGTGATGAGGGCTTTTTTAGGCTGAGCAGACATTAACCTCCTCCTGTTGCAGGTTGCGCGTCCAAAGGCCACGCAGGGTCGCCGCAAATATCGGAGCAAACTGCCGGGGGTCGCCGATCGGCGAAGCAAGCAGCCGCTCGCGTAGGGTTGCACGGTAATGGCGCAGACGATCAATATCGTGCGCCAGGGCAACTGCCGTTTCGAGATAGCCGTTGATATCTGGTGCGACCAACTCGTCGAGCCCCAGCGCGCGAAGATAAGCCGAACTCATCCGCCCTACAGAAGTGTTGCCCGTAATGGCCAGCACTGGCACCCCCATGAAAAGCGCTTCCAGAGTGGTAGTTCCGCCGTTGTAGGGGAAGGGGTCAAGGGCAATATCGAGTTCGCCGTAGTATTCGAGCGCCTCGTGGCGGGGGCTATGCCCTGACAACTGGATGCGACTCTCCTCTATACCGAGCTCTCGAAACCGCTCTAGCAAGCGCTTGGCGCAGACCTGATCCTTGAGCTGCCGGTACTTGAGGAGTAGACGAGAATGGGGTACCTGTTTGAGAATGGTGGCCCATATCTCCAGGCAGCGCTCATTGAGCTTAATGATGTTGTTGAAGCTACCGAAGGTGACATACCCCTTGCGCAGCACCGGCGGGGCCATGACGCGGGTAGCCAGGTCATCGCGCAGATCAAGGCTGCCGTTGTACGGCATAGCAACCGGCTGTTCGGTAAAGAACCGCTCGGCGTTTTCCGGAAACATGCGCCCGTCGGCCAAAAAGTAATCGATCGCATCAATGCCAGTGGTGGTGACAAACCCCAGCCAACTCGCACTCACCGGCGCCGGTTTTTTGGCGAAGACATCCAGCCGGTGGTAGCCCGTGTGGCCGGAGAGGTCGATGAGGATGTCGATACCGTCGGCGCGAATGAGCTCGCAGACCGCCTCAGTGCTTTGGTCGATGATCACTCGCCAGTGGTCCACGACCGACTTGATCCGGGCGGTCATGTCGTCGCTACCCGCGTGGTTGTGGTAGGCGTAGACCTCGACCTGGTTGCGCGGCAGAAATTCAAAGAGTCCGACCGTAAAGTAGCCCACGGGATGCCTGCGGAAGTCGCCACTGACAAAGCCGACCTTGAGCCGCTTGTCCGGGTCGCGCGAGTTGGGCCAGTGAGTGTAGGGGGCACCAACGCGACTCTGAATGTGCCGGCCGTAGCTGCGAGCCGCTTCGAAGATCTCCTCCGGAGTGCTATCGGGGTCGTAGTTGAGCGCGAAGATGTAGCTCGTCATCACGTCGGTGTCATCGGGCGCCAAGGCGGCGGCGCGCTGGTAGAGCTCGCGGGCGCGCTTTCTCTCACCCATGTCCGCGGCGATCGAGGCCAGTCCCATCAGCGCCTGCACCGATTCGGGCTGCAGGGCGAGCGCCTTTTCATAAGCGGTCTGCGCCCCTTCACGGTCGTCCTGGTACTGCGCCTTTAGGATCCCCTCGGCGATGAAGAGCTGCGGCATGTTGGGGTCGAGCGCCTGAGCCTTGGCCAGGTGCTCTTTGGCGAGCGCCAGGTATTCGCCACGAGGGGCGCCGTGCTGGATCTGGGTAAGCAGCGCAAGCGCCAGGTTCGCCTGCGCCTCGGCCATGCCAGGGGCGAGGATCACGGCGCTGCGGTAGGCTTCGATCGCCTTGGCCGCGCGCCCGGTGGCGAGATAGGCGTTGCCCAGGTTGTTGAGCACGCTCGGGTTACGACTGTCCAAACTGCGCGCCTCTTCGAGCACCGCTACCGCCGAATGGCCATCCCCCATCTCGAGGAGCAGCGCCCCTTTAAGGTTGAGCGCTTCGACATGGCGCACTTTTTCAAGGATCGCCTCGACCTTAGCAAGCGCCGCTTTCTTTTCACCCTGCGCCTTCATCAGGTTGACCTCGTTGATTTGCGCGCCGACATATTCGGGGTCGATAGCCAGCGCCGCATCGAGGGCAGCGCGCGCCTCGTCGTACCGGCGGGCGCTCGTGAGGGCGTCGGCGAGGTTGGAGTAGGCCTCCTTGAAGCGCGGGTTGAGGGCAACCGCCTTCTGGTAGGCGGCTATGCGCTCGTCAAACCGTGGGGCACCTAAGGGCTTGAGGAAGACACCGCGGTTATTCCAGTAGCCCGCCTCGGTGGGTTTGAGTTCGATGGCCCGGTCGATGGCGGCAAGCGCCGCTTCGTGGTTGCCCCGTTTGTGCTCGATCACCGCCAGCCCCTGCCAGCCGTCGGCGTTGGCCGGGTCCGCTTCGAGCACCGCGCGAATAAAAGGTTCTGCAGCATCGAGCTGATTTTGGAGGATAAGTGAATAGGCCCGAGCCAGGAGCTGACCGACATCGGCCGTGGCGGCGACCTTGGCGTTGGGGTCGTAGCGGGCGGCTTCGATGAGCGCCGCCTGGGCAAGCTCGCGGCGGTTGAGGCGCTGGTTGCACTCGGCGATGGCAAGCCAGTAGGTGTGGCGCTGGCGTCGGGTGTCCATCGCCTGGGGGAGTTCATCGAGCATGCGCAACGCTTCGTGGAAATAGACGCGAGCGCTGGCCCAGTCCTGGTCTCGCATCGCTGCCTCCCCGCGCAGCGCCCAAGCGTCGGGCTGCTCAGGACGGTTGAGCAGGATGAAGCGGCAGAG
>JAPWUP010000056.1 GCA_028275505.1 Bryobacteraceae bacterium
ATCACGGACAAGTTGAAACTGCTGGGAGTGATCTCCTGATGTGCGGCGTCAGGCCTGACCGGGAAGGGTGAGCCAGAATGGCGGGAGTCTTCAAGCGGAAGGTGATCAAGCCGGGCAGCCGGATCCGGGTGCTGGTGGTGGACGACTCGGTGGTGATCCGCCGCCTGGTCACGCATGCGCTGAGCGAGGACCCGGCCTTCGAGGTCGTGGGATCGGCGGCCAATGGCGCCATTGCGCTGGCGCGCATCCCGCAACTGAACCCGGACGTGGTGACGCTTGACATCCAGATGCCCGAGATGGACGGCCTCCAGGCGTTGCGCGAGATCCGCAAGCAGTACCCGGACTTGTGCGTGATCATGTTCAGCACGCTGACCGAGCGCGGCGCTACAGCGACCATAGAGGCGCTCATGCTGGGCGCCAACGATTACGTGACCAAGGCCGCCAACGTGGGATCCCTGGATGTCTCCATGGCCGCGCTGCGCAGCGAGCTGATCCCCAAGATCAAGCAGTTTTTCGTTCTGCCCGGCGAGACGGCGCCGTCGCCCCCGCCGGTCAGCTCGCAAGTCGCGCCGCCCCCGCCGCCACCGGTGCGGCCCGCGGTCCTGGTGCGGAGCAAACCGAAAGTGGTGGCAATCGGCGTCTCCACAGGCGGCCCCAACGCGCTCTCGGTCGTGATGCCGATGTTCCCCGCCGACTTTCCCCTGCCTATCCTGATCGTGCAGCACATGCCGCCGCTGTTCACGCGTTTTCTGGCGGAACGGCTGGCGGCGCACAGCAAGATCCGGGTGGAGGAGGCTGCCGAGGGCATGCTGGTGGAGCCCGGCAAGGCCCTCATCGCCCCCGGGGACTACCACATGCGGCTGAGCCGTCGCGACGGCCAGGTGATCGTGCGGCTGGATCAGGGCCCGCCGGAGAACTCCTGCCGTCCCTCGGTGGACGTTCTCTTTCGTTCCGTCGAGGAAATTTATAAGGGCGCTGTGATTTCGGTGATCCTGACGGGCATGGGCCAGGACGGGTTGCGCGGGGCGGAGGTTCTGAAGGCGAGCGGCGCTTGGGTGATCGCGCAGGACGAGGCCAGCAGTGTGGTCTGGGGCATGCCGGGCGCGGTGGTGCAGGCGGGTCTGGCGGATCGAGTGCTGAGTCTGGAGCAGGTTGCGCCCGAGATTCTCAGGCTCGTTTGAGAGAGGCGGAGATGAGCGGGGCCCCACAAGGCAAAGCCGGAACCGGCAGCACGGAAATTACGGCGGAAAACTTCGCCTTCTTGCAGGAGCAGATCTACCGGGATTCGGGCATCGTGCTGGAAGCGGGCAAGCAGTATCTGGTGGAGGCGCGGCTGGCGCCGATCGTGCGGGAACACGGGCTTGGCTCGATCAACGATCTGTGTGCGCTGCTGCGAGCAGTGACCAGCGACGGGCTGCGGCGTAAAGTGGTCGAGGCGATGACCACCAACGAGACGCAGTTTTTCCGCGAGCCGGCCCAGTACGAGGCGTTGCGCACGACGGTGCTGGCGGAGTTGCTGGCCCAGCGGCGGTCGCCGCGACCGCTGAATTGCTGGTCGGCGGCGGCCTCGACGGGTCAGGAAGCATATAGCCTGGCCATGCTGGCCGCGGAGATGGGGCTGGGTCCATGGGACATGCAAATCCTGGGCACGGACCTGGCCGAGTCCGTACTGGAACGGGCGCGGCGGGCGCGCTACACCCAACTGGAAGTCAACCGCGGGCTGCCGGCGGCTTACCTGGTGAAGTATTTCACGCGCCAGGGGTTGGAGTGGATTCTGAAAGACGAAATCCGGAGCCGGGTCCGGTTCCAGCGTCACGACTTGCGGGACAGCGCGCGGCACTTGGGTCCGTTCGACCTGGTGTTTTGTCGCAACGTGCTGATTTATTTCGACACGGAGACCAAGCGCCGGATCCTGCGCCAGGTGCGCGAAGCGATGTACCCGGGCGGTTATCTGTTGCTCGGGGCGGTAGAGACGATCCTGGATCTCGAGGATCTGTTCGAGCGCAAGCGGGTCGGCCAGGCGATCCTGTACCAGGCTCGGTGAACGAGGGAGGCATGCCGGTGTTGCTTGGGACAGAGGCTTATCGGGAAGACGCCATCCGGGTGGTGGACAACGTCTTCCGGACGATGCTGCAACTGGAAGTGGAACCGGTCGAAGCGCCCTGGCCCCCGGAAGACGATCTCGTCAACGTCACCATTCATTACGCAGGAGCGTGGAAAGGGGCGCTGCTGTTGGAGTGCACGCGTGAGCAAGCCCGGTTGTTCACGGGGCGGCTGCTCGGAATTGAGCCGCCCGAGGAATTCAACGACGACGTGCGGGACGCGGTCGGCGAACTGGCCAATATGATTGCGGGTAATCTGAAGCCCGTGCTGCCCCCGGGCGTAGCCCTTTCCATGCCAACGCTGGTGGAAGGCACAGATTATGCTTTGCGCGTCCTGGGCGGCAACCTGGCCAGCATGGTGGCGTTCGGCTGCCCCGCAGGCGTGTTCTGGGTCACTTTGATCGAAGCGCCGCAGGACGATGTGTCGGCGAGCCTGAGTCGCTTGCGCGAGCAACTGAACTGAACCGGACGACTCCGCTACAATAATCAATTCGGCCATGGGGCCGAGGAGGCGCGCTTGCGATTCCTGGTGACGGGAGCGGCGGGATTTATCGGCTCGCACCTGTGCGACCGTCTGCTCGCCGAAGGACACGAGGTCATCGCGGTAGACAACCTGCTGACCGGCTCGATGGCCAACCTGGAGCACCTCGAGGGTCGGCAGGGCTTCCGCTTCATCCTGCACGACGTCTGCGAGCCGCTCACGATCGAAGAGCCGCTGGACGGCGTCTTCCACCTCGCCTCGCCCGCCAGCCCCAAGGATTACATGGAGCATCCCATCGAGACGCTGGACGTGGGCTCGCTGGGGACGCGGCGAATGCTGGAGCTGGCGCGACAACACGGCGCCGGCTTTCTGCTGACTTCGACCTCGGAGTGTTACGGCGATCCGCTCGTCCACCCGCAGCCGGAAAGCTACTGGGGCAACGTGAATCCGGTGGGGCCGCGTTCCTGCTATGACGAGGCCAAACGCTTCGCCGAAGCTCTCACCATGGCCTACCGGCGCGTCTACGGCCTGCGCACTTCGATTGCGCGGATCTTCAACACCTACGGGCCGCGCATGAAGCTGGACGATGGCCGCGTGGTGCCGACTTTTCTGGATCAGGCGCTGCGGGGCGCGCCGCTGACGGTGTACGGGGACGGGAGTCAAACAAGAAGCTTCTGTTATGTTTCGGACATGATCGAGGGGCTGTGGCGACTGTGGCTGTCAGGCGAGCCGGGTCCCATCAATCTGGGCAATCCCGTCGAGCTGAGCGTGCTCGAGTTCGCGCGCAAGATTCTCGAACTCACGGGATCGAGTTCTCCGATTCAATTCCTTCCCCTGCCTCAGGACGATCCGCGGCGCCGCCAGCCTGACATCACTAAGGCGCGCCAGTTGCTGGGTTGGGAGCCGCGCGTTTCCCTGGAAGAGGGCCTGCGCGAGACGATCGCCTGGTTCCGGCGGCTGACCGCGGTCAAGGTCTGAAGGGCTGCCTCCGCGCGTTTGTTAGAATCGGCGCGAGATGACGGCGGTCGAGTATTTCGTCGAGGGTCTGAAGCAGCGCGGCGTGCGTTGGGTGGCGACGCTGTGCGGCCACGGCCTGGATCCCTTCTACCAGGCGGCGCAGCGGGCAGGCTTGCGGCTGATTGACGTGCGCAACGAGCAGACGGCGGGTTACATGGCGGGGACCGCCGGGCGTCTCACGCGTCGGCCCGGCGTGGTTGCCGTTTCCAGCGGCGTGGCGCACGTCAACGCGCTCAGCGGCGTGGCGGATGCGTACATGGACGGCGCTCCCATGCTGCTGGTGAGCGGTGCGGCGGCGGTGCGGACGCAGGGAATGGGTCACTTTCAGGATCTCGATCAGGTGGCGCTGGCGGCGCCGGTGACGGTCTACGCCCGCGCGATGGACTGCGCCGACCGCGTGCTCGAGATCCTGGACGCCGCCTTCGCTGCGGCGCTCGAAGGACCGGGTCCGGCGCACATCACGTTTCCCATGGACATGCAGACGGCCGAGGTCGCGCCGGATCGCCTCTTGCGGCCTGCTCGGCGCCCGCCCCGGCGCTGCCTGGAAGGCGATCCGGAAGCGGCGGCTGTGGCATTGGCGCGAGCGCAGCAGCCGCTGGTGGTAGCGGGCTCCGGCGTTTACTATGCAGATTCGGGCCCGGCGCTGGTGGAGTTCTGCGAGCGCTACGCGGTTCCGTTCGTGATTCCGATTTGGGATCGCGGCTGCGCGGAACGTCGCGTGGAGAGCTTCATGGGGGTGATCGGGGCGGCTACGGGCGGACCGCGACTGCTGGCGGACGCGGACTGTATCGTCATGGCGGGCGCAGCGCCGGATTACCGCGTGGGTTACCTGCAACCGGGAGCGGTGAAGGCAGATGCGACGGTGGTGTGGCTCACGAGAGGCTGGGCCGAGTTGGCGCCGTTGTACGAGCGAGCGGGCGGTCGAGCGCACCGCGAGTGGCTGGAAGAGGCGCGCCGGCGGCGGGAACGTTTTCGTAACGCGGTGTGGCAATCGGGCGAGCAGCAATCTGCGGGCCGTACCCACGCGATTCACATCATCCGCGCCCTCCGCGAGACGCTGTCCGACAACGCGATCCTGTTGATTGACGGCGGCTCGATCGGGCAGTGGGCGCACCAGTTGCTGTGCGACCGCTATCCCGCTCACTGGCTGACCTGCGGGCGCAGCGCGGTGGTGGGATGGGGGATCGGCGGCGCCATGGCGGCCCGCGCATCGCGTCCGGATGCACCGGTAATCCTGCTTTCGGGCGACGGCGCTTTCACGTTCGCGGTGGCGGAGCTGGAGTGCGCTGTGCGGCAGGGACTTCATTTCGTGGCGGTGGTCGCCGATGACCAGGGTTGGGGCATCACGCGCGTCGGGCACCTGGAGAAGTTCGGCCAGCCCATTGCCAGTTCATTGGGACCGGTGGCCTTCGATCGGCTGGCGGAAGCGCTGGGCGCCCGCGGCGTGCGAGTGGAACAGCCCGAGGGGATTGCCCCTGCGATCCGGCAGGCCCTGGAGACGCCCGCCGTCACCGTGATTCACGTGCCCATCACCGGAGGCAACCCGGTCGGCGCCTGATCACGGTCAGGCAGCCAGCGGGTAGACGCCGTAACGGAAGGCCGCTTCGCGCATGGCGTTGAAGTTCTCCAGCGGAACGTAAGAAGTGATCGAGTTGCTGGAGCCGACACAGTAGCCGCCGCCCGGTCCCACCGTGCGAATGCGCTCGCGGACTTCGGCTTCCACTTCGGCGGGCGTGCCGCGCGTCAGCGTGTAGCCGAGATCAATGTTGCCGATGAGGCACAGCCGGTGGCCAAACCTGCGCTTGAGCTCGACGATGTCCATCGCTTTGGGCTCGATGGGGTGCAGAGCGTTGAAACCGCAGGCGATGATGTCCTCCAGCACGGGATAGAGGCGGCCGTCGGAATGGAAGATGCTGGGCAGTCCGCGTTCGCGGACCATGGTGCAGCTCCAGCGGTACCACGGAAACACGAATTCGCGCAAATGTTGCGGCGAGACGATGAGCGCTTCCGAGTAAGCCAGATCGTCGGGATGGGTGACCGCGCCGACGACGTCGAACTCCAGGATGCGCATGAGCACGCGGCTCTGGATCCACCAGATGCGATCGTACATGCGGCGGATGAGTTCGGGCTGCTCGTAGAGCGCAAAGCAGAACGTTTCCATGCCCATAAGGGTCCAGACCGCGGTGAAGGTCCAGCCCATGTAAGCGATCACCTTCATGCCCGGCGGCAGATACTGGCGCACTTCTTCGAAGGCCGAGAGATCCATGCGGTCGGGATCGGGCCAGGGGAAGCGCTCGAACTCTTCCATGTTGGTGATGACGCCGCGTCCTTCCTCTGCCCACGTAATAGTTCGCTCTTCCGGGGAATAGATGCTGTATGCGCCTCGGCCCTTGCGCTGGCGCGGGGTGGCGGCGATGCGCTCGCCGGCGGAGAGACCGGGGCGAATTACGCTGCGGATGCCGGCCTGAAGCGGCACGAAGTCGTAGCCGGCCTTGTGCCAGAACTCGACTTCATCGCGCAACGTCTCCACGCGGCGCCCGAGGAAGGCGGCCTTGACGTCGGCATCCACGCTGAATTCGACGATGGGCACGTACTCGGGCTCGCCTTCGAGCAGCAGCGTGCGGCGCAGATTGTCGAAGTTGGGCTTGCGGGCCATGACATTTCTCTGGCGACATTGTGTCACAGCGGAGCCCGGCCTGTGAGTTCCAGACGCTCGTTGAGCTGGTAACGACCGCGGGCGGCTGGCAAGGACGTGGCGCTTTCGCCGTAGCGAACGGTGGCGGGGTTGCCGAGCCGCGACACAATGGTGGCGCTCGCCAGACGGCCTTGCTTCCAGGCGATGGAAACTTCGAAGCCGCCGCGGGCGCACAGGCCGCGGACTTCTCCTTCCGCCCATTTTCGCGGCAATGCGGGCAACAGATGGATTTCGCCGGCGTGGCTTTGGAGCAGCATTTCGGCGATGCCCGCCGTGGCGCCGAAGTTGGCGTCAATCTGAAAGGGCGGATGGGAGCCGAACAGGTTGGGCAGCAGCCCCGGCTGCGTGTATTTGCCGGGCGCCACGCGGGCGGGCTGGATCAGATTTTTGAGCAGCGCCCAGGCTCGCTCGCCATCGCCCAGCCGCGCCCAAAGATTGATCTTCCAGGCTCGCGACCAGCCGCTGCCGCCGTCGCCGCGCAGCTCGAGGGAGCGCCGCGCGGCCTGGATCAACTCGGGCGCAGAACGGGGCGTGAATTCGGCGCCCGGATGCAGGGGATAGAGGTGCGAAAGGTGGCGATGCTGCGGCTCGGCTTCTTCGAAATCTTCCGGCCATTCCTGCAACTGGCCGCGGCGACCGATGCGGTAGGGCAGCAGGCGGCGCAGTTTTTCTTCGAGCAGGCGGCGAAAATCCTCGTCGCGTCCGAGCACGCGTGAGGCTTCGATGAGGTTGTTGAACAAGTCGCGGATGATGGCCATGTCCATCGTGGGCGCCATCGAGACGCCCGCCGTGCGCGTGCGACCTTCCGCATCCCGGTAGCGGAAGCGATTCTCCGGTGAGACGCCGACGGGCGTCAGCAGCTGGCCTTGCTCGTCTTCGATCAGCCAATCCAGGTAAAACTCCGCGGCCTCTTTCATCAGCGGATAGGCTTCGTCGGCCAGGAAGCGCCGGTCGCCGGTGAAGAGGTAGTGTTCCCAGAGGTGGCGGCACAGCCATCCTGCGGCCATGGGCCAGAAGGAGGGCATGGCGGCATAGTCCACCGGTTGTGCGCAGCGCCAGATCGTCGTGTTGTGATGAGCCACCCAGCCTCGGCGCTTGTACATGGAAGCAGCTACGCGGCGGCCGTTCACGGCCAGCTCGCGCACCAGGCGCAACAGAGGTTCGTGACACTCGGACAGATTGGTGACGAGCGCCGGCCAGTAATTCATTTCGAGGTTGATGTTGAGGGTATAGGCCGAAGCCCAGGGCGGCAACAGCTCGCGGTTCCAGATGCCCTGGAGATTGAGAGGCTGGGTGCCCGGCCGCGAGCCGGCGATCATGAGGTACCGCCCGAACTGGAACAGCAGTGCGACGAGACCGGGATCTTCGTCCGTGGTGAAGCGCTCGATGCGGCGATCCGTGAACTCTTCGGTAGCTGGCGCGGGCGGACCGAGCCGCAGACTGACGCGATCGAAAAGCGCTCGGTAATCGCGAACATGGGCGGCGCGGAGCTGCGCGCAGGACTTGCGGGCGGCGGCATCCAGGTGGGCGCGAACGCGCGCCGCAGGATCGGCGCCCTGCCGGCTGGGACTCTTGTCAAAGCCGTTGAAGCTGGAGGCCGCAGCCAGCAGGAGCACAGCCTCGCGCGCGCCTTCCACGCGCAGATGGTCGCCGGCGGGGACGACGCGGCCGCCGCGCACCCGGACCGCTACGCGGGCTTCAAAACGCATGCCCAAGCCCTGGATTTCGTCGCCGTACAGGAGCTGTTTCGCATGCGGTCGCCGCTTGCCGTCGCGATCCCACAACTCGGGATATTTCCACTGATCGCCGCGTTGCTCGATCCACTCGAGCGTCCTGCGGACGGCAAGGCCGGGAAGCTGGCCCGTCAGCGCCAGTTCGTTGCGCTGCGCGGTCGCGCGCGCCGTGGGATGAGGCGAGCTCAGGCGGATCTTGAAATTCAGGGCGCCGCCGCGGCCCGCGCTCAGGCGCAGCACGATCACCTGGTCGGGATAGCTGGCGAAGATTTCGCGCTCGTATAGGGCGCCCTCGTGCTGGTAGCGAACGCGGCAAACCGCTTCGGTCAAGTCGAGCTCGCGGCGATAGCCTGCAATGCGGCCCGAGTGTTCGAGTTCCAGGTGCAGGTCGCCCAGCGGCTGATAGCACGGCCACGTACGCCCGATCCAGTGCCGCGTAATGAACTCCTCGGCTTCGGCGTACCGACGCTGTTTGAGCAGCGCGACGACGTGATCAAAGCTGCTGGTGATGTCCAGCGGGAGATCGCGGCGGCCGGGTTCATCCGAGTACAGCGTATCTTCGTTGAGCTGGAGGCGCTCGACAGGAACGCCGCCGAAGACCATCGCGCCGAGCCGACCGTTGCCGATGGGCAGGGCCTCGTTCCAATCCGGCGCGGGTTCGCTGTAGCGCAGAACGAGGCCGGGATCGGCCGAGGACGTTTGGGCGGCGAGGATGAGTCCGGATGCGAGAAACTGCCTGCGGGTGGCGCGCAGCGAAGGCATAGCTCGATGTTAGCTTGCGCGATCCAGGCGGCGTTGCGCGCAGGCGCAGGTGAGCGCCGCACCGAGGTAGAGGATCTGCGCCGAGTAGTAGATCCAGACCAGCAGAACGGCAAGCGAGCCTGCCGCGCCGTAGACGGAGCGCAACGTGCTTCCGGCCAGATACCATCCGATCGCCGACTGGCCCAGCACAAAAAGCAACGCGCCCGCCACGGCCCCCGCCCAGACGTCACGCCATGCCACCGAGGTCTCCGGCAGAAATTTGTAGATCAGTGCAAAAACGAGGATGGCGCCCGCGAGCGAACCGGCAAGGTTCACGATTTGCAGCAGGCCAGGATGCTCGAGCGAAGGACCGAAAAAGCGCAGCAGCGCCGCCAGCAGGGCGCCCGCGACCAGGGAGGCCAGCAGCAGCAACCCCATCGCCAGCACCATCGCGAAGGCCCACAAGCG
The DNA here is from genome assembly GCA_028275505.1 of Bryobacteraceae bacterium. Classification (GTDB taxonomy): domain Bacteria; phylum Acidobacteriota; class Terriglobia; order Bryobacterales; family Bryobacteraceae; genus DTHT01. The sequence continues at coordinate 9,238 of JAPWUP010000056.1, forward strand.
CTCGCGCAGGATGCGCACCAACCCGCTGCGTCGCGAGCGGACGCCCCAGATCGTGTTCAGACCATCTTGCAGTTCCGCGAAGACGGCCGTCGCGCCGAGAAACGAGACGAACAACCCTGCGGCGGAAAGCCACTCGGCCGCGGGTTGCCGGCCTGCGCTCGCCAGTACGCTTTCGATGACCTGCGCGCCCGCGGGTCCGACCAGGCGGCTCACCTGAGCGACCAGCTCACCACGCGCCGCCTGCTCTCCGAACACTGCGCCGGCCACGGCCACAGCCACCACCAGCACGGGCGCCAGCGAAAACAGCGAGTAGAATGCGAGGGCAGCAGCGAGACGGGTCGGGTTGCTTTGCCACCACAGACTGAGCGCACGCCGCGCCAGTTCTAGCCACAGCCTCATCGTGCCGGGCGTTCTCTCCCACTGCTGCGCGGTCGCGTCAATCCAGCTTCTCGCCAATGGCCTTGGCTTGCAGGAAGAGCAGCAGATAATCCGGCCCGCCGGCCTTGGAATCGGTGCCCGACATGTTGAAGCCGCCGAAGGGATGGCAGCCCACCATCGCCCCGGTGCACTTGCGATTGATGTAGAGATTGCCGACGAAGAACTCCTCGCGGGCGCGGTTGATCTTCTCGCGGTTCCTGGTATAGACGGATCCGGTCAAACCGTATTCCGAGCAGTTGGCCAGCTCGAGCGCGTGATCGAAATCGCGTGCGCGCGTAACGGCCAGCACCGGCCCGAAGATTTCCTCCTGGAAGATCCGGGCTTCGGGGCCTACCTCGGCGAAGATGGTGGGTTGCAGGAAGTAGCCCGGGCCGCCCGCGCGTCCGCCGCCGGTGACCAGACGCCCTTCCTGCTTGCCGATTTCGATGTAACGCAGGATCGAATTCATCGCGTTCTCGTTGATGACCGGTCCCATGAAATTGTCCGGATCATCGGCCGGGCCGACGCGCAGGCTTTCGGTACGAGCGACGAGGCGAGCCAGGAACTCGTCGTAGACCGCCTGGTCCACGATGGCGCGCGAGCAGGCCGAGCACTTCTGGCCCTGATAGCCGTAGGCGGAAACGAGCACGCCCTCGACAGCGCGTTCCAGATTGGCCTCGCTGTCCACGATGATGGCGTCCTTGCCGCCCATTTCCGCGATCACGCGCTTGATCCAGATCTGGCCAGGCTGCGGGCGGGCGGCGAGTTCGTTGATGCGCAGGCCCACGTCCTTGGAGCCGGTGAAACAAATGAACCGCGTCCTGGGGTGCTCCACCAGCGAGTCGCCGATCGTGGCGCCGCTGCCCGTGATCAGCGAAAAGCTCTCCGGCGGGAAGCCGGCTTCGGCGAGAACCTCAGCAAATTTGGCTGCGATGGTAGGGGTGTCGCTGGAAGGCTTGATCACGACAGTGTTGCCGGTGACCAGCGCCGCCGTGGTCATGCCGGTGAGAATGGCGAGCGGAAAATTCCACGGCGCGATGATGACGCCCACGCCCAGCGGGATGTAAATCAATTCGTCGCGCTCGCCCGGGAACTGGATCATGGGATGCGGTCCGGCGAGCCGCAGCATCTCGCGCGCGTAGTACTCGCAGAAATCAATGGCTTCGGAAACATCGGCTTCGGCCTCGGGCCACGTCTTGCCCGCTTCATAAATCAGCCAGGCGTTGAACTCCATCTTGCGCCGGCGCAGGATGGCGGCGGCCCGAAGGAGGGTCGCAGCGCGTTGTTCGGCCGGCGTGCGGCTCCAGACCGGGAAGTAGCGGAAAGCTCTCTCGACGGCTTCGCGGGCCTGCTCGGGCGTGGCGCGCTGATGCACGCCGACGATCTCATCGGGGGCCGAGGGATTCCGCGAGAGAAGTTTTTCCGGCGAACGCAGGCGCTCGCCCGCCAGGATCAGTTCGTACTCGCGCCCGAACTGCGCGCGCACCGCAGCCAGCGCTTCCTGCATTGCCCGGCGGTTTTCGGGGCGGCTGAAGTCGGTGTAAGGTTCGTTGCGGAAGGGTGGTAACGACTCCCGGGTCAAAGCGGGCGCGCTGCTCATGGCCGGCTCCGGATTGTCACTGTTCACGGGTTACGAGCTTTCGCCCGCGTCCCAGTAACTCTCCTGCCTCCTCGGCGATTTCCACGCCCTTGCGGTAAATCTGCTTGCCGCGCTCTGCGATTTCTTCACCCAATTCGCGTCCCTTTTCGAGAATTTGTTCGCCGGTTTCTACCAGGGCGTCCCGGGCCTCGCCGGTCTTCTTTCTGAGATAACGGCGCGTCTCCTTGCCGGACTTGGGGGCGTACAACAAGGCCACGCCCGCTCCCAACGCGGCCCCGATCAGGAACCACAGCAACTTCTCCGTATTTCTCGACATGGAAAAGAACCCTCCTCACTCGATTGTAGAGGAGCGGGAGGCGAGGACGCTGGAGAGGCGGCGGCTCTCGAAGATCCGCGGCGCTTCAGCGTGTATCGGTTGGAGATTCCTGAGGCGCCGCAGAGACGGTTTGGGGGAGGGACTGGCCCGTCGCTTTCCTGATGCGCGCCAGGGCTCGCAAGGCGTTGCGGCGCACGAGTCCTTCCTTGTCTTTGAGCAAGCGCCCGAGGGCCGGCAGAAATTGCGGGTCTTCCAGAAAGCCCATGGCCCAGGCGGCAGTGGCTCGGAAGCTGGCTGATTTGTGGCGAGCCATTTCCATCAACAGCTCCGAGGCGGTTGGGTCTCCGAGCATGTAAAGCCCGACGATCGCGTTTCCAACCACGCGGTTGTTGGGATCGCGGAGAGCCGTTTTGAAGACTTCCGTAACGCCCGGGCCTTGCGCTCCCCAGAGGGATTCCACCACGTTGGCGCGGACGCGCGAATCCGGCTCTGTGAGCCAACGTTCAACCCACTGGGCGCTCTTCAGGAATCGCCCCGCGAGCATGGTCGCTTTCGAGCGCACTTTGGGATCGCTGTGCCGCAGCAACTGAACGAGGGCGCTAACCACGCGTTGGCCTTCGGAAACGGCTGCCAGGATATCGAGGATCCGCAAAATACGAGCAGGGTTGGCGGCGTCTGGATCAGGGCACTTGCCGAGTCCGCTTAACAGCCAGCGAGCCAGTTTCAAGTCCAGTGCGGGTTCCGAGCGGGCGATCCAGCTCGCCAGGGCCGAGGCTTCTCGCAGGCTCATCACAGCCGGATCAGCGAGCACGGCCGGCAGGTGCTCTGAGGCCGCCAGCAGGCCGGCAACGAATTGGCGCACGGGCGCGTCTTCCGGCACCTTTGCCAGCGCAGGCAAGATCGAGGCGCAAAAGCGGGCGGGGTCCGAGTTAAGCAGATCGCGGAGCCGGGAGCGCGCATTGGACCCGGGCTGATCGAAAGAACGGAGGCACTCCTCCAGGTAGGCTTGGTAGTCTTGCTGGGAACCGAGAACTGGGAGGGGACGGCCCACAGTGCCTCCCTGATAGGAATCGGCGCTCGGGAGGCAAACTTTAGGCCGAACGGCGCCGCCTCAAGCCCAGCCACCAAAAACGGGGCCGGCGACCGCGCGCAGGCGGCCTCTGGATGGCTTCTCCGTACAACGCCGCCCGCGGGTTTTCCTCCAGCAGGATCCGGGCGTAATCGGGGCCGAAGTTCCGTTCCACCCACTGCCAGGCCTCGTCCAGCCGTGGGGTGCGGTCCTCCGGATCATGTGCATCGCTAGCGATGAAGTGCACGAGATTGCGCTCGAGCAGCTTCCGGGCTTGGGTACGGGCTGATCGCCCGAAACGCCCGAACAGGGACTGAGCGGTGATCTGGAGCGCTAGCCCCTGCTCGACCCAGGCTTCCAGCTCCTCGAGCCGGTGTTCCAGCAACGGGTTGCGCTCCGGGTGAGTGAGGACGGGGCTGAGACCCGCGGCCCGCAATTCCGCGAAGATTTCATCCAGATTGCGGGGGATCATGAGGTCGGACAGCTCGACCAGCAGGTAGCCGCGGCCGTTAACGCTGTAAGTCTCCGGGTGAGCGAGCACCCTCTGGATGTTTTCGTAGTGGAGCTGGAGATCGCAGCCGCTGTGGATGCGAATCGAGCCCCCCGCTGCGTTCCTCAGCTCGGCCAGGCGCGCGCGGATGGTCTCCGGATCGTAAGGGAACTGGAGGCTGGCGTGGGGGGTGGCGACGATGTCGGTGGTCCCTGTGCGCGCAGCGAGCCGAAGCATGGTGAGGCTCGTCTCCAGATCAGGCGGGCCATCGTCCACGCCAGGCAAGATGTGCGCGTGGATGTCAATCATCGAGGCAGGGGCGGCACCCGCCCCGTGGGGGCTCGAGGCCAGCGTCCGTCAAATGAACATCTCTTCGTCGTGGGTGGCCTGGGCGACGGTGGTTTTGGCGCCTGCCAGGGCCGCGATCGCAGCGCGAATTCCCGCTGCCAGGCCGTTGATGTGCCGAATGGGGCGAATGATGCCGTTTTGAACGAGCGCGGTGGTTTCCTGGAAGCGGCTGATGACGTCGTCCAGCACCATTTCGATCCGCTCCATCTGCACGCGCGAGCGCGAGGCCGCCTCCGTAAGCACTTCGTCCAGACGGGTCAATTGCTTGCGGCTGAGTTCCAGCACCTCGGCCGTGCGGGCCGATAGGTCGTTAACCGTGCGACGGGTGTCTTCGAGCAGCTTATGGGCCGACTCCAGCGCTGGTTCGGCCTTGCCGGCCAGCGCCGCCATCTGTTCCTTCATTTTCTTGTTGGCCCGATAGACACCCGCCAGCAGGATGGCCTGCAAGATGATGGCCATGGCCGCCACCACCACAGCCCAAGTCATGACAGTGATCAAACTGCTCTGGTCCATGCGGTGTCGCCGTACTCGCTCGTCAGCTCTCCGCGCCCGCCTCCTTTTCGGCGGAGCGCCCGGCCAGGGCCTCGCGATAAGCCTGCTTGCCGGCTTCGATGGCCGCGGCAAGCGTTTCCCGCTGCCGGCTGACGGCCTCCTTACCGCGCTCGACCAGCTCCTCAGCCGACTCCTTCAGTTCCTCGCCCCGCCTCTTCAGGTATTCGCGACCCTCATCCGCCTTGCTGCGGATATATTCGCGGGTTTCCCGTCCGGACTTGGGCGCGAAGAGCACGCCGATAGCCAGACCGATTCCGAAACCGAAGATGAAAGCGGAGAATTTGCTCTCCTCAGCCATTGCCTGCTGCCTCCTTTCCAGGCTCGTTGAACGGCAAGCCAGCCCCGGCAGCGCGGACATTCCCATCCGTCTGCCGGCCAGCTCCCTGATACTACCATACTCCGCGCCCGAAGCTGAAGGGAAGACCAAAACGCGACGACTGGTTGCCGGGTGGCCCGCCTTGCGCTACGCTGGGTTTGCCATGAGCGCGTGTGCGGAGGATGCCCGCGGCGGGGCGCGCAAGGCCGCCCGCAGCCGAGGCGGATTGAGCCGGATCGGGGTCGCCATTGACTCCGACCTGTTGGAAAAGTTCGACCGGCTGATCCGGAGTCGCGGCTACACGAACCGTTCCGAGGCCTTTCGTGATCTGATCCGGGCCGAGCTGGTCGAGCAGGCGGCGGATGCCCCGGACAGCCCGGTCGTGGGTACGGTGACCCTGGTTTACGATCACAACGTCCGGCTGTTGAACGAGAAACTGGTGGATTTGCAGCACGAGCACTACCACCACATCCTTTCCACCCTGCACGTGCACTTGGACCATGACCACTGTCTCGAGGTTCTGGTCTTGCGCGGCAGCAGCCGGACGGTCCGGCAGATCGCCGATGCCTTGATCGCCACCAAGGGTGTGAAGCTGGGTCGGCTCACCATCACCGCCGCGGGCGCCATCCCGTGAGGGACGGAGGTGGGCCATCATGATCGTGGGCTGCGGTGTTGATGTGATCGAAGTGGACCGCATTCGCCGGGCCGGCGAGCGTTTTGGCCGGCGTTTTCTCGAGCGGATTTTCACGCCCGGCGAAATCGCTTACGTCGAACGCAAGAAGAACCGGTGGGAGAGGTACGCAGCCCGTTTCGCGGCGAAAGAGGCGGGCATGAAAGCGCTGGGCACGGGGTTGCGGCGCGGCGTGCGATGGCGTGATTTCGAGGTGGCCAACGCAGCTTCAGGCAAGCCCGAGCTACGCCTGCATGGCGAGGCGGCGCGGATCGCGGCCCGCCTGGGCATCAAAGCCTCTCACCTGTCGCTCACGCACACGCGTGATTCGGCTCTCGCCATCGTGATCCTGGAAAACTGAGTTCAAAGGCGCTGGGCAGAGGTGGCTTCCGTAGGCTCGCTCGCCCTGGCCGCAGCCTCCAGCTTGCGGGTTTCCTGCCAGGTGTACAGCATCCGGTGGATCACCGTGATGTTGGCCAGCACGGCAATCACCCAGAGCACGGCGGCCATGCGATCGAACAGGGCGCCGATGATGAGCAGGACGATCCGCTCGGGTCTCTCCATGAACCCGACCTTGCACTTGGGGATGATGCATTCGGCGCGAGCCCGCGTGTAGCTGACCATCACGGACCCGGTCATGACCACCGCCGTGAGCACCACGTAGAAGAAGCGGTTGATCGAGGCGTAGTAAACCAGCAGACCCATCAACAGGACGAGGTCGGAGTAACGGTCTACAACCGAATCGAAGAAGCCGCCGAAGGCGGTGACCTGATTCGTGCTGCGGGCCACCCGGCCGTCCACCATGTCGAACAGGCCCGCAGTCATGATCACAACGGCAGCGGCCTGGAAGCGACCGCGAGCCAGCAGGACGGCGGCCACCGCGTTGACGAGCAGGCCCAAGAACGTGAGGACGTTGGGATGGATGCGGGAGAGGGCGAGCGTCCGGACGAGGGCGCAGATGATTTTATCCGCTACCAGTCCGATGGCTCGCGTGTACGTCATCATGAAAACGGCTGCTCAGCTATCGGCTCCCGTCAGATCGTGGATCGTCTTCAGTTGCAGGATTTCGAGTTCGCGCCAGCCACCCGGGATCTGAATCCGCACCACGTCGCCGACCTCTTTACCCAGCAAGCCTTTGCCGATCGGTGAGGTGGTGGAAATCCAGCCTTTGGCCACGTCGGCTTGCTCGCTGGGGACCAACCGGTAAGTCACTTCCTGGTTTTTCTCGCGATCCAGCACTACGACTTCGGATCCCAGCCCAACGCGATCCCGCGGAATGCGCGAGACGTCCACCATGGAAAGCTCGGCCAGGCGCCTGCGAAGCTGGGCCAGCCGTGCGCTGACATAATCCTGCCGTTCCTTGGCGGCGTGGTACTCGGCGTTCTCACTGAGATCGCCGTGGGAGCGGGCGCGCAGGATCTCCTTGGGCAGCTCATTGCGTAGCTCGTTCTCCAGAGCTGCGATCTCTTCGAGGATTTTCCTTTTCAGCTCCTCCATGGCAGGGATGTGGGCGCCTGCTCGCCATTATAAATCAGGCCGATGTCAGCCTCGATCAGGGGTGCGCGCGGACCACGGCCAGGCCGATCTGACCGTTGAGGTTCTCGTCGGGGCGCCGGCGATCTCCACCCCCGAACCAGACGCGAAGAACCCCATGCTCGAAGAGAACGGAAGGGTCGCAGACGACTTCCGAGGCCCAGTTGCCAGGGGGAGAGAACACGGGTTGTCGGGAGATGCGGGACCAATGGACGCCGTCGCGAGAACGCGCCAGACCGAGGCGCCGTCTTTCGTGGCGATCGCGACCCGTGTAGAGCATCCAGTACCAGCCATGCGAGGCCCACACGGCTGGTTCTCCCAGTCCCACTTCATCGAAGCTCCCGGCCTCGCCCAGCTCCAGGACGGGATTGGAGCGAAGCTTGTACCAGCGCACGCCATCCTTCGAGTATGCAAGGCCTAGCCGTTGCCGGCGCGCACGATCTTCGCCCAGATAGAACATGTAGAAGCCGCCCCCAGCGCGGATGACATAGGGATCGGCCACGGCTCTCTCGTCCCAGGCGCCACGAGGCCCCCACTTGAGCACCGGCTCAGGCAAGCGCCGCCAGTGCAAGCCATCGCGGGAAATCGCCAGCCCGATCCTCGGCGGCCGGCCTGCCTGGTACCAGTAATAAAACTCGCCGTTCATCGTCAGAGCCGAGCCGTTGGCCGCGATGTAGTCACCTTCCCACGTGTTGGGATCGGGTTCGAGGACGGGGCCGTGCTTGACCCAGTGGACGCCGTCGGCAGAAGTTGCGAGGCCGGTGCGCCAGACACGCCCGTCGTAGCCGGAGTAGAAGTTGTAGAGCTTGCCGTCGTGCAGCACGACTGACGGGTTGAGCGCATCCACCGAGTCCCATTCGCCGGGCTGGCCGCGGCGCAACACCGGCTCGGGCAGGACGGTCCAGTGGAATTCGGGATTGGAAGGCGATTCGGCGGGCGGAGGCAGCGTGAAATCGCGGTAGCGAGCGCACCCGGCCAGCACGAAAAGCAGCGAAGCGACGGAGGCGGGTCTCACGCGGGTACGCGGATGCGCAAGCCCGAGCCCTGGCCGGGTCTGGATTCCAGCACCAGCTCGCCGCCGAGGCTACGCACACGGCGCTTGATGCTTTGCGGGCCGAGCTGCAACAGCTCGAGCTCTTCCAGCGTGAAAGAGCCGCTGAAGCCGAAACCTGCCCCGTTGTCGTCCACGGAGAGTTCGACGTGCCGTCCCGTGCGCTGGATGCTGACCGAGACGCGCCCGGCGTGAGAGTGCTTCTGCACGTTTTTGAGGGCCTCGCGCAGGATGAGCATCAGCTCCTGGCAGGTCTCCGGGCTGGTATGGAGGGAGGCATCCGAGCTGGTGAAACGGACGGGGATGCCGGTGTCTTTCTGGAACTCCTCGGCGATGCGGCGAGCAAAGGCCACCACGTCGGTGCCTTCCACGGGCTGAGGCCGCATGGTGCGCAGGAAAGCCCGCAGCTCGGCTACCTGGCGTTTCGCCACCTCCTGGAGGCGTTGCAACTCTTCCATGGCGGCGGAGCGATCCCGTTCCAGCAACCGGCGGACGATGTCGAGCTGGATTTGCAAGCCGATGAACTCTTGCAGAGGACCGTCGTGGAAATCGCCGGCGATGCGCTGCCGTTCTTCCAGCCGCGCTTTTTCGGCTTCGGCGCGGTGGCGATCCGCTTCCTGCCGGGCTTCGTGCAGCTGCTGTTCGAGGCGGCGCTTCTCGTAGGCGACGCCCGTGGCGAGCAGGCCGCCGAAGAGCACCAGCCGGCGCAGCGGGGCGGCTTCGGGCCAGGGTGCGATGGCAAGAAAGAGCGTGGCGCCGCCGCAGACGATGAGCAGATCACTGGGACCGTGCTCCAGTACCCCTTCCAGCATCAGGAAGAGGAAGAAACCGGAGCTTAGCCAGAGACCGGGATCGTAGCCCCAGCGGGCGAAGATCAGGAAGAAAACGGCGTCCAGGAACAGGCTCAGCAGGGCCAGGCCCGTGATGCGCTGGTAGCCGCCGAGAAGCAGGCCGAACGCCGCGTGAATCGAATAGACCAGAGCAGTCAGCGTGACGGCGACATGGACGGGATGGGGAGCGCTGAACTGGGCCGCCAGGCAAAGCAATCCCAGCAGGAGGCGGGCGGCGCTGAGGCCGACTCGCCATAACGGATTGGCGTTGCTTTCCTGTTGGTTCATGAGCCTGCTGTCAGGAGCGCTCTTCAGCTAACGGCGATACAGATAAAGCGTGTGACTGCGGCCCTCGCCGTCATCCTCGATGTGCTCGACTTTCTCCGGGGTCCAGCCTGAAAACTCGAAATCGTGCGAAACGATGCGGGCGCCTTTCTTGAGCTGCTTTTCCAGCAGCGGACGGATCTTGTCGTTGGAGGAGGGCAACAGGTAAACGGTAATTACGTCGGCTGAGCTGTAATCCTGTTTGAGTACATCGCCCAGGATAATCCGGGCGCGCTTCTCCAGGCCCAGACTCTTGATGCGGTCCATGCTCTGTTTCCAGAGGTCCGGGTCAATTTCGACGCCCGTGGCATCGGCGCCGAACTTCTGCGCCGCCATGATCACGATGCGCCCGTCGCCGCTGCCCAGATCGAACATCTTTTCTCCCGGTTTCAGCTCGGCCAGTTGTAGCATCTTTTCGACGACGGTTTCGGGAGTTGGGTAATAGGGAGCTAGTTTCTCGCCCTGCTGCTGACAGAAAGCCGCTATCGGTAGCAGGGAGATCAGCACCAGGGAAAGGCGCCTTGCGATCATGAGAACTTACCTCGATTACTAAATCAAGTTTAACTCATCCGCGGGGCAAATTCACCCCTTTTTAACTACGGCTCCACATAAACGCGGACCCGGTTGCTTTGCCGACCCTCGGCTTCGAGGAAAAATTCCGCCGGACCTCGATTGAGAATTTCAGGTAACTCGATCTCGACCAGATACAAGCCGGCGTAGCCCGGCGCCAGGATGGCGCGGACCACGGGAACTTCCACGCGGTCCAAATACGCCCGCAAACGTGCAACGACCGCGGGCGGATTTTCCAGGGGCGCCGGCAGGCCCGCGGGCCAGGGCGGTTTGACTTCGCCTAACCCCGTCGCCAGGACCTGGAGGCGGGAACCGGATCGTGCGGGATTCGTTGCGTCCAGCAGGATGCCCGTGTCTGCGTCCAGGAGCAGGGGCGAACCATCCCGATCCACGACAATCGCGGGAGACACGCTTTCAAGAGGCCAGGGGATCGAGAGCGCACGGGCCGCAGCACGGATGTCCAGCACGAGCGTTTCGCCGCGGGCTTCGAAGGGAATCTGGATTTGCGATTCCGCATCCGAGGCCGAAAGCACGGGCGCGGGAAGCAGTCCCACACGTGCCTGCTCGACGCGCGCCCCGAAGATGCTGAGCAGCGATCCCGGCGCCGCAGGGCGAGCGCTGAAATCGGCCCCATTCGCAGGGCGCGGTGACCACGTGCGATGGGGCGCCGTCCCGGAGTAGACGCCGTAGCCTTCCAGGGCAACGAACAGGCGATTGCCTCGGGGATCGAGACGCACGTCGCGAGCTGGGGCTTCGGGCAAACCTGAGGGCACGGGCGACCAGGAAGGCGGGGGGCCGGGCACATCCAGCTCGACACGAGCGTAGAAGACGCCCCGGTCCGTGGCTACGTAAGCGGCGCTGCTGGACGGGTCCGCGGTGATCGAATAAGCCCGAGCTTCTGCCGGCAAGTCGGCGCTCAGGTCGTCCCAGAACAGTCCCCCATTGGTGGTTCGCAAAACGCGGTTCGCGGCGGAGTTGGAAAGAGCGGCGAGAGCGACTTGTGGTCTCTGATTGTCTACCCAGATTCGGGCGACCGGGCCCGCGGGATCGCTTTGAAAGGGCAGCCGCCATGTACGCCCCTGATCCGGTGACGCCCAGAGGCGACCGTCCGATGAGCCTGCGTACAGGAATTCGCCCGCCACTGCCACCGCGGTAATGTGGGCTTCCAGGACGCCCGAAAGCAATGCGCGTAGCCTGTTTTCGTTCTCCCAGGCGGGATCGCGCGCCGCTTGCCATGCATGGCGCGCGCCGGGCGCCCATTCGAAAGGACCCATCCCTTCCAGCTCGATCCGGAGGCCTTGCGCACCCTCGGGCAGGGCAAGGATGCGCCTCACGGGGAGGTTGGGAAGGTTTTCATTCAGTCCGCTCCAGGAAAGGCCCCCGTCCACGGATCGCCAGACCCCAAAAGCGTTGGCCACGACGATCAGATCGGGATCGCGGGGGGAAAGGGCCAGGTCCCGGAAGCCATCGCCGATGATGGACTGACCCCGGTGGTTGGTAAGGTTAACCCAAGTTCGCCCGCCATCATCGGAACGAAAGAGGCCGGCTCCGAGCGCGTACAGCCGGCCGGGATCTGCCGGATGCTGCCAGACCCTCAGCGGCCCAAGGGCATCGAGCAAGCGGATTTCCGAAGATGCGGGCGGCGGTTCGATTACGCGTTCGAGGACCCAGCGGTCGCCGTCGCTGGTCGAGTAGACCATACCAGAGCGGGTCCGGATGAACAACCGCGCCGGGTCTGTCGAAAACCAGACTCTTTCGACGGCGCCGCCCGCGGGTCCGGCCAGCGCGAGATCGAGGACAGGCGAACCGATGGGTCGCCAGTCCCAGCGCGAGGCCGCCGGGGTTTGGGCCACCACTGCACCTGCGATCAGCAGGATCCAGGCGAGCAGCCCACGCTTTGTGTCAAAATGACACATCCGATGAGACCATTTTAACCGGCCTCGGCGGCCGGACTTTGCGCCAACCATCTGTAAAATCGAAAAAATTGCGGTTGGCGTTGAGATTGCGTAGCAAGTTTGGTGTAAACTTGGGTGTTGAAGTTTGAGGCCTCCGTCGGAACATCCGGCGGAGGATGAGCCATGCGAGGCACAGTCAGCGCGGTGGCGTGCAGATGGCTGCTTGCAGCGGCCGCGGCGGGTGTGTGCCTGGCGCAGGCGCCTTCCCTGAAACCTCAACCGGCATCTCCGCAAACTCCTGCTGGTGCAAACTCGAGTCCTGCGGCGGCGCGCGTGATCGCGTTGACCGGCCAGGTCTCCGTCCTGCGGGACTCGATTCCCTGGGCCTTGGAAGTGGGCGACCAGGTATTCCCGCGACAGGTGATCGTGACGGGGCCGGATGGTTTTGCCCGTTTCCAGCTTGCCGATGGGAGCACCTTCGAGGTCTATCCCAACTCGCGGGCTGTGTTCCGGAACAATCCCGGTGACTGGCGACACCTGGTTGAAGTCTGGTTGGGCCGGCTGAAGTTCCGGATCCAGCGCCTCAATGGCCTGCCGAATCCCAACCGGGTTGATACGCCCACCGCTGTGATCTCGGTCCGCGGCACCATCTTCGACGTCGAGGTGGACGACGATCAAGAAAGCACGCTCGTCGTGGTGGACGAAGGCCAGGTGGCGGTCCAGCACAAGCTTCTGCCGCGCGGTGAGCCGCGTCTGCTGAACGCGGGGGAGTGGATCCGCGTGTATAAATCGCAGCCGCTGGCCCAGAAGATGGTGGACAAGGGATCGGTCTTGCGCCGTGCGCTGCAAGCGATCGCTGACGCTCTCTACACGGCGGTCTACGACACGCCTGGCAGCACGGGCGCTCCCCGTGGTCCGACGCCGCCTGCGGGTGGCAGTCCCGGAGGCGGTCTCCCGGGTGATACCGGTCCGTCCACACCTCCCCCTCCGCCCCCACCGCCTGATGTTGGCGAGGGTCCACCCCCGCCGCCGTAGCGTGATTTGACCGGGCGCATTGCCGGTCCCCGGGTGCAGTTGCCAGCCTGAGGCGGGCCGTCGCACCGCGTCACTTGGCCATTGGGCGTGGTCGCGGACTGTCAGGTCATGCGCGGGTGCGGGACACGGTGCGCGAATCTGGCGTCCGAAGGAGAGGAAAGGCGGTGTGCGCGCCGTGCTCGCCAGCGTCATCCCAACTAGCGCAGGCGGGCAACTCTCTGTCGCGTCTTTTTTGCCGCAGAGCTTTCCCAGCCCCGGCGAGATCAAGTGGTGACCTCCTTTGTGGAGGAAGTGCCGGTTACGCGACACCGTACCCACGCTGCCGTTTCCGTCGCTCGGTTTTCAGCGTGTGGTTGCTTCGTGCGAAACTGGTGCTGAGATGGTTCGGGCTTTCTCGCCGGTGGTCATGATCGCGGTCGTCGCCTTGGTGTTGCTATCGCCACGACTGCTCGCGCAGGCGGCAAGCGTGCCGCCGGAATGGGAAGTTCGCAAGCAAATCGAGTCGCTCTGCGCAGGTCTGGCCCGTTTGAAGCCCGTGCTCGAGCAGGTGCGGGCCGAAGAGTGGGTGGCGAAAGGGGCGCCCCAGGCTTACGTGGAACAGGCTGAAACGGTACGCACGGAACTGGGGTATCTGGCGCGCTCGGCGGAGATTCTGCGGGAGCGCCCCGACCGCCTCACGGCGGTGCTGGACACCTTCTTCCGGCTGGACCGGATGCAGATGTTGCTGGCCTCGCTCGAAGAGGGCGTTCGGCGCTACCAGAATCCGGCGCTGGCCGACATGCTGCGGGCGGTGTTCAACGAGAGTGCGCCGAG
>JAPWUP010000202.1 GCA_028275505.1 Bryobacteraceae bacterium
GGCTGGCGCGTCTGCCAGTTCCGCCACATCCGCGGGGAGGGTTATCCGTTCCTAAGATTACCACAGCGATCGCCACCGGATGCAGCGCCGCCCCGGCTCTGGCGGAAGCCAGTGGGAGTCGAACCCAAACTCGGCCCTGTTTGGGGGTGCCTCGGGGTCGCTAAGTCATTGATTTTCCAAGGGGAGAGCTTTCCCCGAATAACCCCGAATCACCCCGGCTCGGGCACAGTTTGGGCACAGTTTGGGCACAGTTTGGGCTCATCCAACAAAACTTAGCGAAAATGTTTTAAAGGGCGAACAGGAGGCGAAAGCAAACGAAAGGCGAAGGCAAAGAAAAGACGAAACCCTCGATCAGGAGTTAGAACCATGGCACGTAAAAGACATTCCGTCTTACCCACGACGCCCGCGGCTAGCCCCAGCGGAACGCCGGCGGGCAGAAGCGGCTCCGAGCCGGAGGCGAAAGCTCACGACACCCAGATGTCATCGGCGCCGGAACCCGTTGCCGAGCCGCTGGCTCAAACCTCGGCGCCAGGCAAGCGAATGGCCGCCAGCACAGTGACCCTGCGCTTTGACGAGCGGGGAGAACCCTTGGAGGCCAAGCCTGAAACGGTCGAGCGGGCGCGAGAATGGCTGCGCAAGTCGGGAGTGCTGGAAAGGGAGCCTGAGCTTGGACCTGAATTGCCTCCAGTCTTGCTTGATGAGAAGCTGGCCGAGCATGTGCTCGATGCTATCGCGTACGCTCAGGCCAGCTTGATTCGCATTTTCACCGGCCTTCCCTTTGACGAGGTGCTATCCCGAGTGCGCCTTGCCCGTGAGGAACATGCCGAGCTGGCGCCCTTGACCGCGCGAGTGCTCCAGAAGCATTTGCCGACCTGGGTGGCCTTCTACGAGGATATGGCAGGCTTGGTGTTGCGCTTGGGCGTTGTTGAGGCGAACAAGTTTGCTGAACTGCGCGCACGGCTAAAGCAGGCCGAGAAGGAGGCGAAATGAGTGCTCCGTGGCAACTGGACCCGATTCAAGCTTGGGTGGATCACGTTCGGCAGGGCTTTTCGTTGGAGACCGTGCCTGAGGAGTATCGGGCGCAGGTCGAGCATCGTTTGCGGCAATCGGAGAACCGGGCAGTTCCGCGTGTGCCTGGGGCCAAGCCGCAGCCAGCCTCTGCGCGCGAGCCTTGGTGGCGCGGGACATGGGGCATCTTGGTGGCGATGCTATTGCCGTTCGTCGCCATGGCCCTGTTGATCTGGTTGCTGGCTCGGGTGCCTCAGCGCGCCGGCGGGACTGGTTTTGTCGAAGGTTTCGGCAAGCTGAAAGGGCCAGGCTCCGCTGCGAGCGGGGGCTTTCAAGCAGGCTGATCATGCAGAACCGCATCATCGGGATTTTGGGTCGCAAAGGCAGCGGTAAATCGTGTGCGCTTCGCGAGCTGGTGGCCGAGGTGCCGCGCCTGTTGATATGGGACCCCATGTGCGAGCACGGCAGCTTGTGTCCCAATCGGCTGGACAATCTCCAGCGCTTGGTGGCTTTTCTTCACTGGAGCCGTGGCAAGTCCGTATGGAGAGCGCATTATGTTCCGCACGGCGACCTGGTGGAGGAATTCGACTTGGTCGCCAAGTGGGTCTACCGCTACGGGCGCATGGTGCTGGCGGTCGAGGAAGTCCCCATGGTCTGTCAGCCGAACTGGGTTCCGCCGGGCTTCGATCACATCATCCGCTTGGGGCGCCATCGGCGCATAGATGTCGTCTGGACTGGGCAGCGCGCTGCTGAGATCGCGCGCCGGTTGACCGCAGCCACTGACGTTTTCGTCCTGTTCGCGCAAACGGAGGCGCGCGATCTGGAGGCTTTGGCGGACCGGTGCGGCGTCGAGGTGGCCGTCCAGGTTTCGCGCTTGGGATTGCACGATCGCCTGGTTTGGGACGTTTTGAACCGGGTGGTGCGCCGTGGAAAGCTGGCCGAAATCTGCTTCGGGCCGATCGAATCATCCGGGCGCGGTTCGATTCTACCAGGGATCGTGGGAGGGAAGACGGCAAGATGGTAATCCGACGCACAGGCAAACCGAATAGGGGCGCGCTGGTTCGAACGGCCGTTCGCAACCAGCGCAAGCGCGCCATCCTGGCCGTGCTCGAACCCGGCGGTTGGATGACGCCGGCGATGATTGCCGCTTTGGCGCCGGCGCCGAGCGTGCACTGGCTGTTGAAGCGCTACTGGCGCTGGGGCCTACTGCGCCGGCGGATCGATCGAGAAGGCCGGCTCTTGTATGCAATCTCCGACAAGGGGCGAGAACGTCTGAAGTGGCTGCGCCGGAGCGAGGCGGGAGGCTGGGTACAATGAAAAGCATGAGAGGCCGGTCGGCTGCGAGTAAGCGCTACGCGGGGCTGCGTTATGTCCAGCTGCGCTGCCGCGACTGTGGGGGCTGGATGAACGTCGTTGGCGGGGGTGAAAGCTTCGAGGAGTTACTCAGACTCGGGTTGTGCGCGACGTGCTTTGCGGAGCGCTATCTGGACGCTCCGGCGGAGTCCCAAGCCGAAGATTTGCGTTGCTCCGCACCCCGAGTGCCGCGTTTGGTACAGTAGGGGCGCTGGTGAAGCTGCTCTGCTGCGCAATCGCCTGGCGGTATTCCGCCAGATATCGGTAGAGCGTCCGTGGATGGACCTTGGCGTCCTCAGCCACCCGCTTCACAGCCTCCTGCATAGGCAGATGCTCTCTCTTGCTCAGTTCCACTACCCGAGCTGCTAGCTCCATACGCTTGCGTCGGTCGCGCGCGTCCCCCGGTGGTCTTCCGCGGAACCCGGGTATGGATTTAAAGGTTTTTCTAAGGTGCTGAATGTATTCTTTGACCTTGCGCCCAAGCAAAGCCGCCGTTGTTGGAGGAACGCTCCCCTTCTCTAGCCTCTTGACAAGTCTTTGCCCTTTCTGGATCTCTGGCTGGGGGATTTCGGTTGCCTGCATGGCCCAAGCTTGCCGGAATGCAAGCAGAAATTGTTCGTCGGGGCTCAAGGAGGTGAGGGAGTTGCAGTCGGCTTCCGCCCAGGCCAAGGCGGCCAGCACCTTCGGATCGCTTTTCCCGAGTTCTAGGATGGTTTTCCAGTCGCCCGAACCCATCGCCTGAATGAACCTATTGAGCCTGGCCTTTCCATCGTCCATGACTTGACTCTATCATGTTCTGCCCGCAAACGCAATCTTGCTGCGACTGACAGAAAATAGGCGATTTATTTTCAGTGGCATTTCCCCCTTTTTTTGTCAGTAGAATTCGTCGTCTAATTGAAATAGGGGCGAGCCGATGCGGCCCGCTTCCGACAGATCTTTGGAGTTCAGCAAGCTCCACTGAAACAGAGGCAGGCAACGCTGGAGAGCGACCTGCCAAGGGATAAGTGGAGAGGGAGCCACCCCAGACGGTGGTTGGGCAAGGCCGGCCTTGATGGTCGGCCTTGCCTGCCTGGTCGGTCTTGGCTGCTGCTGGTCGGTCTTGGCCGCTGGTAGACCACCGGAGGGCCTCCCTTTGATGCCTTGGAAAACTCCAGGGGGTGTTGGGGGACAGAGTCCCCCACGCCAGCGCTGGATCGTGAACCGTTTCCAAGGGTGTGATCGCCAGCAATGGCGGTCGGCGCGCCGCTCTCGCGCCATGCGGGAGTTCGCGAAGAGCGCGTGGGGTTGAGGCTCTGGTGGCGCTACGCCCGATGCGGCGTAGCGTCGCCGGGGCCTCCTCCCCCATCCTAGTCGCCCAGAGTGTGCCTATAGGCAGCGACTGCGCAAGTATGACAAAACAAAGGGCTTAGCCAAAATGCTCACTGACCATAAGGCCATGATCGAAAGGCAAGCCAGAGCTGCCTGGCAAAGACGCCAGTGTGCCGCTGCCTTCGGCGAGTTTTTGGCTGACCTGGCCAAGTGGGATTGGTTCTTTCACTTTACGTTCCGCGACCACGTGCCCTGCAATCGGGGTGGGCGCGTTGTTTTGCTTCCGGCCACGGACCTGGCGCCCGTTGAGCGTCACGCTCGGTCGGGCCGCTTGCCTCCCGATCCTCGCATTGAGGTTTGGCAGCCCTCCATGCGCTGGCGCGTTGGTCCTGTGCCTCCGGCGCCGTCCTGGATCCTCGGGCGCGTGTTTGACTTTTTTAGCGAGGTCCGGCGCGATGCTGGAAGGCAGATCGGCTTCGTGCTCGCCGAGGAATTCGGCCACATCAGCGGGCGCTGGCACCTACATGGTTTGGCGACTGGGGTTGGTCAGCTTTCGCGTAAGTTCTGGTGGAGCGAGGCTTATGCCCTGTTCGGCCGTTGCCGGATTGAGCCGCCAAAGCGCGCCAAGGCCGCTGCCTTCTACGCCGCCAAGTACGCCGCGAAATCCCTCGGTACCATTCATTTCTGCGGAATCCTGGCCGGGGTCGATCTGTCGCGGATTGACAACCGGCCATCCGCGCCAGGCGGTCGCGTGGATATCGCGTGCTCGCCAGGTCCGACGGTTCTCTATCGAATGACACGGAAAAGGAGGTAATTCATGAACAACGACGTGAACAACAACGACCTGGCTTTGTGGTTAGCTGAGATCATCTGGGGCGACGATCAACGTGAACCGACGCCCGAAGACGATGAACTGATCAAGCGTGCCCAACGGAGGGATGAGACGACGCCCTCAGACCATGATGCGATCGAGCTGCTGGCGGAGCTGATGGACGACGGGTATCTGCTGCCCAAGGCCCAAGAGATCCTTTCCGATGCTCAGCTGTACCTCTTCGATCGGGGCATCTACCTACGTCTCCGGGATAACGGGTGTCCCGCTTGCAAGAAGCGAACCTGGAGGGTAACAGCGAAGGAGCTATGGTTGGCTTCGATACTCCCGCCGAGGCTCCCGCCGAGGTGGCGACAATGCTCCGAGGATTGAGCCATTGTGACCTGAACGACGTCTTGGATCGCTTGCTTGACGCTTGGGAGGCGCCGATGAAACCAGCAACTCTGGATCGCGATGCGGACTTCGGGGCCATCATGCTCCTGGCGCGCCTGCTCGATGCCTGGGTACTGTTACCCAAGGCGGAGGCAATCTTGAGGGATACCATGCTGTATCTGTGGGATCGAGAAGGTTACCAGAGCTGCAGAGGGCGGCCCTGGAGGATCACAGAGAAAGATCTGCTGTTGGCGTCTGCGATCACGCGCCCGAAGGATCCCAATGCTGGGCAGAAGCAGCCGCGGTCCACCTACTCACGGCTCATGACCCGCTGGCGTCGCCGCCCCAGCGACACGAACCGGGAGGGACGCGACGATGCTCAGACGATCTGATTGTGACCTGAACGGGTTCCTCGACGAGCTGGCCAACCGCTTGGCCGAGAAGGTGGTGGATAAGCTTGAGGAGCGCTTGCGCCCCGACTCGGTGTCGCGTCAGCGCCTTTTGACCGTTGAGCAAGCGGCGACCTACCTCGGTCGCAGCCCAGCGGCGGTCCAGCACATGATCGCTTCGGGCAAGCTGCGCGCTGTTAGGATTGACCGTCGCGTGGCCATAGACCTTAAGGACTTGGAGCGCTTAGTAGAAGCTGGCAAGATCGAATCGTTTCTTCCTTCTGGCCGTCGCTTAGAATGAAGCCATGAGCGCACGCAAGCCGAAACTCGGTACCGTCTACCGCAGGGGAAGGATCTGGTGGATCAAGTACTACCACCGAGGACGTTGCTTTCGCGAATCCAGCCATAGCTCCGACTACGAGGATGCTCAACGCCTGCTAAAGCGCCGGCAAGGTGAAATCGTCACTGGGCGCTTCGCCGGCGTGGGACCCGAGCGCGTTACCGTCGGTGAGCTGCTCGATGACCTCTTGGAGGATTATCGCATGCGCGGTCGAGCCAGCCTGCGCATGACCGAAGCACGGCTTCGCAAGAACCTGTACCCGTTCTTTGGCGAGCTGCGGGCTGCCGACTTCACTAGCAGCCACGTGCGTGCTTACATCCTGCGGCGACAGCAGGAAGGTGCAGCCGCCGCTACCATCAATCGGGAGCTGGAACTTCTCCGTCGCGCCTTTCGCCTGGCCTATCAAGCTGATCCTCCAATGGTCGCCCGCGTCCCGCATATCGAGAAACTCCCTGAACATAACGTGCGCACCGGCTTGCTCGATCATGCGGGATACTTGCGGCTTCGCGACCTGTTGCCTGCCCCTTACCGGTTATTGCTGGTTATCGGCTACCATACAGGCGCACGACTGGGAGAGCTTTTGGGTTTGCGCTGGTCGCAAGTGGACTTCGAACGTGGGTTGATTCGGTTGGAGGCCTTCAATACCAAGACTCGCAAGGCCCGAGTTTTGCCCATCTACGGTGAAATGCGTGCTTGGCTTGAAATGGCACGCGCTGAACGCGATGCGAATTGTCCTGCGTGCCCTTGGGTCTTTCAACGCAAGGGTCAGCCAATGAAGTTCAACTGGCGCACGTGGCGTTCCTTCGCCAGGAAGGCCGGATTGCCCGAGCTTCGCTTTCACGATCTCCGCCGCACGGCGCTGACCAACATGGTGCGAGCCGGCATACCGGAGAAGCAGGCCATGGAGATCTCCGGTCACCTCACGCGCAAGACCTTCGAGCGCTATCACATCGTCAGTGAAACAACGCTGCATGAGGTGGGGGATCGCATGGAGGCGTTTCTGAGCGAACAAATGGCGAAGATCGAGGGTGGCACGGGCACAATTATGGGCACAGTCCGGGCACGGGGTATAGCTAAGCGATTGAATTGAAAGGAGATTATGGCGGAAGCCAGTGGGAGTCGAACCCACCCGAGCCGCGTCGCCCGCGACTCGCGCCGGGTTTGAAGCCCGGGCCCGGCACCGGCCAGGACTGGCCTCCACACGGGATTGTACCACCAGGCTCGCCG
>JAPWUP010000203.1 GCA_028275505.1 Bryobacteraceae bacterium
AGCGCACGCGGCACGCGCACGTTGACTTGGTCGAGCGCCGGGAACTGCGGCTGCGGCGCGGCGCCCACGACGTCGGCCTTCTGCCCGCCGATCGTCGCCGTCACCGAAGCGCCCGCCCCGCGGATGCCGGTGCCGAACAGCAGCAGGATCACGTCATCGCCCTCCGGCCCGAGATCCAGAGGCACGGGCGCGCATCCGCTCGCCGAGCATGACACAACGTTTTCCACAGTCTGCTGGTTGCCGCGGATTCGCACGGCGACCGCCGCGGCGACTCCCGATCCGGAAGCGTCAGCCGAGAACAGGCCCGGCGCCACAGCGGCAATCTCCACCGGCAGGTCGAGTTTCTTGCCTTCCTGCGTGGTCACCGTCGCCGTGGCCGGGCCTGCGCGCAACCCTGCGGGAACGATCAGGTTGATGTGCTCGGGGCTGACCATCTTCAGCAGCGCTGCCTTGGCCGTCCCGGTGCTGTCCGTGATGCGCACCTCGACGCCGCCCAGGTTCGTCTGCGGAGCGTCGGCAACCAGCCGCTGCGCGGCCAGATTGAAACCTGTCACCGAGGCCCAGGAATCCGGCGCTACGGTTCCCGCGACGAAACTGGCGCCGTTGCGGACCACGCCGTTCTCGATCGGGTCGGCGATGCCATTGCGGTTGGCGTCCGGGAATCGCGTCAGGAAGATCTGGCGGAAATCGTTTCCGTTGAAATCCTTGACCAGCTTGCCGGAGGCGTCGTAGGTGGGCACGCGGCGGTTGAAGGCCAGCAAGGAACCATCGTGAGACCACACCAGCGCTTCCGGCGCGGGAAGGCCGGTGCCGTGGGGAGTGAGCCACCACGCAGCGCCAAAGAGCGGGCCCGGCTTCACGCAGATTGCCGCCACTCCGTTATCGCTGAGGACCGCGATCGAGTTGCCCGAAGGATGCCAGCGGACGCCTCCCGCAGCGCCCGCGGGCAGGAAAGAGGCTTGGATGGGCCGCTTAGCGGGATCGGGATCCTGGTCCGAGCCCTTGGCGTCAATGATGAAGACCTGCCGCGAGCCATCCGGCGCCGTGGCGTAATAGGCGATGCGCGTTCCGTCATGCGAGCCGCGCACGATGCCGGCGGCGGGCGTGCGCGTCAAGCGGCGAATGGTGATGCCCTTGGGCGGCTTCATGTACGTCGTCTTCGTGCCGGAGTCCGAGGTTGTGATGTCTACAGTCTCCGGGATGTCCACCACGAAGAGCGAACTGGTTATGGTCTTGCCGTCGGCCTCCACCACCTGGCCGATGAACGCCCGCATCTGACCACGCCGTCCGACCCAGGAGTCATCAGCCGCGCGAATCAAATCGCCCGGCCTGGCGACGGCTTGCGGAACTACGGGAACCAGAATGGCCACCCAGTGCGAGACGCCTTTGGGCGCCCGTGGATGCGGCTCCATGTAGCCGACCGTGCGGCCGTAATCCTGGAGCAGGAAGTCATCATAGGTAAAGCCGATCCGATTGCCATCCAGCGTGTACTCGTGGCGATGCGTGCCGCCGCGGTGCGCCCCCGGCGTGGTGACCTCGGAGGTCACATCGCGAAAGTCCACGAAACGGACGTCACCCGCGCCATCTCCCCTTACCACGGCGCCGCGCCGGTTACGGGTGCTGTAAAAACCGAGCACGGGCGTTTCCTCGAGCAGCGGACCGTGGATGAAAATCACCTCGTCGTCAATGTGGCTGAAGGATGCCGCGCCCACGCCCGGCGCCATGTTCACCGGATCCAGTTTGTAGGCCGGCGCGTAGAGGATATTCTCCAGCCCGGTCGAGACGCTTACCTTCATAATGCTGGTGCAGTTGCCTATGCCTGCGCCGAGCGTCTCGCGGGTGTCCACCACCAGGAAGCGGTCGTCACGGGAAAAATTGTCGTTGTTGTCCAGGGCGTGATTAATGGGGCTGAAGGTCAACTGCCATTCCAGGGGTTGCTGCGCGTGGACTGCAGGGTTGCGGCCCCAGGGTTGAAGCGCGAGAGCCAAGGCAATCAGAGCGACGGTAGCCACCAGAATTCGCGTCAAGCTCATGACAAGTCTCCTCGGAGGATCGGGATGATTGCGTCCGGCGCGCACATAGGCCGGCTCGGATAGTATACTCCTGTGCGCAAGAGCACTCAAGACTTTTTCGGCAGGACTTTCCCCAAAATCTCAGGCCTGCGCCAGGTAAACCCTGCTGGCTCCGCGAGTTGCCGGGATCCGGAAGTGGGAGGGGACGAAATCCGTGGTAAAGCGGTTTTTTCGGAGAGAATCCAAACCACCAAGGAGTCGTCCCGCATGCAGGATAGCAGAGTCCGGACCCGCCTGAAAGCGCAGTTGACGAAGGTCTCCGCGCAACTGTGCGAGGGCCTGTCAAAGCCGCTCAGCCAGTTCGTATCCCAGATGCTGTTCGGCGTCCAGTCGAGCCAGGATGTGAAGCTCAGTAACATCGGCCGTTCTCTTGGAGAGGACATACCTCTGATCCAAACCGAGAAGCGCCTGTCGCGCAATCTGAAGAAGGCTGAGTTAGAAAGGCAATTGACTCCCCAGTGAGTGAGGATGGCAAGGGCTCGGGTGCAATCCAATACGGTGCTGGCGGTGGACCTGAGCGACATCCGCAAGGAGTATGCCCAGAAAATGGAGAACCTAGCGACCGTGCGGGATGGCAGCACGGGGAATTGCATCAGGGCTACTGGCTGTGCGGCGTGACCGCGGCCGAGGTGAACGGCAGCCAGATCCTCCCTTTGTATGAGAAGCCGTTCTCCGTGGAGGCCAAGGACTTCACCAGCGAGAAGGCCGAGGTGCCGGCCGCCGTCGATTTGATCGGCGCCCCACCCGGGGGCGTGGGATCTGGGCCATGGACCGCGGCGGCGATCGGAAGAATTTGCTGGAACCCCTGCTGGATCGGGGCGCGCGCTTTGTCATCCGCTCCACGGGCAAGCGCACGGTGGCCGATCGGCACGGGCCTCTTGGGAAGCGTGACCGAGGTGGCCGGGCGGTGCCGGCTCCCTCACCAGGCGCGCATCGTCAAGATCCAGGGGGGAGCAGGAAAAGACCCATACGCTGCGCTACGGCGCCGAACCCATTTGCCTGCCGGGGCGGCTGGAGAAGCTCTGGCTGGTGGTGATCGCTGGCTTGGGTGAGGATCGGCTCATGCTGCTCACCAACGTTCCTGTCACAGCCCGGAACTCGCAATCGGTCTGGTGCATCGTGCCAATCTACCTGACACGGTGGAAAATTGAGGAAACTTTCCGCTTGGTCAAACAGAGCTACAACCTGGAGGATGTTCGCGTCCTGAAGTATCACCGTTTGAAGCACTTAGTCATCCTAGTGACCGCCGTGGCTTACTTCGCGGCCGCGTTTCTGGGACAGCAGATGAAGCTGCGCATTCTCTGTGAGAAGCTGCTGCTCATCTCCCAGCATTTCTTCGGCGTCCCACCCTTTCGGTTCTACGCGCTGGCGGAGGGAATCCGCAGGGTTCTCGCCCCGGGCAGCTTCCGCCACGCGGAACCGCCACCCCGCAGCCTCCAACCGGAGCTGGCACTGGCTTGGAAGGGTTGAAAAATTAGTGATTTAGGGCTCGACACGTGAGGGGTGGGTGTATATTTCTGGTGTAGGGGACTCCAAAATGCAAATTCCCGGAATGCCGCACGTGATCCGATTGGTTCTGGGACTGGTTTGCGTGGCGGTGCTGTCCGCCCAACACCGCCCCGGCTGGACGCTGGTCTGGAGTGACGAATTCGAAGGAGGTGCGCTGGATGCGGCCAAGTGGGACTTCGACGTCGGCGGCCATGGCTGGGGCAACAACGAGTCGCAGTACTACACGCGGCGGGCCGAGAACGCCTCGGTGGAGAATGGCAAGCTCGTGATCCGCGCCCTGCGGGAAACTTACACCGGGCCCGATGGAATCACGCGTCCCTACACCTCGGCCCGCTTGGTGACTCGCGGCAAATTCTCGCGTGCCTATGGTCGCTTCGAGGCACTGATCAAGCTACCTTACGGGCAGGGCATCTGGCCAGCCTTCTGGATGCTCGGCGATGACATCACCACAGTGGGTTGGCCGGCTTGCGGCGAAATCGACATCATGGAAAACATCGGGCGCGAACCTTCCACCGTGCACGGCACGATTCACGGGCCCGGCTACTCGGGCACGGGCGGCATCGGAGCGGCTTACTCGCTTCCGGCGGGAAGGCGTTTCGCCGACGATTTTCATCTCTTTGCAATCGAGTGGGAGCCGCAAGTGATCCGGTGGTACGTGGACGACGTTCTCTATCAGACCCGTACCCCGAAGGATCTTCCCGCCGGCGCGCGCTGGGTCTTCGACCACCCGTTTCACTTGTTGCTGAATGTGGCCGTCGGAGGAAACTGGCCTGGCTATCCGGATCAGACCACGGTTTTCCCTCAAGTAATGCTGGTCGAATACGTGCGCGTCTACAGTCGCGCTGGAAAGCCCGCTATTCAGGCCGCAAACGGCGTGGTCAACGCCGCCAGTTTCCGGCCGGGCTTCGCCCCCGGTTCTTGGGTGACGCTTCTCGGCGCCGAACTGGCCGGCCTCACGCGCCAATGGAGGACAGAAGACTTCGCCGGGGGCAGACTCCCTGAGCAGCTCGACGGCACAAGCGTGCTTTTTGACGGGAAACCCGGATTCGTAGCCTACATCAGTCCGGGCCAAGTCAATGTGCTCGCGCCCGACGTCACACCGGGTCCCGTTACCGTGAAGGTCATCCGGGACGGAGTCGAAAGCGAGCCGGTGCTGGCGGAGGCCCGCACTATAGATCCGGCCTTCTTTCTGTGGGCCGGGCGGTACGTGGTCGCCACTTCGTTGGATTTCAGGACCCTGCTGGCGCCCGAGGGTCTTTTCCCCGGCGTGCCAGTCAGACCGGCCCGGCCCGGTGAGACGATCGTTCTTTGGGGGACCGGCTTCGGACCGGTGGATCCCCCTCCCCCAACGGGGCGGCCCATTGAAGGAGAGCACCGGCTGGTCCACACTCCGGAGGTGACCGTCGGCGGCCTGCGGGCCGACTTTGTGGGGGGCGCGCTGACGCCGGGCGCGGTGGGCCTTTACCAGATCGCAATCCGCGTGCCAGCGGATGCTCCGGCAGGAGAGTTGCCTGTGGTGGCCACCGTCCAGGGCGCGTCATCGCCCGACAAGGTATTCCTCGCGGTCAGGCGCTGAGTCGAGTTCGTCGCAGAACGAAGAATGAAGAAGAAAGAAGGCCGGAAATGATCCATGTGACGACCCAGCGCGCTCTCCCCTATAAGCTGGCCCTCGACGTCGGAGATGTGGCCAATCACGCTCTCGGCGTACTGATCAACCGCAACATCAAGGCCGGCATTTAGCAGGCCGCTGAAAAATGGCCAAATCAAATAACCTAGGAATTGTTTTTTCGTCCATGTCAGTTGAAACGCCATGAGAGGAGAAGATCGCCAGCAGCAAGAGATGTTCCTGTACGCCACCCTCGAGGATCTGGTGCCGCCGGATCACCCGTTGCGGCCCATCCGGGCGATGGTCGACCGCGCACTGAAGGCGCTCGATGCCCGCTTGGACGAGCTCTACGGCGAAGGCGGGCGGGCGACGATCGCACCCGAGCGGCTGCTGCGGGCGCAGCGGCTGATGCTGCTGGACTCGATCCGCAGCGAGCGGATGCTAGTGGAGCAGCTGCGCTACCACCTGCTGTTCCGGTGGTTCGTGGGGCTGGGCATGAACGAAGAGGTGTGGCATGCGACGGTGTTCACCAAGAACCGCGACCGGCTGCTGGCGGGCGAGGTGGCGCGGGAGTTCTTCGCCGCGGTGGTGCGGCAGGCGCGGCAGCAGGGGCTGATGTCGAGCGAGCATTTCCCGGTGGACGGGACGATGCTGGAGGCGTGGGCGAGCCAGAAGAGCTTCCGGCCAATGCAGGGCGCGTGAGCCGGAAAGGGACCGGGCCAGGTTGGGCGGAACCGTGAGGTGGCTTTCCGGGGGCAGCGGCGGCGCAATGAGACGCACGAATCGGTGACCGATCCGGAGGCGCGGCTGTGGCGGAAGAGCCGGAGGGCCGAGGCGAAGCTGTGCTACTTGGGGCATGTGGTGACGGAGAACCGGCACGGGCTGCTGGTGAACGTGCGGCTGACCCAGGCCTGCGGGCAGGCGGAGCGGGAGGCGGCGTTGGAGATGGCGCGGGGGATTCTGGGAGGCAGCAAGCGGGTGACGCTGGCGGCGGACCGGGGCTATGACACGCGGGAGTTTGTGGCCAGCCGCGGGAGTTGAGCGTGACGCCGCATGTGGCGCAGAACACGAGCGGGCGGTGCAGTGCGGTGGATGCTCGCACAGTGCGGCACGAGGGCTACGGGTTGAGCCAGCGGGCGAGGAAGCGGGTGGAGCAGGGGTTTGGGTGGCGGAAGACGGTGGCGGGACTGAGGAAGGTGAGGTGGCGGGGCTGCGAGAAGGTGGGATGGATGGTGACGCTGGCAGCGGCGGCATACAATCTGGTCCGGATGAGGGACCTGATGGCGGCGACTGCGTGAGCGGGGGCGAGGAGGGGCCAAACGGGCCCCGGAACGGCCTGGCAGGGCCGGAGCCGGGGCGCCCGAAGAGCGCCGGCACACGATTCCAGGCTCTGAAAGCAGCTTCAGAGAAACTCAAACGGAAATTCAGAGGGTAAATTTCAGCAGCCCGCTGGTGGACGGATCCAAGCCCGTGATCGCCTACTGCCGGATCGGCGAACGCTCCAGTCACACCTGGTTCGTTCTCAAGTACTTGCTGGGCTTCCGCGACGTTCGCAACTACGATGGTTCGTGGACAGAGTGGGGCAACCTCGTCGGCGTGCCGATCGAGAAAGGGTGAGCTCGCCCGCTCTCAGGCCGG
>JAPWUP010000057.1 GCA_028275505.1 Bryobacteraceae bacterium
ATGTCCGCCGAGGATTTCCCCCTGGTGGACTACCACGTTCATCTCGACGAGCAGATCACGCTTGAGAAGGCGCTGGAGATCTCGCAGCGGCGCGGCGTGCGCTTCGGCATCGTCGAGCACGCGGGCAAGCCCGGGCTCGGCTACCGCGGCATGCTTTCCACGGACGACGATCTGCGCCGCTGGCTCGACAAGCTGGCGGGCAAGCCGGTCTACCGCGGCATCCAGGCCGAGGGCCTCGACTGGATGGAGTGCTTCTCGCCCGCTCTGGTGGCCGAACTGGATTACGTTCTTCAGGACGCCCTCACGGTGCCGCAGCGCGTGTTCCGCGGAACAGGAGGCGACGAACCGCTCATTAAACTGTGGACGCCGGCGGCCAGGACCATCGAAGATCCCCAGGGCTTCATGGATCGCTACGTGGACTTCCACGTCGAGCTGATGCGGCGCGCCCCGATAGACATCCTCGCCAACCCGACCTTTCTGCCTCCTGCCATCGCCAAGGACCACGCCGTGCTGTGGACGCGCGAGCGCATGGAAAAGGTCATCGAGGCAGCCTTGCGGTATGGCGTCGCCATCGAAATCAACTCGCGCTACCGGCTACCTGCCGAGACCTTCCTGAGGATTGCGCGCAAGGCCGGCGTGAAATTTTCCTTTGGCTCGAACATCCACGGCCCGGACGTCGGCCAGCTCGACTATTGCGTGGAGATGGCCAGGCAGCTCGGGCTGACGCGCCGCGACCTGTTCGCGCCCGCGCCCCCGGGACAAAAACCCATCCAGCGGCGAGCGCGGGCCTGAAGGCGCCGGGATGCCTCATCCCTTCTTGGCCGGCGGGCCGAAGTAAGGATAGCGGTCCCAGCGGTCGTCGTCGGTGGTGGCGCGAGGATCGCCCGTTTCTTTCATCCATTGCTCGAGACGCGCCCGCAACTTCCGCTGAATCTCTGCGTACTCGGGCCGACCGGCTACGTTGACGATCTGGTCCGGGTCTTTGCGCAGATCGTAGAGTTCCTCGGCGGGACGTTTGGCAAAACACAGTTCGAAGTAGCGCGCGAACTTGGGGTCCGAACGACGCTCCAGGATGTAGCGCTTGGTGGGACTGTCATCGCAATCGCCGAAGGGCCCGACCGAGTGGTAGAGCTCCGGGTCCCCCGCCGGCCAGCGATCGGGCCGGAAATTGCGGATGTATAAATATTCGCGCGTACGAATGGCGCGCACGGGGTAGGAGAGATCGCCGCGACGCACGTTGGCGTGACGTTCCCGTTCCAGAAAGACCTCGGTGCGCGTGCCCGGCTTCTCGCGCTGGGTGAGCAGGCCCATCAGGCTGCGCCCGGTCATTTCCGGCAAGGGCTTCAAACCGGCAGCCTCCAGGAACGTCGGCGCCAGGTCCGCAAGATTGACGAAGTCTTCCAGCGTCCGGCCCGAAGGGACGCGCCCGGGCCAGCTCACGGCGAGCGGAACGTGCGTGCCGCCATCGTAAAGGTTTGCCTTGGCGCGCGGGAAAGGCCAGCCGTTGTCGCCGGTAACGACCACCAGCGTATTTTCCAGCCGGCCCGCTTTCTCGAGCATGGCAAGGAGCTCACCCACTTCGCGATCGAACCGCTGGACCTCGAAGTAGTAGTCGAGGATGTCCCGGCGCACCTCGGGCGCATCGGGCCAGCATGGCGGGACGCGAACGGCCTCGGGCCGCATTCCCGCCTTCAAGCCGGAGTCCGGTTCGTAAGGCCGATGCGGATCGTGGCTGCCGAACCAGAAGCAGAACGGGCGGTCGGGTGGCGCCGCGCGCAGGAATTCAGCGAAATTCTTGAAGTCGTTTCCCGCAGGATTCCGCCGCCGGCCTCCGGCTTTGAAATCGCCCGGCCCCCAACCCTTGCGCGTGAAACCCACGAAATAGCCGGCCTCTTCCAGCAGGTCGGTGTACACGGGAAAGCGTGCGGGCAGGAACCCCCAAAGGTTGCCGCCTTCGGCCAGTCGGTGCGGCGCCTGCCCGGTGAGAATCGCGGCCCGCGACGGCGTGCAGGAAGGGGCTGCGCAAAAAGCGTTGGTGAACAGCACGCCTTGCCGCGCGATGCGGTCGAAAGTGGGCGTGCGGACGACGGGGTCCCCGTAGATGGAAGCGTGCGGCCATGCCCAGTCGTCGGCAATGCACAGCAGGATATTGGGACGCTGCGCGGCGGCCCCGGCCCTCCAGGCGCCCGCCAGCGCGGGAACGGAAGCGAGAAAACGGCGGCGATTCACGGCTTCTTCTCCTCGGCGGACTTGCGGGCGGCCCCATACGGCGGCGGCCCCACGGGTTCGACGATCCAGTCGCCGGGGGCCAGCGGCACGCCCGCGATCAGCTCCGAGCCCAAATAAATGTGCTCGGGACCCGCGCCCGAACGGACGCGGTAAAGAGTATTTTCCTCCACGACATACCACTCGGGAAATTCGTTCAGCCGGACGTAATTTTTGGGAAAGTTGAGCACGCGGCGGTGGCGCGCGTAATCGAAGCGGATGCGGCCCTGCCAGCCGCGGGGCGCTTCGAGACTCAGGTACAGTCGGTTGCCTTCGCGCACGGCGCCCACGCGCAGGCCGGGGACCCAGCGATCCGGGCGGCAGCCCTGGCTCTTCATGTCCATGTAGAGCAACAGCGTGCGGTTGAAGTTGCCTTCGCCGTACCAGTGCTCGATCAGGCCCGAGGGCTGCTGCATGTTCATCATCACGCGGATCTCGGACTCGATCCAGTCCAGGGCTTGCGGCACGGGTTCGCGAGCGACCAGGTAAAGCGCGCTCTCGATCGAGTCCGCGTAGCCATCGAAGGAGCCGTTCTCCCAGTCGTAGTTGCGATATTTGGTCAGGTTGGAAAGCACCCGGCGTACGGCGTCGCGGTATTTAGTTTCACCCGTCGCCTGGTAAAAGGCATAAACAGCGCCGTAAACGTAGCCCCAGTTATCGGAAAGCCCGGAATTCAAGGGTTTCAGCGTAGCCGCGTCAATCACGTTGTAAAGCAGTCCGTCGGGGTTAGCCGATTCCAGGATGCGATCCAGCATCCGCGCCACGACGGGGCGGTAGCGCGCGGCCCGCGGCGTGCCGTAGTCCTGCTCCAGAGCGTAAAGGAGCACCAGGCCTACCACCATTTCGTTGCCATGATCCCGCAGCCGGACCTGGCGATCGCCCTTGTGTTCGGTAAAGTCCCATTTCGTGGCGGGCATACCGTGGTTGCCCGGCAGGACCTCCTCGATGTAAGCATCGCCGATGCGCCGCGCCCATTCCCAGAAGCGCGGATCCGAGGTCATCGGCGCCAGCCGGACCAGCGTTTGCAGAAAGTCACCGTTGAGCTCGGAATCGGACGCGGGCAGATTGCCGAACGCCGACGGCACCGGGGCGTGGTTCATGGCGTCGGCGATCATGTCCGTCATGCGGTAAAACCAGGGCGTGCGTCCCAGCCGTTCGGTCACGGCGATGAGGCCGTCCTTGGCGTACTCGCCGGCGCCGAACAGGCTGGGCGGACCGAGCTCGCCGGTATCCAGGTTCAGGTTGGCCGGGATGGAATCCTGCGCGGTGGTGAAGCGCACCTCGTTGCGCAGCATTTCCATCATGCGGCCGTGGTAAAGCTCAGGATCGGTCAGCTCCGCGGTGAGGATCAGGTACGGGTACAGGTCGGCCCCCGAGTTGTGCGGGGTGTAAATGCGGGGCGCGCCCGGCTTGAGGCCGCGAGGCCCGCCAGGCAGGCGGTCGGGCAGCAACAACGTCTTTGGGTCGGCGTGTTTCATCCAGGCATGCAGGACGCGGCGGGCAGCGGCCGCGCACTCTTCCCAGCGCCGCCCGTTCTCGCGCGCCTGGGCGAAAGGATCGCCCGCCCCGGAAAGCGGCGCCAGCATCAAGGCTGAAATAATAAGTCGCGTCATCATGAGCCGTCGCCTCCGGGCCATCTTAGCAGAAGCGCTTTTGGCGGCCTGCGCCGCAGGAGCCGATCTTGCGGGCCTGTTCCGCGATCCCCCACGAACTTACTCGCTGATGCCTTACTGGTACTGGAACGGGCGCATCCGCGAAGACGAGACGCGCCGTCAGATCAGCGAGATGATCCGCCAGGGCGTCTACCAGGCGGTGGTCTTCCCCTGGGACGGCATGGAGCCGGAGTATCTCTCGGAAGAGTACTGGCGGCAAGTAGGGGCAGCCCTGCGCATTGCCCGCGAACTCGGCTTCACGCTCAATTTCGCCGACGAGCTCAACTGGCCGAGCGGGCATGCCTGGCGCCCCCGAGGCGGTCCCGAACTCAGCCGCGTGCTCGAGCAACGGCCGGACTTCCGCATGCGCCGGCTCGACTACCAGGAGCTGGTGATCGAAGGCCCGCGGCGCTGGCGATTCAAGCCCAGGCCTCCGGCGTGGTTCGCGGTGGTGGCGCGAGAGCTACCGCAAGGCGCGCTGGATGCCGATACGCTGCGAGTGCTCGAGCCGGTGCGGGACGAGCTGCGGTGGGAGGCGCCGCCGGGACGGTGGCGAGTGACGCTTTACCGTTTGGTCGCGGCCGTGGGAGCGCACAACACCAGGGTGGATTTGCTCAATCCGGAAGCCGTGCGTGTGTATCTCGAGTTGGTCTACGAAGAGTTCGCACGCCGTTTCCCCGATCATCTCGGCCGCACGCTCAAGCTGACCATCGCGGATCACGAGGGCGCTTACGGCGAGCCCATCGCCTGGACGCCGCGCCTGTTCGACGAATTCCAGCGGCGGTACCGCTACGACCTTCGGGCTGCCCTTCCCCTGCTCGTGCACGAGGCCGCCCAACCCGGCGCAGCCGCCAAAGTACGGACCGATTATCTGGATCTGATCTCCGACCTTTACGTCAACTCCTTCACCCGACAAGTTACAGAATGGTGCCGCCGGCATGGCCTGGGCCACGCCGTCTCCCTTTACGAGGAGCAACTCTGGATCCAGATCAGCCTGGCGGGTGACATGTTTCGCCACTGGCGCGCAGGAACGTTCGTGATGATGGACGCGCTGCTCGAGCGCGCCCGCATGCCGCTCGATTTCAAGGAAGCCGTGACCGTGGCTCATCTGGAACACATGCCTCTGGTCGTCGAAAACCAGGGCCTGCAAGGGCACGATTCCTTCCTGAGTCCGGAGAAAATGCGGCGCGGAACCAATATGGCGCTGCTCTGGGGCGCCAACCTGCTGGTTCCTTACTTCGATTACGATCCCCGCA
Organism: Bryobacteraceae bacterium; assembly: GCA_028275505.1. Taxonomy (GTDB): domain Bacteria; phylum Acidobacteriota; class Terriglobia; order Bryobacterales; family Bryobacteraceae; genus DTHT01. The sequence continues at coordinate 5,174 of JAPWUP010000057.1, forward strand.
AAGTAACCTGGCCCCCGCAGTGGTTTCTGGGCCAGCCTTTCTGGAGATACTTTCGCCGTTACGCAGACTATGTGCGGCGCGCACAGTTCATGAACGGCCAGGGGCGGCACATTGCGCCGATCGCGATTTACTATCCACTGGAGACCGCCTTCGCCCACTCCGCGCCTTTGTTCGCCCGCGAGCGCCGGGAGCTTCTCTGGAATAACTTCATGGACGAAGTGCAGAATTTCTACAGCGCTCTTCAGCTCGAGCTGGCGCGCGGCGGCTGGGATTACCACATCCTGGATCGCCACTACCTGAGCCGGGCGGAAATCCGCGCCGGCGCGCTGCACCTCGCGGACGAAGAATTTCGCGTCCTCATCCTGCCTCCCATGACCCACATAAACGAGACCGCCGCAGCCAAAGTGCGCGCCTTCGCAAACGCCGGAGGCGCGGTGCTCGCGCTGGGCCAGCAACCGCCGGGCCTGGGCGGCGCAGCCATCCGCCGCTTCCCGGTCCGTCGCCATCCACCGTTCATGCACCGGCTCGATTACGTACACCCGACCGAAGTCCCGCAGCCCGTGCGCGAGGACTTGCAGCCGCTGCTCGATGCGCTGCGCGCCATCGAGCCGCCCGCCGTAACGATCCTGGAAGGCGATCCCGCCGGCATTTATTTCTCGCGGCGCGCCGGCAAGGATGCGGAATGGTTCTGGTTCGTCAACGACAGCGATCGCGACCGGCGCGTTCGGGTTCGCATGCCTGCCGCGGCGCGGTGGGAGAAATGGGACGCTGAAACCGGCGAGCGCTGCACGCTGGGCCACGGCGCCGAGCTGCCCTTGCCCTTCGGCCCGTGGGACGCGTACTTCGTGGTGCAGCATGCCGGCGCGCCTGCGCCTCCGTGCGATCAGCCACGCGAACGCGAGCTTCTCAGGTTACCCCGGTCCGGCTGGCGGCTGACGCTGGAAGAGGGCCGCGTCGAGATTCCCTATGCCTTCACCGCTGACGGGCAGGCCATCTGGCTGGCCCCCGAACGCGAGGGCATCCGAACCTGGTGGCTTGTCGGACCCTTCCCCTACGACGATCACCGTGGGTTTTTCCGGCCTTTCCCGCCCGAGCGCAGCTTCCGCCGCAGCAAAACCTATGACGGCGCGTACGGCAAGGTGAGGTGGCGCTGGGTCGAGGCGCCCGGATATCGCATAGCGCCGCGCGAGCTGCTGGGATTGCCGGGCGATCGGGCATTTGGGAATTATTACGCCTTCGTGAATGTTTATTCGCCCGCCACGCGTTCCGCCCGGCTAGTGGCCGCTTTCGCCGACAGCCTGCGCGTCTGGTGGAACGGGCGCGAAGTCCTGAGCGTCCACCGGCATCCGAAGTGGCTGCTGTTGCGCGACCCGTGGGCGGAGACCGCCGAGGTCGAGGTGCGCCGCGGCTGGAACCGGCTGCTGGTCAAGGTCGGCCCTAGCCTCATGGTCCCCACGGCCTTCTCCCTGCGCCTTGTGGGCGAGGACGGCCGGACGCTGCGCGACCTCGTCTTTGCGCCCGAAAAGAAACTGCGGAGCGAACCCGGAAAACGGCCTCGCCTGACAGTGGAAGTGCCGCCGGGCGCAGTCGCCATCGAAGGCGATCTGGCCGGAACGCCGATTCCTCCGGGCGCCACGACCATCACACTAGAACCCACGCAGATTCCCGAACATCCCGTCGTATTCCGAACAGCGCCTGCTGAGTTCACCTTGGCCAGTTGGACGGACAGCGCTTTGCGGCATTACTCCGGTACGGCGCTTTACGAAACCGAGTTCGAGATTCCCGCGACGTGGCTCGGTCGCCGCCTGGCGCTCGATCTGGGAGAAGTCGGCGTTGCGGCCGAGGCCTGGCTCAACGACCAGCCGCTGGGCGTGCGCGCCTGGCGGCCTTTCCGGTTCGAAATCACCGGTCTGGTGCGCGAGCGCAACCGCCTCGTGGTGCGCGTAGCCAACTCGGATGCGGGCCGCCTGGCCCAGGGCGACACGATTTACCCGCGCGGAAGCTGGGGACTGAAGTTCGAGACGGAGCGCGACCGCCTGAAGCACCTGCGACCGAACGGGCTGGAGGGCCCGGTGCGCGTTCTGGCCCTGGACTAAGTGCCTGCTCGCCAATCCGGAAGCGAGCGGCGCCCCCGTGCTTGAGTTCGCTTCAAGCCGGCGGTTATGATTGAAAGATTACGCGCCGTCCAACAGGCGCACCACGTCGAAGGAGAGCGTAAGAGAGTGAGCGTGCGCGCGTTGCCCAACCCGGCATGCATCGTTTGCGGTCCGGAGAATCCGCGGGGATTGAAGCTACAGTTTCACGCGCAGGAGGATGGCGTGATCGTGGCGGAGTGGACGCCCACGCCCGACTGGGAGGGATTCCGGGGAATCATCCACGGCGGCATCGTCTCCACCGTGCTGGACGAGGCGATGTCGCAGGCGATCAGCGCGCGCGGCTGGCCGGCGCTGACCTGCGAACTGCGTGTCCGCCTGCGCCGGCACGTGGCGCCGGGTCAGACGTTGCAGGTGCGCGCCTGGATCGTCGAGCGCCAGAGACGAAAGATCCTGACCGAGGCTGCGCTGGCGGCGCCGGACGGGCAGGAACACGCCCATGCCTGGGCCACTTTTCTGGCGCTGCCGGAATGATGCGGTGCGCGGGCCGCGGCCGGCCCGCGCCGCTCCGCTTCACTTGTTGCGGTAATAGTTGGCGTTGATCTCGGCGAAGTGCGCCTTGTCCGGGGGCAGTTCCTCCAGCACAAAAATGGAGTTGGTGGGGCAGACAGGGACGCAAGCGCCGCAGTCTATGCACTCATCCGGATTGATGTAAAGCTGCGGAACCGAATCAATGTCCGGCTCGTCGCTCTTGGGATGAATGCAATCCACTGGGCAGGCGTCCACACACGCCATGTCTTTCGTGCACGTATCAATGATCACGTAAGCCATAGAGCGGTTGGTCTCCTTGTTTTCAATTTCATTCCGGTTGCCGCCGCAGCCGGCGCGCAGGCCGGGAAACTATGGCGTGCTCACAGCAACCGAATTCCCAGTTTGCCTCAAAAACGGGGGCAAAGGCTAGTCCTGTAGGCAGCCCTTAGCGGACGGTCTTGAGCAGATCCTCGGCCAGCACCGCCGCGCGCTCGGCCAGGGCCCGCGCCGTCAGCAAATCCGTGGTGCGCAACTGGCGAGCCTGCGCCAGAAAAGCCCGGATCCGGGTGATCGAGGTCATCTGTTCCGGCGTTGGCTGTCTCTGCCGGAACAAGGCTAACACCTGTTCCACCCGTGCCTCAGCGCGCTCGATGGCCTGGTTCGCTTCGCGCTGCTGTTCCGGCGTCAGGATCTGTTGCAGTGCGGGCAGCGGCGCAGCGGGCTTGGGCGGCTCGGCAGGCTCCGGCGACAGGGCAGGCGCGGGCGTGGACTTGCGCACGGCGCGTGTACGCCGGGGGGCACGGGGCGCGGGCGGTTTCGGCGTGAGCACCGGCGGGGGCGGGACCGGCGGCAGCCCGGCAGGCAACTGTGGGGGCGGCAGCATTTCGGGCTCCGGAGCAGGCTTGGGCACGGGCGGCGGCAGAGGCCTGGCGGCTGGCGCAGCGGTTGGCGCCGGCTTCGTCTTGGGCGCGCGCCGGAACCACCGGCAACCCGGTGCGGCCACACTCAGCGCCAGCACGGCCGCAAGCGCGCCTCGGCTCAGCCTCGTACCCACACGCAGCTCTTCCCGTCAAACTCGGGCGTTCGCAGGCTCCCGGTCGCGGGCCGGAAACCGCAGCCGGAAGGTCGTCCCGCGCCCGACTTCCGTCGTGAAGTCAATCGTACCATTGTGCAACTGAACCACCCGGAAAGTGACTGCGAGCCCGATGCCTGACCCCTTGCCCTTCGTGCTGAAGTAAAGTTGAAAAATCCGGTCGCGGATTTCTTCCGGGATGCCCGGCCCCTGATCCTCCACCTCTACTACGCATTCCTCGCCGCTGCGGTGCGCGGCCACGCGGATGCGCCCGCCCTCCTTCATGGCTTCCACGGCGTTGACCACCACGTTGAGAATCGCCTGCTTGAGCAGGTCGCGATCGCCTTCCACAAAGAGCGGCTCCGGCGCCTCCAGCACGAGTCGGATGTTCTGCCGGGCAGCCGAAGGCTCCACCAAAGCAAGAATCTCGCGCAACAGGCCTGCGATCTCGACCTCGCTCATGCGCAGCTCGACCGGCCGCGTGAAATCCAGGAAGGTCTTCACCACGCGGTCCAGACGGTTGATTTCGCGGCCGATGGTCTCGATTTCCGGCAACTCGGCCAGACCCTCGTTGGCCAGCCTGGAACGAAGCACTTCCAGATGCACGGCAATGGCATTCAGAGGATTCTTGATCTCGTGGGCGACGCCCCCGGTGAGCCGGCTGATCGCGGCCAGGCGCGCGGAGACGTCCAGTTGCGAGCGGATCTGCTGCCGGGTCTCGGCATCGCGCAGCGTGATCAGTAACCCCATGGGCTCGCGGTCCGGAAAGGCCTCCAGCACATCCAGGTTCACGAGCAAATGAGCCGGAGCGCTGCCGTCCCGCTGCAAGGTCACGGCGTGGTCTCGCAGAGGACGGCCTTCCTCCACCGCCTTGCGGACAACGGCGCCCAGCGGGCTCTCCGGTGGAAACAATTCCTGCCAGGAACGACCGAGCAGTTCCCCGCGCGGGCGGCCCAGCACCTCTTCCGCCGCGCGTCCTGCCAGCACCAGACGCCCGTGACGATCGAAAAGCAGCACGACCTCCCGCAGCCGTTCCAGCAGGCGCTCGATGTTGGAACGCAATTGCACCGCATCCTCACGGGCTCCGCGGAACTGCTCGCCCAGCAGGTCCAGCTTGCTGCGCACCGCAGCTACCTCGACGGCTTCCGGCGGCCCGTTTGCGGCAGCCGGCCGGTACTCGCCGCGCGTGATCTGTTCGATCGCCTCGCTGATACGGGCCAAAGGACGCAGGCTCCAGTTGGAAACCATGACCGCCAGCGCCACGGAAAGCGCCAGCGAGGCCGCAAAAATCAGGGCGATCCCGGTGAGCTGGGGCAGCAGGGCGTCGCGCAGCAGGATCGAGGAGACCACCACGTGGATGGTGAAAACCGGCTCCGGTTGCCCGGGTAGTCCCAACGCCACTGTCGTCTGATAATCTTCGCGGCGCGAAAACACTTCGCGCAGCTTCTGCCAGGGGCTGCGGCTTTCCCACACGCTCAAATCGGGCAACGGCTGATGCCGGGCGCCGATGCGACTGCGGTTGGAGGCGGCCAGCACCACGCCGTCCCGGCCCGTGATGAGGATCTCGACCACGACCCGCGCGCTGGCCACTGTGGAGTCCAGCATGGCCGCCAGATCCGGGTCTTCGCGCACCATCTGCTCCCAGAGGGCGATGGCTTCTTCCAGGGTCGCGGGACCGGGCTCGCGGCGCGCCGCCAGATCCCGCACCCGATAAATCAAAAATGTCTTGATTTGTTGCGCCGCCATCTGCGCCCGCTGGGCGAAGTCCTGGAACCGCGCCTCCGCCAGCCGGTGCAGGTTCAAAACCGAAACGGCGCTCACCACCAGCACGATGAGCGCCAGAATGGCCAGGCGCAGCCGGAGCTTCAGCGAGAGCGAAGCGACGCGCAGTTGCCTCTCGCGACTCGTGGATGCCCCGCCCGGACCGCGTTGCTCAGCCTGCATCCTCGGCCCTCGCGCCGCCCGCCGGCCCAGCTGCCTGCCCGGCGGCGTATTCCTTGAGCTTGTTGTGCAGCGTCTTCAGACTGATCCCCAGGATCTCCGCGGCACGGGTCTTGTTGTTGCCGGTGAATTGCAGCGTGCGCAGGATGAGCGCCTTCTCGGCTTCTTCCAGCGTGGCCCCCAAGGGCACGCGCACCACGCCGGGTTCTTCCAGGGGCGCTGGCTCGCGTTCCTGAGCGCCGGGCGGGAAATTCCAGGGCAGGTGCTCGCGACGAATGGTCCCCTCGCCAGCCAGAATCACTGCGCGCTCCAGAACGTTGCGCAGCTCTCGCACGTTGCCCGGCCAGGAATAAGTGCGGAAGAGATCGAGCACCTCTGGCGCCACTTCCTGCACCCGCGCGCCATGCTTGCGGTTCAACTCGGCCAGCAGAGCCTCCACCAGCAGCGGCAGGTCCTCCAAGCGTTCCCGCAGCGGCGGAAGGTGAATGTGGAATACGTTGAGCCGGTAGTAAAGATCCTCGCGCAGCGCGCCCTTGCGCAACGCTTCCGTCAGCGAGCGATTCGTGGAAGCAATCACGCGCACGTCCACCAGGATCTCGTTGCGCCCGCCCAGCCGTCGCACCCGCGAGTCCTCGAGCACGCGAAGCAACTTGGCCTGCGTGGCCACAGGCATATCGCCGATCTCATCGAGCAGAAGCGTGCCGTTGTGCGCCAGTTCGAAACAGCCCACGCGGCGTTCGAACGCGCCCGTAAAAGCGCCCTTCTCGTGACCGAACAATTCGCTTTCCATGAGCGTCTCGGGCAGGGCCGCGCAGTTGACGGCTACGAACGGCCCGTCGCGCCGCGGGCTCAGTGTGTGGATGGCGCGCGCCACCAGCTCCTTGCCCGTGCCGCTTTCGCCCGTAATCAGAACTGCCGCCTTCGTCGGGGCGACCTGCCGGATCAAAGAGAAAACCTGCTGCATGGCCGGCGAGCGTCCCGTGAGCTCGCCCAGCACGCCCTGATAACTCAACTGCCGCTGGAGTCGTTCGGTTTCCTGAGCCAGCCGTCGCTGCGAAGCGGCGCGCTCCAGCAGCAAGCGCAGCGCCTGCGGCTGTATGGGCTTCTCCAAGAACCAGAACGCACCCAGATCGTGGATCGTGGCCACGGCGGTTTCCACGCTTCCGAAAGCCGTAATCACGATGGCGGGAGGGCCGCCGCCCTGCGCCCCCAGGCGCCGCAGCAGCTCGAAACCGTCCATGCGCGGCATCATGAGGTCGGTCACCAAGACGTCCACAGGCGCCTGGTTGAGCTTCTCCAGGGCCTCGACGCCGTCGCAGGCAGTCTCCGCTTCGAAACCCCAGGAGCGGATCATCGCTGCCAGCCCGGCGCGCTGGCTCTCTTCGTCATCCACGATCAACACCCGTGCGGGCGAGCCGGCCATCAGCTTTATTGTGCTCCAACTCGGCCGGCGCGTCCGCCATGCCGCGACGAGGGGGCGCGATAATGGGTTCGTGCGGGCCTGGCGCGATCGCTCGGCCATTCCTTTTCTGGTGATGGGCGCTGCGCTGGGCTTGTTGCTTCTGCTCGCCTTCCTGCAATACCAGTGGATCGGGCAGTTGGGTGAAGCGGAACGCGAGCGGCTGCGCATCCACCTGCGGGCAGCCCTGTCTCGCCTCGCCCAGGAATTCAACGCCGAGCTGGCGCGCGCCCTCGCCATGCTGGCGCCCGTGCGTGCTTTTCCCCCCGAACGCGAACTCGAAGAGCTAGCCCAGCGCTGGCAGGCCTGGAAAGAATCGGCGCCTCATCCCGAGCTGGTTCGCGCTTACTACGTCACGGAGGGAGGCGAAGACGGCCTGGACCGCATCCTCGTGTTCCGGCAGGACCAGGGCAGCTTCCAGCCGTCCAGTTGGCCGGAACGCTTGCAGCCGCTGCGAACCCGTCTCGCGCTGCGCGCCGGAGAACGCGGTCGCGGCCTGGCGGGCTGGCGTGCGCTGCTGGACGATGAAAACAACATCCTCGCGGCGCCTCGCGGGCGCCGGCCTTCGCCCGAACGGCTGCGCCAACCCATTTGGGGACCCAGGCTCGAGCGACCTGCCTCACCGGAAGGGTGGGCGATCGTGGAGCTGGATCATGACTTCCTGGTCAAAGTCCTTTTGCCCGAACTCGTGGACAGACACTTCCGGCGCGCCGAGGGCTTCGACTTCTTGGTGCAGGTGGTGAGGCGCTCCGATCGTCGCGTGCTCTATCGCTCGGATCCCTCCCTGCCCGAGGAGCCGATGACTTCGCCGGATGCAACGGCCGGGATCTTCGAGTTGCGACCGGGTTTGATGCGCTGGCTGGCTGAAATCGTGCCCGGACCCGCGGGAGGTCTTCCGCCCGAGCCGGCAGGACCGCTGCGGGTCGAGCCGGAGGGGAGGTGGCAGGTCCTGGCCAAGCACCGCGCCGGTTCGCTGGAGGCCGCGGTCAACCGGCTGCGCTGGCGTAACCTCGCCCTCAGCTCCGCCATTCTGCTGCTGATGGCCGCGAGCTTTGCCACGCTGATCATCTCGGCCCAGCGCGCCCAGCGCCTGGCCCGGCTCCAGATGGAGTTCGTGGCCGGCGTCTCGCACGAGCTGCGCACACCGTTGGCCGTCATCTGCTCGGCGGGCGACAACCTGGCTGACGGGCTCGTCGCCGGCGGTGAACAGGCCCGGCGCTACGGCGCGCTGATCCGCAACGAGGCTCGCAGGCTCACGGAGATGGTTGAGCAGATCCTGGCTTTCGCCGGGGCACAAGCCGGGCGGGTCAAGTATCACTTCGAGCCGGTGATGATCGGCTCCGTGATCGAGCGCGTGGTGGCGGCCACACAGCCCGCGGCACAGGAAGCCGGCGTGACTCTCGAGGTGCACGTGGACCCCGCCGCGCCGCCGGTCCTGGCCGATTCGCCCGCGCTGGCGCAGGCCATCCGCAACCTGGTCAGCAACGCGCTGAAGTACGCGAGCGCGGGCAAGTGGGTGGGCATCCGGGCGCAAGCCACCGACAGCGGTCGCTGGTTGGAGATCCGCGTGGAAGATCGCGGACCAGGCATCCCGCCTGCCGACCTGCCTCACGTCTTCGAGCCGTTCTATCGCGGTCGCAACGCCAGCGACGCGCAGATCCACGGCGCGGGCCTCGGGCTCACTTTGGCCAAGGGCGTGGTGGAGGCCCACCGCGGCTTCATCCGCGTCGAGAGCAGGACGGGCGAGGGCGCGGCCTTCATTATTCGGCTCCCTGCCGCCGAGCAAGCACCACCACCGGAGGGCAGCGATGCCCGGCAATAGCGAACCAGCGGTCGAGCCCCGCATCCTGCTGATCGAGGACGAGCCGGGCCTCGTCCTCACCCTGGCGGATCGTCTCTCGAGCGAGGGTTATGCCGTGGAGACGGCCACCGACGGCGAACAAGGGCTGGCGAAGGCTACCGCTGGCGGCTTTGACCTGATCATTCTCGACATCATGCTGCCCCGGCTCAGTGGGTTCGAAGTTTGCCGTCGGCTGCGGCAGGCCGGAATCCAGACGCCCATCCTCATGCTGACCGCGCGCAGCCAGGTGGTGGACAAGGTCGTAGGGCTGAAAACCGGGGCCGATGACTACGTCACCAAGCCGTTCGACATGATGGAGTTGCTGGCTCGCATCGAAGCGCTGTTGCGGCGGGCGCCGGCCCGGACGGCGAAACCTGCAGAAAGCTACCGCTTCGGCTCAGTCCATGTGGATTTCCGTCGCGCGGAAGTGCTCCGCGATGGCCGCCCGGTGAATCTGTCCGCGCGGGAATTCGCGCTGCTGCGCTACCTCATCGAGCACCGCGGCGTTGCGTTATCACGCGAGGAACTGCTCGAAAAGGTCTGGGGTTACGAACCGGGGACCACGACCCGAACGGTGGACGTTCACATCGCCTGGCTGCGACAAAAGCTGGAGGAGAACCCGAAGTACCCCCAGTTCATCCTCACCGTGCGCGGTCTGGGTTACAAGTTCGCAGGTTGAATCGGCTCAGGCCGCAACGCCCAGCGCCGCCTTGGCCTCCGCCACCGCCTCCTCGATCTCGCGACGGTGTAGGGCACGGCCCGGGATTCACGTGAGTAGTAGCCTTGGACTGATTCCCTTGCCTAACCGCCACCTCGTTGCGCACGCAGCCCCTTGCTCTGCTTTGCCGCCTGTTGGCTGGGGGGCTTTGGCATCAGGCGGAGCAAGGGGAGCGTCAGCGGCGGCAAGTTCATTCGACTGACCGTGCTCTGCAGGTACTCGCGGAAGTAAGGCCAACAATGAAACACGGCGTTCCCATCTTTGAACGCCTTCACCGCTTCGGCGCTTGGACGATATCCGGAAGCCAGTTGGTAGTCCAATACCCAAGTGCAGTCGACGACCAGCAAAGGCTCCCGAGCCTTTGCTGCCTGCGCCGTGACACCCGATTGCTCCTCGACTCCAGTTACTCGAAAGTCGACCTCCAAGCGGAGGATCCCTGCGGGGCCCTCCGCCTGTCGTGCTTTGTGCGCAATTCTCAGGACAACCGGCCCCTGCGGAGGGCGGAGCAATCGGTGGCTGGCGACTCGGGACTTCAATAGGCGGATGGACTTGATCTCCGCGCGGGTTTGTAGCTCGAATGCCAGTGTCGCCTGCTCAGCAGTCTGTTGAATAATCATCGGCGTCATGCGGCGTAACAGAACCGGCCGGCAGGGTCAGGACGCAAGCGGCCCGGCGGTTTGGTCGGGAAACTCGCGGTGTCCCCCTCTAGGTACCAGCCGGCGAGCTTGCCAGACCACCAGACCCGGTCCTGCATGCCACTACCGACCGCATCGCGCTCCGCGGTCTCGATGGGTTCCGCACGCAATTTAACTTCAGCGCCCAAGGCGTAGGCGACCTCGGCCAGAGTGCGGATCGTCATGTTGGCCGAGCCACTCAGCAACCGCGTGACATAGGCCCGGGACCGGCCCAAGCGCCGGGCGAGCTCCGCTTTGCTCACTCCCTGCTCTTGCATCAGCCGGGCGATGAACTCACCGGCCTCGGTGATCAAGCCCTCGATGACGTAGAGCCGGCGGAATTCAGGGTCCGCCATCAGTCGTTCGAACTGCGTTTTGGCCTGCATACGCATCACCTTACGGATCGCAACCTTGCGGGCTGCTTCGCCTTTCCCGCTCCTGATCTTCTTCAAAGATTCTCTTGGCTCGCTCGATCTCCTCCCGCGGGGTCCGGTCACGCTTCTTCCAGAATCCATGCGTAATCAGAACCAATCCGGCGGGCAAGAAAAAACACGGCATGCGGATTTGAAACGATTTGAACTCGTAACAGTTGCCCTCCAGCTTCCGAAACTTCTCGGGGTTCCTGATGCTCCCGTAATCGCCGAGCCGCCCAAACAGCGACATGAGCTTCGCTTGGTCCTCGCGGGGCAAGGCATCAAAGAACTCCTTGCCCGGTGAGCGCCCGTTCTTGTCCACGGCGTAGGCGATGGTGAACGCCTTGCCTTTGTATGCGATCGGACGTCCGGCCAAACATCCTTAATGTTAACTTATATGTTAACGCCGCCGCAAGGCAAATCTCACGGATCAGATGTCCCCCGCTCGCTTGCCGATCGCAAGAGATTGCAAATAAGGGAAAATCAACGCGGCCCAGGATTGCGTGCCCGCGGCCCGCCCGCGCCATCCCGCGTGAACGCGACACTCCAGGCGCCACCCGAACCGGCAGCCGCCGCCTGCCCCCTCCGTCCAAGCCCACCGCGCGAGCTTGCGTCCACGGGCCGCCCGGCCACCCGGAAAATGGCTCCCCATCGGTGAGCCCGTGCCCGATGCCAGGCAGTAGCTGATTCAGCCCCGCTCAGGCCGCAACGCCCAGCGCGGCCTTGGCCTCCGCCACCGCCTCTTCGATCTCGCGACGGTACTGCGCCAGGTGCTCTTCGTCCTTGGCCTCGAAGCGCAGCACGAGCACCGGCTGCGTGTTGGAAGCGCGCGCCAGACCCCAACCGTGCGGGAACAGAACGCGCACACCGTCAATGTCAATGACTTCGTAACGACCGCGGAAGCGCTCGGCCACCCGCGCGATCACCTGGAACTTGATCTCGTCCGGACAATCCACGCGGATCTCGGGCGTGGAAACCATGCGCGGTACGCCCTCCAGTTGTGCGGAAAGCGGGCGGCCGGAAAGCGCCACGATCTCCATCAGCCGCAAGGCCGCGTAAATGGCGTCATCGTAACCGTAATAGCGATCCGCGAAGAACATGTGGCCGCTCATTTCCCCGGCCAGCTCGGCGTGGGTTTCCTTCATCTTGGCCTTGATCAGCGAATGGCCGGTGCGCCACATGATTGCGTTGCCCCCCATGCGGCGGATTTCGTCGTAGAGCACCTGGGAACACTTGACCTCACCGATGAACGTGGCGCCCGGCTTGCGCTGGAGAATTTCGCGCGCGAAGATGAGCAGGAGCTGGTCGCCCCACAGCACCTCGCCGCGCTCGTCAATCGCCCCCAGGCGGTCGGCGTCGCCGTCGAAGGCCACACCCAGCTCGGCCCCATGCTCGCGCACCGCCGCCTTGAGGGCCTCCAGATTCTCGACCACGGTGGGATCCGGGTGATGGTTGGGAAAGCGCCCGTCCGGCTCGAAGAACAGCTCGATCGGCTCCACATTCAGGCGCTGGAGAATCCGGTGCAATACGGGGCCTGCCGTGCCGTTGCCGGCGTCCAGCGCCACCTTCAACCGTCGCGGCCACTGGAACTGCGCCGAAACCTCGTCCACGTACGGCGTGATGATGTCGTAAGGACGCAGCGAGCCTTCGCCAGTGACGAAATCCTGCTGTTCGATCAGCTCGCGAACTCGCTGGATTTCTTTGCCGTAAATCGTGGACTGCCCGCACATGATCTTGAAGCCGTTGTACTCGGGCGGATTGTGACTGCCGGTGATCATTACGCCGCCGTCGGTTTTCAGGTGGAACACCGAGTAATAAAGCAGCGGCGTGGGAATCGCCCCGAGCTCGATGACTTCCAGCCCGCAGGACACCAGCCCGCGCGCCAGCGCCGCCCGCAGCCGGTCCGAGCTCAGGCGCACATCATTGCCCAGGGTGATGCGCCGGGCGCCATGGCGGACCAGATAGGTCCCGATTCCCCGCCCCAACTGCTCCACATCGGGATCCAGCAACTCCACGTCCGCGATGCCGCGAATGTCGTATTCCCGGAAAATGGTCGGCTTCAGCATAGGCCCTCGCTAACAGGATATCGCGAGCAGACCGCTTTTATCGCCGGCTTACAAACGGATTTCCCGCGATATAAAAGCGCAGGGGCCAGTCCGTACAATGGCGGATCCCGATGCGGCCCGAGCAGGCGATCTCGAATGCGGGCTCGCGCCGCCAGCGACGGACGGTGAACGGGCCAGGTTTGGTGAGATCCGCGCCATAGTGGCGTCGGGTGATGCCCAGCGCCGCCGTCAGCCGGCCGGGGCCGGACGTCAGGTCGGCCAGCGTGCGGGCCGCCGGTCGGCGCCGTTTCATCTCGGCGATGCCCGAGAGCGGCTCCAGCGCACGGATCAACACGCAGCCAGGTGTCCCGTCGGGCTCCGCCACGATGTTCAGGCACTCGTGCATGCCGTAAATGAAGTAAACGTAAGCGCGTCCGGGCGGGCCGAAAAGTACGCGCGTACGCGGCGTCAAGCCCCGCGAGGCGTGCGCGGCCCGGTCCTCTTTGCCCAGGTAGGCTTCCACTTCGACGATCATGCCCGCCGTCCGCCCGTGCACCAGCACTTTCCCCAAAAGTTCCCGAGCTACCTGGACGGTGGGCCGCTCGAAAAAGCTTTGGGGCAGGATCTCGGTTTCGGCTTCGAGCCGGCTGAAAGGAACGCGATCGCGCCACTCCATCGGCGGCTGGTTTGGCTTACTCTTAAGATACAATGCGCCTGTTCACCGCCATTGATCTGCCCGCGCCGGTGCTGGATACCCTGGCGCGACTTCTCGATCGCCTCCGACCGACGGCACATCTGAAGTGGAGTCCGATCGAGAACCTGCACATCACAACCAAATTCATTGGCGAATGGCCGGAGAGCCGGCGCGCGGAGCTGGAATCTGCGTTGAGGAGTCTGGGGTCGTTCGAGCCGATCCCGATCCGGCTGCGCGGCCTGGGCTTTTTCCCCAACCCGCAGGCGCCGCGGGTCTTCTGGGTCGGCGTCGAGGCGGGGCCGGACCTGGCCGAACTGGCGCGCCGGACGGACGCGGCATTGGCCCGGCTCGGGGTGCCGCCGGAAACGCGGCCTTTTTCGCCGCATCTGACGCTGGCCCGCATCAAGGAACCGGTCCCGCTGTCCGGACTCCGGCAGGCTATCGCCCGGCTGGAAACCGTGGAGTTCGGCGAGTTCCGGGCGGATCGCTTTTACCTGTATCTGAGCGAATTGCGGCCCGCGGGCTCTGTCTATACTAAGCTGTCGGAGTTTCCTTTCACCCCATGACCACGGCCATCGCCTCCATCCTGCTGGCCTACCTGCTGGGCGCCATTCCCTTCGGCTACCTGCTGGTCAAGTGGCGCACGGGAAGGGACGTGCGCACCATGGGCAGCGGAAACATTGGCGCGACAAATGTTTTACGTACCACGGGACGCGCGGCAGGGGTCCTCACCCTCTTGCTCGATATCGGCAAAGGGTACGTGGCCGTGTGGCTCGCCGGCAGGCTGAGTGGGAATTCCGCCACGGTGATGAGCGCGGCCGCGCTGGCCGCCATGCTCGGCCACGCGTACCCAGTTTTCCTGCGTTTCCGCGGCGGCAAGGCAGTGGCTACCTTCCTGGGCGCTTTCCTGCGCCTGGCCGCTCCCGCCATCTTGGCTGCTTTGATCGTCTTCGTCATCGTGGTCTGGCGCACCCGCTACATCTCCATGGGGTCCATCGTCTCATCCGGCACCTTCCCGCTGGCCGTCTGGCTGATCGTTCACCCGCCTTGGGTCGTGGTCGCCGCGGCGGCCACGGGCGGCGCGTTCATCATCTGGCGACACAAGGAAAACATTCAGCGTTTGCGCGCCGGCACCGAGAACGTGTTCTCATGGAAGGGCCGGAAAAACTGAGAAGGCTGGCCATCATGGGCGCCGGCAGTTGGGGGACAGCCCTGGCCATTGTGCTGGCGCCCCGCTTTGACGAGGTCCGCCTGTGGGTGCGGGAAGCCGATCTGGCGGAGCGCATGCGAACCACGGGCGAAAACGACCTCTACCTTCCTGGATTCCGCCTGCCCGCGAATGTCCGAGTCACCACCGAAATCGCCGAAGCCCTCGACGGAGTCCAGATCGCCGTGGGTGCGATGCCTTCTCACGCCGCGCGTGCTCTCTGGCAGCAGATGCTGCCTCATCTGGATCCCTCGATGGCGCTGGTGAGTGCGACCAAGGGCTTGGAATGCGAGACGCTGCTGCGCATCTCTGAGGTCATCGAGCAGGTGGTGAGCGAAAAGTTTCCGCCGCAGGTCGCCGTGCTGTCCGGACCCAGCTTCGCCCGCGAGGTGGCGCGCGGTGATCCGACCGCGCTGGCCGTAGCTTCCCGCAGCGAAGATCTGGCGGCGCGCGTGCAGGCCGCCTTCTCGGGACCAGCCCTGCGGCTTTACCGCAATGCCGACGTTATCGGCGTCGAGCTGGGCGCAGCACTGAAAAACGTGATCGCCATCGGGGCCGGGATCTGCCACGGATTGGGCCTTGGCGGTAACACGGTGGCCGCGCTGGTCACGCGAGGTCTTGCCGAGATCACACGGCTGGCTGTGGCCATGGGCGCCAAGCCCTCGACGCTGGCGGGACTGGCCGGTCTGGGCGATCTGGTGCTGACCTGTACGGGGCAGTTGAGCCGCAACCGCAGCCTTGGCATAGAACTGGCTCGCGGGCGATCGCTCCCGGAGATTCTCGCCCGGATGAAAATGGTCGCCGAAGGCGTGAATACGTGCCGGGCCGCGCTCGAGCTGGCATCGCGCCACCGGGTAGAGCTGCCGATCTGTCAGCAAGTTCATGCGGTCTTGTTCGAAGGGATCGCGCCGCGGGAAGCAGTCCGGGCGCTGATGGAGCGGTCGCTCAAAGGGGAATAGGCCCTCTTCCCGAAAACTGGAACCCGCGCAACCTTGGCGCAGGAAGCCGGGTTAACAAGAGTACGGTTGCGGTAGACGCCCGCGAGGCGGACGCCTAACCGACGCTGCGCAAGATGCAAGGCGACCGAATCAGGCCGACGCCGCTGCCGGACGCGCCTCGAGTGCCTCCGCGCGGTGTCCATAAGGCATTGCGAGATTGCCCGGAACCGGCCACTTGGCTGCTGCTACCGGCTGGCAGTAAACCCTTGGTGTAAACCGCGCATTGGGATCGAAGGTGGAGATGCCGATACGGTGCCCCATTCAGAGTCCGGAAAACGCGGAGCTCCTGCTGGCATGGTGCGCGCGCAAGCTGGACCCGGAAACCTCTGCCCTGCTGGAACGGCATATCGAGCATTGCCCGGAGTGCCGCGCCTTCGCCGATCAACAGAGGGCGGTGTGGGAAGCGTTGGATGCCTGGGAAGCGGCACCGGTCTCGGAAGATTTCGACGTCCGGCTGTTCCAGAGGATCGGACATGAGCCACAGGCGAAGCGCCGCGGCGTGGTGTCCAGTTGGCTGCGCTTCCGCGTCCCCGTGGCTGCCGCCTCGCTGCTTCTGGCGGCGGTCCTGTTGCTCCGCTCGCCGCATCCGTTGGGCGCCCCCGATGAGCGAGTGGGCATCTCCGAGGTCGAGAACGCAGAAATGGCGCTGGAGGACATCGAAATGCTGCGTACTCTCGGGCTGATGGCCCGAGGCGATGCCCCGGCGCCGCCCAGAATGTAGCGCTGTGTCGAAAACGACGACGCTCGTGGCAATCGCGCTGCTCAGCGCATCCCTTGCGGGACCCCTGTGCGCGCAGCCGCGGACCCGGCCCGGCGCCGGTCGTAACATTGCCAGACCGCCCGCCACCCGGTCGTTGGAGCGACTGAGCCGCATGCCCCCCAACGAACGCAAGCGCCTGCTCGATCAGCTTCCGCCGGAGCGCCGCCAGCGGCTGGAAGAACAACTGGAACGTTACAGGAACCTGCCTCCCGAAGAGCGCGAAAAACTCCGCGAGCAACTGGAGCGTTTCCGCAATCTGCCCCCCGAGCAACAACAGGCGGCGAGAGATCTGTTCCGGCGTTTCCTGGCCCTTCCGGAAGACCGCCGGCGAGTTGTCCGGGAGGAGTTCAATCACCTGCGCAACCTGCCGCCGGAAGAACGCGCCGCGCGCCTGGAAAGTGAACAGGTCCGCAGCCTTTACGACGAAAAGGAACGTCAGATTCTTCGGGAATACATTCAACTACTCCCGCAGGAAGAGTAACTACCCCTCCTCATTACGCGCGAGAAATTTTTCGCCCGCAGCTACCTAAAAAGATGCGCGCTGCCGCCGATATAAACACCGCGGCGTTTGCTGCAGCAGGGAGGGGCTGATCATGCCCAGCACAGAAACTTATCGCCGGCGCCTGCTCCAGGAGCGGGAAGCATTGCTGGCCGAAGTCCGCAAGAAAATCCAGGGACTCTCCGCCGCCGAGAGGGTGTCCGAAGACGAAGAAGCCCAACGGTTGCACGAAGACTTCGTTCACCTGCGCCTGAGCCTGCTGGACGCTGAACGGCTCCGCCTGGTAAACGAGGCGCTGGACCGCATCGAGGTCGGGGACTATGGAATCTGCATGAATTGCGAACAGCCCATCCCAGCCAAAAGGCTGGAAGCCGTGCCTTGGACGCGCTACTGCGTGCGCTGCCAGGAGGAGCTGGATTCGAACCCCCAGTCAGACGGAGAGGAGTTTCTGCAGGCGTGGCGCAATCTGGCGCTGCCCTGAGGGGGTATCGCCCATCCCGCCTCGGGAACCGGCTGGGAGCATCCAACGAGCTTGGTTAGTACTAACGGTACTATCCTGACTAACGGCAATCTTGACTTTGCCGCGCGGTTGGGGGAGATTGCCTATAGCTCATTATGCGCGCGAGATTTGTGTCTCCGTCGGGACGGGTGACGCCGGGCATCCCTTCTCTGGCCCGGCGCCTGGCAGTTATCGTTGCCTGTTGGCTGCCGCTCACCGCGTGGGCGGGTGTCTTCGGCCGCATTGTGCCGGTGCAGGGGCACGTGGCGGATGTGGTGTTGGATGAGCGGCGGGGGGTGGCGTATCTGGCCAACTACACGGCGAACCGGATCGAGGTGGTGTCGCTGGGCGAGCTGCGTC
>JAPWUP010000205.1 GCA_028275505.1 Bryobacteraceae bacterium
AACTCGCTGCCCGAAGAAATCGCCTGGGCGCAGCACCCGTTCGATGTGCTGCGTTACCTTGGCGCCGACATTCTGGCGCGCTGGGACACGCAGTACGCCACCCGCGAGGTCTTTCCGTCAGGGCGTTACTCGGAGCAGTTCGAGGGCGAGTCACCGTTCGATCGTCCTGTGGTGACGGCCTTCAACGTCTACCCGCCCGGAAAGAAGCGGCTTCGCCGTCGGCTCGAAACGCCGTTCGGAACTCTGACCAGCGTCTGGGAGCTGAGTGAAGAGGCGATGGCCGACCTGGTGTCCGAGCCGTGGTGGAAGGATTGGAGCCAGTACGAGGCGGTGCGCTATCTCATCGAGTCGCGCGAATTCGTCTTCGATGCGGACTTGTTCCGCTCGTGGGTGCGCCGCGTGGGCGAGGACGGGCTGGTCATGGCCAGCGTCACGTATTCGCCGCTCAAGAACTTTCACTGGCTGGCGGGAGCGGAAAACGCCAGCCTCTTCATTGCCGACCATCCGGAAGAGATGAAAGCGCTGGCGCGCATCCATGAGGAGAAAGTGCTGGCGCTGATCGCGGAGATGGTGAAGGTTCCCGAAGTGGAGATCCTGATTTCCAACGACAATCTGGACTCGGCCTTTCACCCGCCGCGCCTGTTCCGCGAGTACTGCGAATCGTTCTACCGGAAGGCCGCGGAGATCGTTCACGCCGCGGGCAAGATTTTCGTCGTGCACGCCTGCGGTCGCAACAAAGCGCTGATGCCGCTGGTGGGCGCCTGCCGCATTGACTGCCTGGAAGGCCTGACGCCGCCGCCCAACGGCGACGTGCTGCTGGGAGAAGCGCGGCGGATGGCAGGCTACGAGAGCTTCACCGTGAACGGCGGCATGGACGCGCCGCGCCTCCAGATCCGCGAAGACGCAGAGCGCCGGTTGCACGAGTACACGCGCGAGCTGTTCGCTTCGATGGGCGACGGGCGTCACTTCATTTACGCTTCCAGTTGCAGCACGCCGGGGGATGCGCCGTGGGAGAACCTGAAATATTTGCGCCACGCGGCCCGCGAGTACGGGCGCTTGCGGTAGGGTCGGCAGGCTGCGTCAGCTTTCCATCACGGCGACGGCGCGGCCCACCAGCTCCCCGCGCTTGAGCCGTTCCATCATGCGCGGCGTATCCCTGAGAGGGAACGTTTCCACCTGCGGGCGGCCCACGCCGCGTGCCGCCAGCCGGAAAACTTCCTCCAGTTGCTCGCGTGTGCCGAGATAGTGGCCGCGCACCGTGATGCCTTTGAGGATCGTTTCGAACAGCGGCAGTTCGGGTCGCGCCGTGCTCAGCCCTACCAGCACGAGCGTGCCGCCGCGTTTCAAGGAGCGGAAGGACTCGCGGATGGCGTCGGGCGACGCCGTCATCACCACCGCCGCGTCCACGCCTCCAAATCGCTTGAGCAAAGCGCGTCCGGCGTCTTCGGCAGGGAGGGTCAACTCGGCGCCGAGCTTGCGGGCCAGGTGCAGCTTGCTTTCCGAAACATCCACCGCCACCACGCGCAGGCCGCGCTCGCGCGCATATTGCACGGCGAGGTGACCGAGTCCGCCCATGCCGAAAAGAGCCACGCGCTGGCCGGGCTGCAAGCCGGTCTCGCAGACGGCGCTCCAGGCGCTCCAGCCCGCGCAGCACAGCGGCGCTGCTTCAGCCGCCGGCAGATTTTCCGGGACGCGGACCATGTAGTTGACGGGCGCAACGGCGCGCTCGGCCAGCAGCCCGTGCCGGTTGAAACCCATGTTGGATTGCCACGGGCAGAAGCGTTCCAGGCCGTTGCGGCAATACTCGCACTGTCCGCACGTAGCGGCCAGGAAGGTCACGCCGACGCGATCCCCGGCTCGCCAGCCATCCACTCCCGGTCCGAGCGCTTCGATTCGCCCGATCCCTTCGTGACCCAGTACCAGCGGCGCAACCGGCAGCCTTTGCATGCCGGCAACCAGCAAGTCGGCGTGGCAGAGTCCGCAAGCCTCCATGCGCAGGAGAACCTCGCCCGCGCCCGGCTCGGGGATGGAGATCGTCTCCACGCTCACCGGCCCGCAGGGAGCGCGCAACACGACAGCGACGGTGGGCAGCATCTTTTCTCTGAGCATAGCCGATTTGACAGCGGGGTCCGGGCTTTGTTATTGGCGGGATTAGCCATGCGCATTCTGCTGACGCTACTCGCTGCGATCACCGGGCTGGCCGCCCAGACGACGCTGCCCCTTTTCCGTCCCGGCGCCATCCGGGCGTTGATTCTTTCCGGGCGCAACAACCACGACTGGCGCACGACGACTCCCGAGCTGCGCCGCATCCTGCTCGAAACCGGACGGTTCGACGTCCGCGTGATCGAGGAACCGATGGGGATCACCTCCGACACGCTGGCGGCCTATCAGGTAGTCATCCTGGATTACAACGGGCCGCGCTGGGGCGCTGCGGCCGAGCGCGCGCTGGAGAACTTCGTGCGCTCGGGCGGCGGTCTCGTGCCGGTTCATGCGGCCAGCTATGCCTTCGTGGGACTGCCCGTACTGGGCGACAATCACGTCCGCACTTCCATCGTGGAACCGCCCTGGCCCGAGTATGCGGAAATGATCGGCGGGCATTTCTCTCTGGATCCGCCGCGTACGGGACACGGTCAGCGCCACACCTTCCGCGTGCGCATCGTGGATCGGGAGCATCCGGCGACGCGCGGGCTGCCGGAGAGTTTCCTCACCAACGACGAGCTTTACCACAACATGCGGATGAAGCCGCAGGCGAAAGTGCTTGCGGTCGCGTTTGACGATCCCAAATACGGGGGCACGGGCAAGGACGAGCCGATCTTGTGGACCGTGCAGTACGGCAAGGGTCGCGTCTTTCATACGGTGCTGGGGCACGACGTCGCGGCCATGCAGGAGCCGGGATTTCGTCTGAGCTTTGCGCGCGGCGCCGAGTGGGCGGCGCGGGGCGAGGTCGCGCCCGAGAGCGCGTCAGCGGCGCCGTCCCCGGTGCGCGTTCTGGTGGTCACGGGAGGGCACAGCTACGATCCCACGTTTTATCGCGTTTTCGAAGGGGACGAGCGCATCCGCGCTGTGATCTTCCCGCATCCGAACGTGTTCCAGCGCGACCTGCGCAAGAACTGGGACGTGCTGGTGCTCTACGACTCGGTGCAGGAGGAACACATCGGCGAAACGGGCAAGGCGAACCTGCGCGCTTTCGTGGAGAGTGGGCGCGGCCTGGTTGTGTTGCACCACGCCCTGGTGGATTACTTGGGCTGGAAATGGTGGACGGATGAAGTGGTGGGCGGCAAGTACTTGCTGAAGCCGGAAGGCGAGTTGCCCGCGTCCAGCTACCGGCATGATGTGGAACTGGAAGTGGAGCCAGTGGCCAAGCACCCGGTGCTGGCGGGCATCACGCGCATGCACATTTGGGACGAGACGTACAAGAACATGTGGATCTCGCCGAAAAATCTCGTCCTGCTCAAAACCGATCATCCGACCAGCGACGGTCCCGTGGCCTGGATCAGCCCGTACGAGAAGGCGCGAGTGGTGGTGATCCAGTTGGGTCACGACGCCAAGGCGCACCTGCACCCGGGCTGGCAGCGGCTGGTGCGCAACGCCATCCTGTGGGCCGCGGGAAGGATGAACTGAGAAGCCTTCCGCGGGGCTACTGGAAGTAATCCTTGACCTTTTCGAAAATGCCCTTCGATTTGGGTTGGTTTTCCGCCGGCAGGGTGTCGCGCAATTGCTCGAAGAGTTTGCGCTGCTCGCGCGTGAGGCGCGTGGGCACCTTGACCTCGATGTGCACGATCAGGTCTCCCCGCCCGCTGCGATTCAGGTGCGGCACGCCGCGGTTGCGCAGGCGGAAGGTTGCGCCATTCTGTGTGCCCTCGGGAATGTGGATGGTCTCGGGTCCCTCCAGCGTGGGGACCTGGATGTCAGCGCCGAGCGCGGCCTGCGCCACATTGATGGGAATGGTGCAGTGCAAGTCATCGTTGCGCCGCTCGAAGAAGGGGTGCTCCTGGACGGTGACGACGATATATAGGTCCCCGGGCGGGCCACCGTTGCTGCCGGGTTCCCCTTCGCCCGCCATGCGGAGGTGAGTGCCGGTGTCCACGCCGGGCGGGATGTTGACCTTGAGTTTGCGATCGCTGCGGATGGTGCCCTGGCCGCGGCAGAGGCTGCACGCGCGCCGCGCCACCTGGCCGGCGCCGTTGCAGTGGGTGCAGGTGCGGCGAATGGTCAGGAAGCCTTGCTGATAAATGAGCTCGCCCCGCCCGTGACAGCTCGGGCAGGTGGTGATGTCGGCGGGTTCGGCGCCGCGCCCGTGGCAGCGGTAACAGGTTTCCTGGCGCGGCACCTGGATTTCGACGGTCGTGCCGCGCATCGCGTCCTCGAAAGAGATCTCCAGCTCGTACCGGATGTCCTCGCCGCGACGCGGGCGGGGCCGGCGCTGGCGCGTCGTGCCAAACAGGTCGCCGAATCCGAACAGGTCGCCGAGGATGTCGGTGAAGTCGGCGAACACGTTGGGATCGAAGCTGGGGGCGGGTGCGCCCGAAAGGCCTTCATGGCCGTAGCGGTCGTAGAGAGCGCGTTTTTGCGGGTCGCTCAGGACGCTGTAGGCTTCCGCCGCCTCTTTGAACTTTTCTTCGGCCTCCTTGTCACCCGGATTGCGGTCGGGATGATAGCGCAGGGCAGCCCTGCGGTAGGCAGCCTTGAGCTCTTCCTGGGTGGCGTTGCGGTCTACGCCCAGGATTTCGTAGTAATCACGCTTGGCCTCGGCCATTGGAATCGGGCTTGACGGCCACTCTCACCAGCGCCGGTCGCAGCAACCTTCCCCTAAAATTGTAACCGCGGCGATACTCTTCGATGATCGTGTGATCCTCGTACTCCTCGGTGGGGGTCATTTCGATCGCTTCGTGCTGATGGGGATCGAATTTCTGCCCCTGGCAAGTCATCGGCTCGAGGCCGATTTTCTTGAGCGTTTCCATGAGGCGCTGGTAGATCAGTTCGATGCCTCGGGCGTAATCACGATCCGTGGTTTCCGTCTTGAGGGCGCGCTCGAAATCGTCCAGGATGGGGAGCAATTCGCGCACCACGTCCATGCCCGCCAGCTCGAGCATTTCGCGGCGTTCGCGATCTACGCGCCGGCGGTAGTTTTCGAATTCGGCGCTGCGGCGGAGCAGCAGGTCGTAGTACTCATCACGCTCGCGCGTCAACTGGTCGCGCTCCGCCGTCAGAGCGGCCACCAGCGCGGCAGGGTCCTGCACCTCGACCGAATCCGCCGCGGCCGGCTCCGGCGCGCCGGACTCCGGCGTGGCCGATTCTGTTCCGCTGCCCACCTCAGCGCTTTCGGCGGCCACGACCTGAGGTTCGACGGCAGGCGTCTGCTCGGGGGACTCCAGAGGACGTTCGTTGTCAGCCATCGTGTAACACCGTCCTTATTTCCAGAGTAGCGAAGCCGCGGCCCGGCAGCCGGGCCTTCAAACCGGGAGGCTGCGGAATGCGTCTCCCACGCAGGAAACGGCCGAGATCACCCGTTCGTAATTCATGCGCATGGGGCCGAGGACAGCGATCTTGGCGGACAGGCCCCCAGGCAGCAGGACCTTCAATCCGATGAGCGAAAGGGCCTTCATGCTGGGATGAACGTCACCGAGGCCCACGTGCACCTCGACCTGGCCGCTGGGCGTCTCCAGGAAGCGATCCAGAATCTGCAAAACGCGCTTCTTCTCTTCCAGGGCGCGCAACAGCTCGCGCATTTTTTCGCGCGTCAATTGAAGATCCAGGCCGACCAGGTTCGCCGTGCCCTCCAAGTAAATGTTGGGGGTGAGCTGGAAATCCAGCAGCCCCTTGCTGCGCAGCAGGACCAGGCGGCGCAGGATCGCGTCGTAGAGGGCGCTTTCCTGCTCGAGCCTCCGCGCCAGCTCGCGACGGGCCTCCTCCAGGACCCAACCGCTGAAGTTCCAGTTCAGGTAGTTGCGGATGGAGTCCAGCTCCGCCTGGCTCAATCGCTCATCGAGCGATACGATGCGCTCGCGCACGACCCCGTCGCGGGTCACCACGATCATGAGGATGCGGCCGTCGGCCAGCGAGAGCAATTCGACCTGATGCAGGGTCTGGCTGGCGGCCGGGATCGTGGCCGCGATACCGACGTTACCGGTGAGCTGGGTCAGCACGCGCGAGGACCGCTCAGCCCGTTCCTCGATGGTTCCCTCGGCCTCCAGTTCGGCGCGCAAGCGCTCCATCTCGGAGCTGCGCAGCCGGCGCACACCGAGCGATTGCACATAAACGCGGAACGCCTTTTCGGTCGGAATGCGTCCCGCCGAAGTGTGCGGCTGCTCGAGGTAACCGCCGTCGGAAAGATCGGCCATGACGTTGCGAATCGAGGCTGGGCTGAGGCCGGTTTTGGTCCGCTTGGAAACGGTCCGCGAAGCCACAGGCTGACCGGTTTCAATGTAGGTCTCCACGATCGAGTGGAGGATCTCCATGTTGCGCGGGGTCAGAAGCGGATCGCGGACCATAGACCACGCTCCCGGGGCCCAACACCCCTGATTTCATTTTAGGGAGAGGGCGCAGGGTGCGGCAAGAGCCGGCGGTGCTGCGTCCCGATTTATAATTGAGCCTCGTCCGCGATGGAGACGCGCCGTGTAGGGGGAAAGCTGCGTACCGCGTTTGTGTTTGCAGCGCTTCTGGCCCCATCGGCCTGGCTGGCATGGAACTTTCGCGACATGCCCCAGTTGGGGACCCGCCACGATGACGCGCTGTACTGGGTCTGTGCCAAGGCTTTGGCCGAGGGACG
>JAPWUP010000058.1 GCA_028275505.1 Bryobacteraceae bacterium
CGGCCAGCCGTTCTTCGAGCTGGCGGCGGGTGGTTTCGGAGGATTCGAGCCGGTCCGACAGCTCGTGAAGGCGCTCTTGCTGTTGTTGGCGGGCCTGTTGGGCCTCGTGCAGGGTTTGCTCGGTGCGGGCGAGGGCCTGGCGGAGGCTCTCGCGCTCGGCTTGGACGGCTGTGAGCTGACCTTGCGTTTCGGCCAGCCGTTCTTCGAAACGCCCGCGCTCTGCTTGAAGGGCTGCAAGCTGGCTTTGCGTTTCGGCGAGCCGTTCTTCGAGCTGGCGGCGGGCGGTTTCCAGGTCTTTCAGTTGCTGGGACAGTTCGCCGATCCGTTGGTGCAGTTCATTCTGCGCTTTCTGGGATTCGCGCAGGGCCAGTTCCGTGCGCGCGAGCACCTGACTGAGTGTGTCTTGCGAGGCGGCCAGGGCCGCAAGGCGCACCTCCCTTGCCTGGACCTCCTGCTCCAGCCGGCTGCGCGCTGCGTCCAGTTCGCCCAACTGTGCTCCCTGGCGCTGGATGACCTCGAGCCGCGCCGCCCGATCCGCTTCCGCTTCCAGGTATCTCCGCTTGAGGTCTTCGTAACGGTCGTCCAGATCGAACAATGCCCGCACCAGACGGGCGCCGGGCGAGGCCTCCAGCCGTTGAACCACCTGCTCCCAGGGGTGGATTGCGAGGGGATCCCGGCCAGCCACCAAGTACATGTCGTAGGGGAACAAATTGGGCTCGAACTGCACATAACGGAGGCCCGCCTCGCCCAGTAACCGACTGATCGACTTGCGGCTGAACAGAAACAGGTGGTGGGGAATCACCATCGTGCTCAAGAACGGCGCGTTCTCCGCCACGAGCTGGGCGTGAGTCTTGCCTTCCGGAAAACATGGCGTCTGGATCAGCACGACGCCTCCCGGTCGCAACAGTTCGGCGCACCGCCGGACGCTGCCGGCCGGGTCAGGCATGTGTTCGATGACGTCCATCAACGCGATGACGTCGAAGGATTCCGGCTCCAGAGCCTGCTGTTCGATCGGGCCCAGCAGCATGGGCACTTCAAAAGTGCGTCGCGCGAACTCGACCAGCCAGGGACTCACTTCCAGCCCTGTTGCATCGAAGCCGGCCCACTGCAGTAACGCCACGAATCCGCCGTGAGCGCTGCCGATTTCGAGAACCTTGCCGGGCGGCAAGCGGTAGCGAAGCAGGGTACGGAGCCAGTACAGGCAGCGCTCCGGGAGGTCTGCACGTGCCCGCTCGGGCAGAGAAGGGAAACCGAACTCTTCGATCAGATACTTCTCGTAGTAATTGCGACTGTAAAAGCCGCTTTCATCCTTGACCGAAATAAGCCGTGCAGGCTCCGGCATGCGCGCGATGACCAGGGTCCCGCAGGCCGGGCAGCGCAAATACTCCGGCGAGTAAGTCTCCAGTTGGGAGTTACCGCACCAGCAGCGGGAAACCGGCTCGCCGGCGTAGTCCATGAGATCTTACCTACCAGTCAAGGTCTTTCTCATAGCCGGTGGCGACCAGCAATCCGCCGTAGCGCGCCTTGAAGGCTCGCTTGATGCGGTCCGTGAAATGATTGCGCCAGTCACCTGCGACGCCTTTCCGCTGGTGCGCCGTTACATCCTCAACGCCCCGGCGGCGGCCGCCGGTCTGCGCTTCGAAACGGTTGGCCAGCACCACCTCGCGCAACCGCTGCGGGCTGATGGGCAACCCGCACCGGCCGATCAGGATCTCGGTCAGCAGCTCCACGTCGTTCGCCAGCAGGTCCTCATACTTGACAAGCGGTTCTCCGGCCTCCAGCCAGCTCAGTTGGATGCGCGCGCAGTCCGGCAGGAAGTAGTCCAACAGATAGAGGAGGCCGCCCTCTTTGTCCAGATCCCAAAGCTTCTGCCGCAGCGCCGCAAAATCGCTTCCTAACACCGGATGACTGATCTTGAAGCTGAAGTAGGCCGAGACCAGTGTGTCGCGCAAGTCGCGGATGACGACGAACCACTTCGCGTCAGGGGGGAGAGCGATACGGTCGAACTCAGTCTTGGAAAGGTAGACGGTGGGATAAACGCAGCCCTCCTGGATCGCATAGTGACGGACCTGGACTTCGCCCACACGAGGCTCCACGATCCGGTCTGGGAAGCACTCCCGCAGGATCTGGTAAATCCATTGCGATCCTGCTTTCCAGTGCGTGATATGAAATACCGTGGGACCGGCGGCTGTCCTCCGGTCTGGCTCGACGGGCTGCGCGACTCCACCGACAGCCGGCGCGGCCCCCACCACCATGCTCCCGGGCAGATCCACGAGCCCGTGGTGAGGAAGCCAGCCCTCCGGACCGAGTACAAGGTCGAACTCGACGGCTTCGGGCAGCCGGCAATGGTCGTTTACCTGAGCCGCGAACTCGGCGTAGCCGATCGCACCGGTCAGGTAGTCGTGGTAAACCTGCGGCGCGACGCTGGCCAGGCCGACATTGATCAGGTACCGACCGGGCTGTAACCGCAGCTCAAACGTTTGATGGAAACGCAGCCGGGAACCCGCGGGAACAGGTTTTGGATCCGCGGGACGGAACTGGTAGGCGGCTTTCCCGTGCACTACCACTCCGTCGGGCGTCGTCAATTCGGCACCCCCCGCAGGGACGCCGATATTCTCCGCAACGTCAAATTCGAAGAACAAATGAGCGGTCTGTCCATAAGTGAACCGGCGGGCGGGCTGGCCCTCGCTATCGCACAGGGCCACGCGTATGCAGCGCGCCTTGCCGTCGCTGATCTGCCGCCTGTGAGAAACTCCCAGGAGAAGTTCCTCCGCCGGCCACTGAACTTCGGTTGTTGCCAGCATGAAAATTGCCCTCGCCGAATCCCCGGTGCGCCTTAAGCGGAACGTCTCGCCAGCTTGTCCTCCACTCCCAGGGCGCGACAGTCGTGTTCCAGCATGTCCCAGACGAGTTCACGGAAAGTGATCCTGGGTTCCCAGCCCAGCACCTGGCGCGCTTTGCGCGCGTCTCCCTGAAGCACGTTGACCTCGGCCGGGCGGAACAGTTGCGGGTCAACCACCACGTAGTCCCGGTAGTCCAGTCCCGCATAGCCGAAGGCCAGCTCGCAGAACTCGCGCACGCTGTGCGTCTCGCCGGTGGCCACCACGTAATCGCCCGGCGCGGGTTGCTGGAGCATGAGCCACATGGCCTGAACGTACTCGCGCGCGTGGCCCCAGTCGCGCCGCGCCTCCAGATTGCCCAGCCGCAACTCGCGCGCCTTGCCGGCCAGGATGCGGGCCACCCCGTGCGTGATTTTGCGCGTCACAAACTCGAAGCCGCGTCGCGGCGACTCGTGGTTGAACAGGATGCCGCTGCTGGCGTGCATCCCGTAAGCCTCCCGGTAATTGCGAGTGAGATGGTAACCGGCCACCTTGCTGATGCCGTAAGGCGACCGCGGCATGAAAGGCGTATTTTCGTTCTGCGGCACTTCCGGGGCGTTCCCGAACATCTCGCTGGAGCCGGCAAAGTAGAACCGGCACCGCGGCGCCAGGTTTTTCAGGGCTGCCAGCAGATAGTGGGTGCCGTTGATGTTGATCTGTAGCGTCGAAAACTCGTCGTCAAAAGAGTAAGTGACGAAACTCTGCGCGGCCAGGTGGTAACATTCCTCCGGCTGCACCTCTTCGATGACCTGGTGCAGGCTGGCGTAACTTTCCAGGGAGGCCGCGTGGAGCTTGATGCGGTCAGCGATATGCAGGATCCGTGAGAGCCGGTTTTCCGGGTCTTCCAGGGCGACACGGCGCACGATGCCGTGTACCTCGTAGCCCTTTTCCAGCAGGAACTCGGCGAGATAAGAGCCGTCCTGTCCCGTGATTCCGGTGATCAGCGCTCGCGTGGCCATCGAGCTTCTGATGTTATCACTCCCGCGAGCGACTGATCAAGCCTCGCGAATCGAGCGTTGGCAGTTGCTGCGTTGCCCGCGAGCAGCGTGTTCAGCGCGGCAGCCGGAAGGAAGCGATGTAGCCGGTGATCCCGGCATCGGCCTCCCACCAGCTACGCGCGAAGTGAGAGCCGCGGAAGCTGGCGAATTCGGTCGTGGAAAGGGTGGAATCCGTCGTCGGGATGAAAGGCGTGTACCAGAGCCACGAGCCCTGATGCGCGTCTTCCGTCAACCGCGCGGGCCGAACCACGAGGCGCGAAAGGCCTGCCACCTCCAGCGTGATCCGCTCGCCATCGCGCACCAGCGCAATCGGAGCCGCTTGCACGCTCAGTACTTCACCCAGCACGTTGCCGTAATGCTCCTTGAGCATCTCCACCAGCGCCGCGCGCGCCGGCTCAGACGCTGCATCTACGAACATGACCGAGCGCCGCGGCGTGCCTTGGAGGCTGAGGTTCTCCGGTCCCACCAGGACGGCCACCGCCCGGGCGCCGCTCAGATCGGTTTCGCGGTAAACGCCCTCACGCACCACCCAGGCCAGAATCGCTTCCCGCCCGCTGGTGACCTGTTCTCCCGAGTAGAGGCAACCGCAGGTGTACACGTGGTTGGAGCGAACTTCGATGTAATCGCCAGTCACCGCGGGAGTGACGGCGAATCCCAGACTCGCCACGAACACCGACACAAACGCCGCCAAAATGATGCGCCGCATGGTTTCAACCCTCTGTTGGCACCATATTAGCACGATTCTGCCCGGCCAACCAGGTCCCACAGGCGGAGAAACCGGAGGGCGTCCTCCTTCATGGAGACGTTGTTGAACATGACGTAGGCGGGCGCTGCCCTTTCGCGGCGCCACTGCCTCAGCATGCGAGCCAGATCTTCCAGTTCCGCGTCGCTGTACCGGTAGCGGTAGCCGCCCTTGCCATGCAGCCGGAAGTACAAGGCGCGGCCGTACAGCGGCGCGGATTGAAACGGATCCACGCAGTGGACCAGGTCGTACTTGCGACACAACTCGCGAACCAGATCGGCGGGCCAGTCACCGCGAGGTTCCCAGACGGTCAGCCAGTTCTGTGGGCCGGTTCGCTGAAAGAACTTTTCCAGATTGGCTACGTTCGTGGGCGAGGGCCGGAAGGAGGCCGGGCACTGGAAAACGACCGCCTCGGCTTGCAAGGCGCGCGCGATTTCCGCCGTTCGTTCCCAGGCCTCCCAGACCTGCTCGGTCGGCTGGAAGCCGCCGTAGCCCTCCCGCAGGTGTTCGGGCACAGGGTTCTTCAGACGCCGGTAAGTGGGACTGGAAGCGGCGTGCGTAATCAACTGCCAGGCTTTCATCGTGAAACGAAAACCGGGTGGAGCATCCCGGCGCCACTTCTCGGCTAACGCCACGGAAGGGAGTTGGTAGAAGGTATCCTGGAGCTCGACGACGGGAAAGTGTTCGTAATAACGCGAACGCGCCTCCGGCCACCCGCAACATCCGATGAGGACCGGCGTCATGCGCGCCGCTCGTCGTCCCCGGCGCCGCGCCTCGGGTCATCCGGTGACCCGGACGCGGCGCAGCTCACTTGCGTGCGCCGCGCTGCGGATTCTTGAGCCGCGCCTGGCGCAGCTTCTTGGGGTTCCGCTTAGGTTTGCTGATAATGAAGGTCCCGCTTCCCAGATAAGTCGCCGAGTAAGTCTTGTTCTCCGTCAAGGTTTCTCCTCAGCTCCGACTAAGAACCTGTGAATTAGGATTGACGGCAGGTTGGCCCGCCAGCAGTTATTTTAGCGCACCGGAGCGCTTCCGCCGGGGACGGCGGGTGGTCTATGCTGGAAATTGGCCGAGGCTGCTACCCCCCTGGTCGGTCCGTCACCCGGCCCCGCGCCCGAGCGGGTCTGGCCTGAACTCTTCCGTGCTCTCCGGCACCGAAACTTTCGTCTTTTCCTCGCCGGGCAGTTGGTGTCCCTGGTGGGCACCTGGATGCAGAATGTCGCCCAGAGCTGGCTGATGTATCGCCTGACGCACTCGGAGTGGCTGCTGGGCGCTACGTGGTTCTGCTCGCAGATTCCTGTCTTCCTGCTGGGGCCCTTGGGCGGCCTGGCGGCGGACCGCTACTCGCGCCACCGCATTGTAATCCTCACCCAAACCGCCGCAATGGGACAGGCCTGGGCGCTGGCCGCTTTGACGCTGCTGGGATGGATCCAGCCCTGGCACGTTCTCTTGCTGGCCACCTTGCTCGGCGTCATCAACGCCTTCGACATGCCGGGTCGCCAGGCCCTCCTCATTCATCTGGCGACCAAGGAGGACCTGCTCAACGCCATCGCGCTCAATTCTGCGATCTTCAACGCCGCACGATTGGTCGGGCCGGCGATGGCCGGGGTGATCGTGGCGCGAGTGGGCGAAGGCGTCTGTTTCGCCTTGAACGGCGCGAGCTTCCTGGCCGTAATCGCGTCGCTGCTCGCCATGCGTTTGCCGCCTTTTGTGGCTCGGGCGACGGAGTCACCTTGGGAGCATCTCAAAGACGGTTTCCGCTACGCCCACGCATCGGCCCCGGTACGCACCCTGCTGGCATTGATCGGCGTCGCCAGCATCGCGGGCATGCCCGTGATCGTCTTGATGCCCTTCTTCGCCGATGGAATCTTCCACCGCGGCTCCCAAGGTCTGGGCTTCCTGATGGGGGCCATGGGCATGGGGGCAATTGCAGGCACGCTGTGGCTCGCGGGTCGCGGCAGGACCGAACAGTTGCCGCGCGTCATTCTGGCCAGTTCGCTGATCCTGGGCGCCGCTTTCGTGGCCTTCGCCCTGTCGCCTTCGTACTATCTGGCTTTGGCGCTGATGCCCGTGGTGGGTTTCAGCGTCATGCGGCAGAATGCGTCCGCCAACACCCTGATCCAGACGCTGATTCCGGACCACTACCGGGGTCGCATCATGGCCCTGTACGCGATGATGGTCGTCGGACTGGGACCATTCGGAAGCCTGGCCGCAGGCGCCTTGGCGCAGTACATCGGCGTGCGAGGCACGGTCCTGCTCGGTGGCTTGCTCTGCCTGATGGCGGCGACCTGGTTTAATTTCCGCCAGCGGGTCTTCCGGGTGCTCGCCGCCGCGGCGGTCATCCTCTTTCTGGTGGGGGCGCCGGCGACGGCTCGCGCGGCCCAGCCCGATGCCGTCCACGAAATCGCCAGCGAGCTGGAGGCCATCTGCGGACTTACCCTGCGCCGCCCGCTTCGCGTCGAACGCATGAACCGGGACCAGGTGAAGGCCTTCCTCGAGCAGCGCATCCGCGAGGAGATCCGCCCGGAGGAGATCCGCGCCGAAGAAATCCTTCTGAAGAAACTGGGCTTCTTGCCGGAGAATTTCGATCTGAAGAAGACCATGCTGGATCTGCTCAGCGAACAGGCTGCTGCTTTCTACGACTACCGGAAGAAGCGTTTGTTCGTCGTGGAGAGCGCGGGCGGAGAAATTCAGCACTCGGTCCTGGTGCACGAGATCGCTCACGCCCTGGCGGATCAGCACTTCGATCTGGCGCGCTTCATCAGGCGGGTCCGGCAGAGCGACGACGCGGCCCTGGCTCGCCTGGCGGTCATGGAAGGCCAGGCCACCTGGCTCATGGCGGAGTACCTGACGCGGCGCACCGGCCAGTCCCTGAAGGATTCCCCGGTGCTGGTGCGCATGATGAGCCGGGCTGCCGAACTTTCGGCCGGCCAGTTTCCGGTTTACGACAACGCGCCCCTGTACCTGAGGGAAACGCTCATGTTCCCTTACAGCCAGGGGATGCTCTTTCAGCACGCGGTTTTCGAGAAGGTCGGGCAAGCCGCTTTCGCAGAGGTTTTTCGCCGCCCCCCAGAATCCACCCGTCACATTCTGCACCCGGAAAGCTATCTGAGCCGCGAAACGCCGGAAACGTTGCGATTCCCTGAGGTCCGTGTGCCGCAAGGGTTTCGCCTGCTGATGGAAGGTTCGCTGGGGGAGCTGGATCATGCGTTGCTCTTGCGGCAGTTTGCCGGTGTCGAGGAGGCCGAAGCCATTGCGCCTGGCTGGCGCGCCGGCCTGTACAGGCTTTGGGAACGCAAGGGTGATGGCCGAACGTTGCTGGTCTGGGCTTCCCTGTGGGCCGATGAGGCCGCGGCGCGGCGATGGTTCCAAGCCTACCAGCGGGTGCTGCGGGGCAAGTGGAAATCGTACGCGCCTGAGGGCACGGGTGGAGATGAGCTGAGGGGCCGCGGGGATGACGGCTATTTCCGGATCTGGCGCGAGGGACGGATGGTGGTGGGCGCCGAGGGATGGGAGTCGCTCGAGGCCTTGGAGAAGAGCCTGCCCGCTCAGCGCTCTGCAACGAAACCGTCAATCCGCCGATAGCTATTACGGAAAGACCGAGATCGCTCCCTCGATTCCGTGTGGAACGCGAGCCCATCTGGCGCCACCGCGGGTCGGGTCCTGGCCATTTGCCCGGACCGGGCCAAAGCGAGCGAACTGGCGCGTTTGCTCGGCGAGCGCGCCCTGCCGCTCGTCGTGCAGCATGCGTATCCTTCTCCGAGCGCCCTTCTCAGCTTGCTTCACAATCCCCAGCCAGCCTTGTGCTTCGTGGACGCGGAGTCGGACGCCGCGGCAGCCCTGCGCACGATCGCCGAAATCAGCGCGCGCTGCCCGTCGCTGCCCGTCATCGCCCTTCTGGGCGCCAGCAATTCCGATCTCATCTTGCGCTGCTTGCGGGAAGGCGCCAGCGAGTTCCTGATCCGCCCCTTCACAACCGAGCAATGGGAAGCGGTCTGGAACCGCATTGCGAGCACGCGAGGCGGTGCTCACCACCCGGCGCCATCAGGCAAAATCCTCTGCGTTTTCCCGGGCAAGGGCGCCTCCGGCGCCACCACGATTGCCGTGAATCTCGCCTTCCAGCTCGAACGTGCCGGCTGCGACAAGCTGCTGCTGGCCGATCTGGACGGCCTCACCGGCACCGTGGGCTTCCAGCTCAAGCTCAAATCGAGCTACAACTTTCTCGACGCGCTCGCCCATGCGGACCGGCTCGATACCGACTTGTGGAAAGCCATCGTCAGCCGCGTTCGCGATGTGGACGTTCTGCTTGCTCCTGAAGACCCGGCCGGGGCCGACCAGGAATGGAATCCCGGCCCACTGCTCGATTTCTGCCGCGCCCACTACGAGTTGACGCTCATTGACACAGGCGCCGGCTTTGGCGAGTGGAATCTGGCCCTGGCCCGGCTGGCCGACGAAATCCTGCTCGTGACGACGGCTGAGCTGCCCGCTTTGCACGCGACGCAGCGTGTGCTCGCCCACTGGGACGATCAGGGAGTCAGCCGAAGCCGTTTGCGCCTGATTCTGAACCGGTACTCCGCAGAACGGGATCTGCCCGCGGACGCTATCGAGGCTGCGCTCCAGTGTTCCGTTTTTCACAGGTTGCCGCCGGACCCGGAAACCTTGCAGAAGGCGGTCATGGAAGGCAAGCCCGTGTCGCCGGCCAGCCGGTTCGGCAAGAGCCTGGCTGAGCTGGCCGAGCAGCTCAGAGGTCAAGCCCGGCGCGAGCGGGGCGGTTCTTTCCTCGCCGGCTTATTCCGCCGACGCTGACGGCGCCCGGTGGGCTTGGGCAGGTTGATCGTACCCCGACAATTCGGTGAGCCGCAGCGGCACGGAATCGGATCGAGGTCGTGATCCAGCCGGTAGTCTATGGTCAGCTCTTCGCCCGGAGCGATGGCTCGCTTGCTCATGTAGAGGATGTGACCCTTGAGGATCACGGCGTACAAGTTAGGATCGCAGGAGTGATTGATCAGCTCGGCGCCGCTGCCGCCGACGGCGCCGTCCACGCACCAATAGGAATTCAGCTCGAACAGGTACACGTGAGGTCGCTGGGAGCGTCTCTTGGCCTCCCGGCGGCTGACCAGTTCGCCTGTGTACTCAATGACCTTTCGGCGCGGCGGGATCCATTCTTCGGCAAAGACGCCCCAGCGATGGATCTTCGAAGGTCCGACGCGCAGGCGGAAGCAGGCGTATCGGGGATCTATTCTGGGCACCAGAGGCTCATCGCGCGCTGCCATGAAAGACTACCTCCTGTGCCTTCCATGACGCGGGGTTACCCTCAGGCGAGGCCTGCTTCTTTCAGCCAGCCTTTCAGGGTTTCCATGTCACGCCGCATCAGCTCGAGCACTTTCTCGCGGGGGATTTGAATGGTGCGGTCCCCGCGCGCGGCGCCGCCCAGCTCGGGGTACTCCATGTGCACCTGGAGCGGCCCGGCGAAACCGCTCTGCTTGAGCATGGCGAAGAACTGCCGGAAGTTGACCATTCCCTCGCCCAGCGGACGCCACCACGGAGTCCAGACGCCTTTCTCGTTCTTTCGCCACAGGAAGTCCTTCACCGCCACGC
The DNA here is from genome assembly GCA_028275505.1 of Bryobacteraceae bacterium. Classification (GTDB taxonomy): domain Bacteria; phylum Acidobacteriota; class Terriglobia; order Bryobacterales; family Bryobacteraceae; genus DTHT01. Next base: position 10,215 of record JAPWUP010000058.1, read on the forward strand.
CCCGGCTGATGGGCAGCAGCAACCGCGTCGAGTGAATCCATCCGCCGTAGCCGCCCTCGACAGTGGCGTGACCGATATCGAAGTTGACCGCCACCGCGTCGGGATCCACGTCTTTCAGCAGCAGGTAGAGATCCCACATGGACGCTCCCACCCGTCCAGGTCCCGAGTGCGTGTGGTAGATGGCACAGACGCCGTAGCGCCGGTTCAGCGCCGCCAGTTCCTTGACGCGGCCGCGGAATTCCTCCAGTTGGACGGGCAGGGGGCGCTTCGCGTCGTAAGTGAACGTGTCGCAGCGATACAGGCGGATGCCCAGCGCTGCGCAGGTCTTGACCACGGTTTCCACCTCTGGCGAGCTGGCGTCGGTGTATCGCGTGGTGACCATGGGCAGCTTGAGGCCGGCTTTGCGGATGATTTCTGCGGCCTTGGGCAGATCCTCCTGTACCCGGTTGGGTTCTACGTGCCCGCCGGGGCGTACCGTCAGGTCCACGCCCTCATAGCCGAGCGAGACCATCACTTCGGCCATCTCCGCGATCCCCGAGGTCCACTGAAAATGTTTCGAGAACGCGCAGATCACAGGCCGGGCCTGCGCGGAGGAACTCAGAGCCGCCGCACTGCCGATCAGGAATTCGCGACGCGTCACCATGGCGCAACCTTTCTTGGCTCTTCCGGCTTTCCATTGTAACTGCGAACTGCGCCTCGCGCGGTATCATGCCCTGTCGTGATGGAAATCCTGGCTCTGGCGGACGACACCACAGGCGCTTTGGAGGTGGGCGCTCAGCTTGCGCGGTCCGGCGTCTGCGCCTGGATCTCGCTCGACCCCCTTCCATTGCCGTTCGACACAACGGGTCTTGTGCTGGACTTATTCGTTCGGCATTTGCCTGCTGATCTCGCAGCCAACCGGGTTCGCGACGCAGCCCTCCAGGCGCGTGATGCCGGCATCCCGTATCTGTACCTGAAAACCGACTCCACCTTGCGCGGCCCCATCGGCGCTGAGTTCCAGGCCCTGCTCGAGACCTATCCGGATCGTCCCTTGGTGTATGCGCCGGCTTACCCCGCTTTGGGACGCACGGTCATCGAGGGTGTGTTGTATGTAGATGGGCAGCCCCTTGCGGAGACAGCGTTTGCTCGCGATCCGCTCGAACCGGCGCGCCAGAGCTCGGTCTTGCGCCTGGTGCAGCGCGACTGCAAGGCGCACGTACAGCTCGTGCGGACCCCGGAGGAGCTGCGCACAGCCCTCGCTCAGCGACAAGGTGGCCGCGTGCTGGTCTGCGATGGCCGGGATGATGCCGACTTGTGCGCTTTCGCACAAGTCCTGGCCGCCCATCCCGATCCTTATCTTGTTGCGGGCCCCGCCGGCTTTGTGGGCCACTGGACTCCGCTCTTGCCCGTTCCCCGCAACTACGTTCCGCCGCGACTCCGTGCCCGCCGCTGGCTCGTGATCAATGGAAGCCTGCATCCCCGCTCGCGGGAGCAGACCGCTTGCTCGGACCTGCCTCGTGTTTTGCCCGGGCAGGGGATGCCGGAGGACGGGAATTGGGCGTTGCTCGAGACGCCTGCTGAGGCTTGCGGCGCCGCCCCGGATATCGCGTGCCGTCTCGCCGAGACCGCGGCCCGTCTGGTCATGCAATCCGGCATCGAAGGCCTGGTCGTTTTCGGCGGCGACACGGCTCGCGCGATACTGGAAGCGTTGCACGTCCGTCGGGTCGAAGCGTGCGGCGAGCTGTTGCCCGGCATTCCTGTCTCGCGCGCCCCTTCTTCCGGCTTGATCCTGGTGAGCAAGGCCGGCGGGTTCGGGCCGCCTGACGTGCTGGCCCGCATCCGCCAGGAGGCAGAGCGATGGCAATGATCTTCGGCATTACGATGGGTGACGCCAGCGGGGTGGGGCCCGAGATTCTGCTCAAGGCCTACGCCGCTGGCGAGTTGCGTTATCCGGTGGTGGCTTTCGGCGATCTGGAGGTGCTGGAGCGCTGCAACCGCGATCTGGGCTACGGCGTGGAGCTGCGTGCCGTGAACTCCCCGGCGGAATGGCGCGAGGGCGCATTGAACGTGGTGGATCTGGGGTGTCTGAAAGCGGATCAGGTGCGCATCGGCCAGGTGGATCCCCGATCCGGCGCCGCCGCCCGCGAATACGTGGTGGCGGCCACGCGGTCCGCCCTCAAAGGTGAGATCGCCGCGGTTGTGACGCTGCCCATGAACAAGGAAGCGACGCAGGCCTCGGATCCTTCCTTCACCGGGCATACGGAACTGATCGGCGCGCTGTGCGGCGTGCGCGACGTGACCATCATGCTGGCCTCCGACGAACTGATCGTCACGCATGTGACCACGCACATGTCGCTGCGCCGCGCGATCGAGGAAATCAAGCGGGAGCGCGTTGAACGCGTGCTGGAGATGACTTGTCAGGCGGTCGCGCGGCTGCGACGCAATCCGCGTGTGGCGGTCGCGGGTCTGAATCCGCACGCCGGCGAGCACGGGCTGTTCGGGCGCGAGGAGATCGAGGAAATCGCGCCTGCTGTTGAGGCGGCGCGGCAACGGGGGTTGCCCGTGGAAGGACCGCTGCCTCCCGACACGGTGTTCTATCTGGCCGTGCGCAAGAAGCGCTACGAGGCGGTGGTGGCCATGTACCACGATCAAGGCCACATCCCGCTCAAACTTCTGGATTTCGAAGGCGGCGTGAACGTCACGCTTGGCCTGCCCATCATCCGCACTTCCGTGGATCACGGCACCGCGTTCGACATCGCTTGGAAAGGCATCGCCTCCACGCGCAGCTTGGTGCGCGCTCTGGATTTGGCCGCACAACTCGCCGGCGCCGCGGCCCCGGCGGTATAGGTCTTCGCATGCTGACTTAGGTGAATCCGAAAACGCGCCATGAAAAAGCTCTTGCTGTTCTCGCTTCTCGCCACATACGGCTTCTGCGACGATACGATCGCCCTTTGGTTGTTCGATGAGCCCGAGGGCTTGTACCCGAGTTGTCTGCTGACGGATGCCGGTCCGCATTACTACGACCTCGCCCTGGGCCGGGGTGGGCGAATCGTTCCCGGCCGCTTCGGGCGAGCCCTGGAGCCATGCCCTCCGATCCCCCTCGAGATTCGCGGCGAGTCGCGCAGCGTCCTCTTCGGCATCACGCCGCCCCCGAAGGCCCCTGGCCGGACGGTCGAACCCCTGCACTGGGGCAATGCTACATTCTGCGCCCTGGCCACAGTGGGAGAAAAACACTTGCGCTCTCCGAACTTCGCCAATCCCACGGAAACCAGGCTGAATCTCGGCGCGTTCGACTGGACGGTCGAGTTCTGGTTCCTGCCCGGCGAAGGAACGGGCGACGGCGTTGTCTTCGAGATCGGAGAAGGGCCGCGGGGTGAAAACGAGCGCGTCACCCGCCTGCTGCTTCGCGCCGATCGCACGGCATTCGAGCTTTACAACGATCCGGCGCGCGCAACAATTGTGATTCCCAGCGACGCCAAGGCCCTGCGCAGCAACTCCTGGCATCACCTGGCCTTCGTCTATGACGCAGCGCAGTCGCGGTTGCGCCATTACGTGGATGGCGTGTTGCAGCGCCTGCCGGGGCCCGCGCCTCTTCGCGCCCTCAATCGCGGAGACGAAGCGTACTTCAGCGTGGGCCGGGACGGGCGCTTCGAGCGACCGCTGCCTGGCCGGCTCGACGAATTGCGCTTCTCCGCAAGGCAGGTCTACCGCGAGAATTTTCAGCCGCCCGCGAGCTTCTCGCAACGATACCGCGAACCCAAGCCGTCTCTTTCCCTGAAGGCGGGACCGCCCTTGCTGTTCGGCCGCGAAGCGCCTCGGGTAGGCCCGGTGCGGCTTGGATCGCGCAAGCATCTGTTCCTGGACGATGCTCTCGTGGAGGAAATGCAGGGCGTGCGTTTCGTGCCCAACCCGCCGCGCTGGGCCGAAAAAGTGGCGGAGGACTTGCGCGGCCACCTGTCGCTGGTTGAGGATGAGCAGGGCGTCCTCCGCATTTACTACCGCGGGCCGCGCGACAGCCTCGCTGTGATCACCTCGCGCGACGGCGTGCGGTGGGAAAAGCCCGATTTGGGGCGCGGCGAGTTCGAAGGCCAGCGCAACATCGTGCTCACCGAACCAGTAGGGCTGGGCAACGTCTTCGTGGATCCCAACGCGCCACCCGATTGCCGCTGGAAGTACTTCAGCGGCATCCGTCGCCGTTCCATGTTCGTGTTCTGCTCGGCTGACGGCTGGTCTTTCCGCCGCCACGAGACCGTAGCGCTTCCGTTCGCCGGCGGCTCGCAGTCCATCATTTATTACGACGATCAGCGCCAGCTTTACGTCGGACACCACCGCGCCGATTACGGCGCCACGCGCGCGGGCGCCACGGAACGGCGTTACGGCCTGAGCGAAACCAAAGACCTGATGGAGCCGTGGCCCTACCAGATCGCTACCCCGGAGCGAACGCGTCAGGAAGCTCTGCGCCAGCGGATCAAGTCCTTTGCGCTGGATCCGTGGTGGCTGGACAATGGGCCGCTTTCGCCGCCCGGGCTCGGTATCGAGTTACCTACGGTCTTCGGACCTGACGACCGCCTCGATCCGCCCGGCACGGACATCTACGTGACCAAGGTCGTCAAGTATCCCTGGGCGCCCGATGCGTACCTGGCTTTCCCCGCCGTGTACTTCCACTACGAGGAGGACGGCCCTGTCACGCGGCAGATTCTGGGGCGTAAGGAACGCCAGCGCGGTTCGGGCGTCGTGGAGGTTCAGTTGGCGGTGAGTCGCGACGGGCTGGACTGGAAACGATATCCGCGTCCGGCCTACGTGCCGATCGGTTTCGATGGCTCCAACCGCATCCACATGCTTTTTATGACGCACGGGCTGGTGCGCCGCGGCAACGAGATCTGGCAGTACGTGGGCGGTCACGGCGGCAACGGAATCGGCTATCACTCCGCCTGGGTCAAAGGGGCTCCTTCGCCTTTGTGGCGCATGGTGCAGCGGCTGGATGGATTCGTGGCCGCCGAGGGAGACTACACCGGAGGGTGGCTCGTCACTCGCCCCCTGATCTTCGAAGGTAACCGGCTGGTGCTCAACATAGACACGGGCGCAGTGGGATACGCGCAGGTCGGTTTCCTGGATTCCAGCGGGGCGCCGATACCGGGCTATTCGGTGGACGAGTGCATTTACATCAACGGGGACTTCCTCGCCACGGAGGTCGAGTGGCTGAAGAAGGGCGTGGATGTCTCGGAGCTGGCTGGGCGCGTGGTGCAGGTCGTTTTCCGGTTGCGCGGCGCGCGCCTTTACGCCATGCAGTTCGAGAAGCGCTGAGAGGGGTAAATCATGAGACGGGTGACGTTGCTGCAACCGAACAAGCTGGTGCTGGGCTGCGGCGCTCTGGCCGAGTGCAAGCGCGAACTGAGCGAGCGTGGTTTCCAACGCATCTTGGTGGTCACGGCGCCGCCGATAGCAAAACTGGCCGCGCCGCTGGCCGAGCTGCCGGGCGTGGTGGTCTACGACCGCATTGATCGGGAACCCACCTTCGCCATGTTCGAGCAACTGCTGGCCGAGGCCCAGAAAGTGCGTCCCGAGGCAGTCGTGGGTTTGGGTGGCGGCAGCGTGCTCGATGTGGCCAAGCTGGTCGCCGCGCTCGCTGACGGGCGCCAGCAAATCGGCGACGTGCTCGGCATCGGGCGTCTGGCGGGACGGAGCGCGTTTCTGGCATGCCTGCCCACGACCTCGGGCACGGGGAGCGAAGTTTCTCCCAACGCCATCCTGCTCGATACGACCGACCGTCTCAAGAAAGCCGTCATCAGCCCCCACCTGGTACCGGACGCCTCTTACATGGACCCGGAACTCGCCGTCGGCATGCCGCCCGCCGTCACCGCTTCCAGCGGCATGGACGCGCTGACTCACTGCATCGAGTGCTACGCCAACCGCGCAGCGCATCCCGCGGTGGATCTGTACGCGCTGGAGGGCATTCGCCTGATCGGCGCGAGCCTGGAACGGGCGGTCGTGCATGGCGAGGACTTGAGCGCGCGCGAGGCCATGATGCGCGCCAGTCTCTACGGAGGCCTCTGTCTCGGCCCGGTGAACACGGGCGGGGTTCACGCGCTGGCTTATCCGCTGGGCGGGGAATTCGAGATTCCCCATGGCGTATCCAATGCCGTTTTGCTGCCTTACGTCCTCGAGTTCAACCTGCCCGCCATGCCGGAGCGATACGCCGAAATCGCTGTGGCGCTGGGAGTGCCCCGACTCGCGGATCCGGTTGCGACGGCTCGGGCAGGCATCGAGCGGATCCGACAGTTGATCCGCACGTGCGGCCTGCCGGCGACGCTTTCCGAGCTGGGCGTGCCGGAATCGGCCATCCCCCGAATGGTCGAATCCGCAATGACAGTCACCCGGCTGCTCAAGAACAACCCGCGCGAGATTACACCCGAGGACGCCGAGCGGATTTACCGTTCTGCGCTGGGTTGATCCTCAGGCGCGCAGGAGGCGATCAAAGGCGTCTTCGGACAGTTCGGTGAGCGAGTTCACTGCGAGATCGGCAGGGGTGCCTGCGCCGCGGACAAAGATGCTGCGCATGCCTGCGCGTCGTGCCGCCTCGATTCCTGCCGGCGCATCCTCGACGACGATGCAGCGATGCGGAGGTACGCCCAGTCGCTCGGCGGCCAGCAGGAACACCTGAGGGTTGGGCTTGCCCTCGGTGACGTCCTCGGCCGCGACGATTGTCTGGAAGGCGTCGGAAAGCCCGAGGGCCTCCAGCATCACGATCACGTTTTCGCGAGGCGCTGACGAGGCGATGGCCTGCCGCCAGCCCTTGCTTTGCAACTTTCGCACCCATTCACGGGCGCCCGGGGCGGGCGTGAGGCCCCGCTCGCGCACGAGTCGCCGGTAGCAGGCTTCCTTGGCATCGCCGACACGCGCGACCCGTTCGGGCGTCGCGCCCGCACCGAGCCACAGCGGCACGAACGAGTCATTGCGCTGGCCGAAAGTCGCTTTGAATTGTTCCCAGGTAATCGGGACGCCTTCGGCCGCCATGGTCTCCCGCCACGCCTCCCAATGGAGTTGTTCGGAATCCACCAGCGTGCCGTCGAGATCCCAGAGCACTGCGGCCAGCATGGCTCAGGGGGCCATTTCAGGGGGGACCGGCAGCGTCACTTTTCCCGTAGCCGCCCATTCCGCGCCGCGTGCAAAAGTCACTGCGAACGGAATCGTGCTGGTCGCCGCCACGTCATGGCCCAGGGCAGTGACGAACACCCGGCCCTGCCCGTACTGCACGGTCCAGAGCATGGGCTGGTGGAGGCCCGGCCCCGGGGTCGGCTGCTTCGCCTTGCCCTGATACAGGGAGTGATCGTCCCAGGCGGTCGCCAGCACATGATAGGTTCCCGCCGGCTGCCACTTGAGGTTGGCGTACAGCTCGTCTTTGACCTGCACGAAAGATTTCTTGAGGCCGCGAGTGATCGGATGGTCCGGGTCCTTGATTTCCACCGTGAAATCGTGGGCGGGTGAGTGATGCCCGAAGTTGGGACGCCAGTTGCCCGCGCACATCTTTTCGTACTCTTCCCAGCCGTCGAAGGCGGCCACGGAGAAGTGGTAGATCACCAGGCCCTTGCCCGATCGCACGAAATCCACCAGGGCCTTTTCGGCGCGCTCGCCCCAGCGCAGTTCAGGCCGCCTCCGGTCGTAGTAATTGATCACCACCAGATCGTAGGGGGCCAGCGTCTCGGGACCGGCGCCGCGGAATTCCTCGGTGACGCGCACCTCGAAGCGTCCGGTGTCTTCGAGAATCTTGCGCAGGACTGGGGTGGTGCCGCGCCAGTCGTGGGCATTCTGGCCGGTGATGATGAGAGTCTGGATTTTGGGCGGCCCCTGGGGTTGGGTTTGCGCATTCGCCAGGAGGGCCGACAACAGAAGCGCCCCGACAATTCTCACGGCATACCTCCATGGCCCGCTGGTTGCAGGCCGAAGCCGAATTATAGCGGATCGGCGGGCTTACTCGTGCTTGAGGCCCTTGGCCAAGATGGCTTCCTGGTTGCCGGGATGAGGAACGATGCGTCTTCGGGAACGCCTGGGTGGGTGCCGGGTAAGTCCCGCCTGTGCTATGAGTTGGCGGCATTTGGCATGCGGGATGCCTCCGGGCCAAGTCCAGCACAGGCGTGGGAGCCGAAACCGGCTTTTAGGGGTTCCCTTATCGCGGTGATCTGTTGGGCGCCTCTGGCGGCGGGTAGGTAGGTCTTCACCTGAGGTGGTACTAGTACTCACAAAAGCGGACTGGGGCCTTGACTCACGTGCGGACCGGCTTTATACTGAGGCCATGCGGAACTGGAAAATCGCTGGGTTGATTCTGTGCATCCTTGCCGCGCCGGGGTTTGCGAACCTGATCACGAACGGCAGCTTCGAGCTGGGGAACCCTTCGTTTAACGTGTATGGATTTCAGAGCCTCAGTGCGCCAGACAATTTCACGATTACCGGCTGGACTGTGAGTGCCGGAAGCGTGGACTACATCGGGCCATACTGGCAAGCAGCGCATGGCCAGCGCAGCTTGGATCTTGCCGGACTTTATTCCAACGGCACGATCTATCAGACGTTCCCCACCACGCCGGGCACGCCTTACCAGGTGACGTTTGCCTTGGCGGGGAACCCGGATGTGCAGCCCCGGACTACCTCGGTCCAAGTTTGGGTTAGCGACGGCTCAACCGTCTTTGACTCGGCTGTTTTCAACTACACTGTCAACGGCCAGACCCGCACCAGTATGGGTTGGGTCTACGTGAGCTGGACGTTCACGGCACAATCCGCGCTCACCACGCTGGGCTTCACAGGCCAGGATACGTACAACGATCCCACGTGGGCTTATTCCTTCGGCCCTGCGTTGGATGACGTGAGGGTGACGGCGATTCCCGAGCCAGCGACGCTTGCCTTGGTCGGCTTGGGCCTGATTGCAGCCGGCTTCCTGCGTCGCCGCCGTTAATCCTGGCGCAGCTCAGGTCAGGACGTTTCGAAAGCCCGCCTCCCGCGGGGCGGGCTTTCGTGTTTCTTAGACCCAACTGACTTTGAGGTTTTAGTTGCCGTTAAACTGGTATCCATGATCATGACCTCCCGTCGGCTGCTTCTCGCGCTGACGCTGGGCGCCTTGCTGGCTGGCGCTCAGACGCTCCGCGTCATGTCTTTCAACGTCCGCTATCCCGCCAGGACCGACGGTCCCAATCGCTGGGAGTTCCGCCGCGATTTGCTGGTGGAAACGATCCGGGAAAAGTCGCCGGACGTGATGGGCACCCAGGAACTGTACTATGAGCAGGGGCGGTATATCGTTGAGAAGCTGCCCGAGTACGCCTGGTTCGGCATCAGCCGGCGGGGGAGCCATGAGGACGAGCACATGGGCGTCTTCTACAAGAAGGATCGCCTGCGTGTGCTCGATTCCGGCAATTTCTGGCTTTCGGAAACGCCCGAGACACCGGGTTCCATGTCCTGGGGCGTCAATCTGCCCCGGATGGTGACTTGGGGTTATTTCGAATTACGCGACGGCGGTCGGCGTTTCTATTTCTACAACACTCACTTTCCCCACAGGCGGGAAGATCATGAGGCACGCTTGCGCGCCGCCCGGTTGATCGCTGAGCGGATCGCCAAACTGGATCCAGCAGTTCCTTTCGTCATGACCGGCGACTTCAACGCGCCCGCGGGCGGCGAAGTATACCAGGTGCTCGCGGAATCGTTGCAGGATGCGTGGTTACGTGCGGCTCGCCGCACTGGCCCCGAGTGCACTTTCGGCGGTTTCAAGGGCGTGGTGGAATGCCCGCGAATTGACTGGATCCTTTACCGCGGTCCCTTCCGCGTCCTCGAAGCGGCAACCGTGACCCGCAACTGGGAAGGACGCTATCCCTCGGATCATTATCCGGTTTTTGCGGTGCTCGAGTTCTCCGACCGGTAGCCTGGGCGACGAGCTTCCGCGCCTGCGTGCCATAATCGAAATATGAGATGGCTCGCGGCGTTGATGTTCTGCGCGTTTCTGGCTTTCGCCGCCGGAGAACGCAGGTTTTTCCCGTATAAATGGGACCAATACGACTTTCCAAACGGGCTGCGCCTGATCATCATCCGCACGGACTATCCCAACGTCGTCGCACTCTACATTGTGGTCCACGCCGGCTCGCGCAAAGAAGTCGAACCCGGCAAAAGCGGCTTCGCACATCTCTTCGAGCACATGATGTTTCGCGGCACCAGGAACTTCCCTCCCGAAAAGTACGAAGCCGTACTGAAGTCGGCAGGCGCCTCGTCGAACGCCTACACCACGGACGACTACACCGCGTATCACACAACCTTTTCCAAGGAGGATCTGGAAACCATTCTCGCGCTGGAAGCCGATCGCTTCCAGAACCTTGAGTATTCCCCCGACGTGTTCCGCACCGAAGCGCTCGCGGTACTTGGCGAGTACAACAAGAACAGCTCGGACCCGGCCAATAAACTCGAAGAAGTCCTTCGGGATACGGCTTTCGACCGCCATACTTACAAGCACACTACTATGGGCTTCCTCAAGGACATTCTCGACATGCCCAACCAGTTCGACTACAGCCGGCTGTTTTTCGAGCGCTATTATCGCCCCGAATTTACTACCATGATTCTGGCAGGGGATGTGGATCCGGCGCGCGCGCGATCTTTGGTCGAGAAACACTGGGGCAACTGGAAACGCGGGAACTTTCGCCCTGAAATACCCTCCGAGCCTCCGGCGAACGGCCCGCGCAGCAACCGCATCAACTGGAGTTCTCCCACGCTGCCCTGGATTGTCGTCAGTTTCCGCGGGCCGGCGTATTCGGACGAGGAACCTGACCACGCGGCGCTCGATCTCATCGCTTACCTTGGCTTTTCCGAGAGCTCGGAACTTTACCGGAAACTGGTGATCCGCGAGCAACGGGTGGACATTCTCGAGGCAGAGAATCTGCGTCGCGTGGATCCCTACCTGTTCAACGTGTGGGCTCGCGTCAAGAAAGAAGCGGACGTTGCCGCGGTTCAGAAGGAAATCCTCGCCACGCTGGAAGCCTTCCGCGAGAAGCCGGTGGACGAGCAGCATCTGGAGCGCGTCAAGAAGCACCTTCGGTACCGTTTCGCTCTGAGCCTGGAGGACTCCGAGGCCGTGGCGGCGACGGTGGCGCGATTCGTCGCCTTGCGGAGAACGCCCGAAACGATCAACCGGCTGTTCGAGCTTTACGAGAAAATCACGCCTGCCACGATTCAGGCCGTTGCGCGCAAATACTTCACGGAGCAGGGAAGGACGATTGTTACTCTGACTGGAGGCAGGTCGCAATGAGGTTCTGCGTACCCATGACGCTGCTGCTGACCGCCGCTCTCGAGGCTCAACCCCAACTGCTGACCTTGCCGGGCCGCTCTCCGCTCATCAGCATCCGGGTTGTTTTCCTGACGGGCACCGCTTCGGACCCGGTGGGCAAGGAGGGCGTGGGCTCCCTGACCGCAGCCATGCTGGCCCAAGGGGGCAGCCGTCAGATGAGTTACCAGGAAATCCTCGACGCCCTGTTCCCCATGGCTGTCTCGGTCAAATTCCAGGTGGACAAAGAGATGACGGTTTTCCATGCCAACACCCACCTGGACAACCTCGACGAATTCTACAAGGTCTTCCGGGGCATGTTGCTCGAGCCTGGCTGGCGCCAGGAGGACCTCAACCGCTTGCGCGACGATGCCATCAACTTCCTGCGCGTGTCTTTGCGGGGCAACAACGACGAGGAGCTGGGCAAGGAAGTCCTTTACAACCTCATTTACTCAGGCCATCCCTACGGTCATCACAACGCCGGCGTGGTCTCGGCTTTGCAGAAACTCCGGCTCGAAGACTTGCAAGAATTCTATCGGCGGAACTATACCCGATCCAACCTGATCATCGGCCTCGCAGGCGGCTATCCAGCCGATTTCGCGGAGCGGGTGCGCAAGGACTTCGCGCAGTTGCCTGCAGGTCCGCCTCCCGCTGTCAGGCTCCCCGAGCCGCCACCGATCCGTGGTCGTCACGTCACCCTGATCGAGAAGGACACCCGCGCGGTTGCTTGCTCGATCGGCTTTCCGATTGCTGTGCGTCGAGGCCACCCTGACTACCCGGCCCTGCTCGTCGCCCAGTCCTGGTTCGGCCAGCATCGCATGAGTGGCGGGCGGCTGTTCCAGCGCATGCGCGAACTCCGCGGCCTCAATTACGGAGACTATGCCTATATCGAGTATTTTCCCCGCGGCATGTTCCAGTTCGAGCCCGATCCCAACCTGGCCCGCCGGCAGCAGATCTTCCAGATCTGGATCCGTCCGGTGGAACCTGACACCGCCCACTTCGCACTGCGCCTGGCCATGTACGAGCTGGATCGCCTGATCCGCCTCGGACTTACCCGGGAAGAGTTCGAAAGAACGCGCCAGTTTCTCTCCAAATACGTGAACCTGCTGACGCGGACCAAGACCGCGGAGCTGGGTTACGCCATTGACAGCCGCTTCTACGGGATCCCGGACTACAACACTTACATCAAACAGGCTCTGGCGCGCTTGACCGTGGACGAGGTCAACCGCGCGATTCGAAAACATCTCCGCACCACGGACCTGCATATCGTGCTGGTAGCGAAGAATTGCGAGGCGCTGCGATCCCGGCTTCTGGCTGACGAACCTTCTCCCATCACTTACAACGCGCCCAAACCCGCCGAGATTCTCGAAGAAGACAAGATTGTGGCTGCCTGGAAGCTGAACCTGAAGCCCGAGAATGTGAGGATCATCCCGGTCGAGAAGATCTTCGAGTAGCCGTCAGCTCCACCGCGCCAGGGACTG
>JAPWUP010000207.1 GCA_028275505.1 Bryobacteraceae bacterium
ATGGCCTCATGGTTGGGATAAGCGGCGGCAAACTTCTCGAGCAAGGCCAGCTTCTGGACCGGGTCTTCCTGCTCGCCGATCTGCTGAAGCAACTGCCCTTCGGGCGTCTCCGTGTTGATGGTGAACCTTTGCCGCTGCGCGAGGAGGGTCCCCGCAGCCAGCAGCACTGCTACGCTCAGAGTCAGGGATCGCATAGTGGCCTCCGTCGCTGCCCGACGGGATGCTATCATACAACAGAGTCCCTGCATTGTTGAACCGAGGTTTTGCCCTATGCGAATCTTTGCAGCCTTCCTTCTGACTCTTCTGGGAGCCGTTTTGCTCGTTGCGGCGGACAAGCCGGTGGTAGGCACCTGGCAATGCGTTTCCGACAGCCCCGACGGGGCTCAGTACAGCTGGGCCGTCGTGGTTAAAGAAGAAGGCGGCAAGCTGAGCGGAACCATCAGCGGCGCCCCCGGCGAATACATCATGGAAGAGCCGCGATACGAAAACGGCGTGTTCACCTTCAAGGTGAGGATCGAGGGCGACGTCTACACGGTCGAAGCCCGGATCGAAGGCAACAAGCTGGAAGGCACCTGGAAGGGTCCCAACAGCCAGGGAGTGATTCGGGGGACGCGGCAGAGCTGAGCGCCGGTCTGGCCTCGCGCCTGCCGTACCAAGTCTCAGCCCGAATTCAAGCGTAGATCGGTGCCAGTACTCGGTCTATATATTCCCGCTGCATGCGCGCGCTCTCGAGCGGTGAAATTCGCGCGTTGTCCAGGTCAATCGTTATCCAGCCGCGGTAGCGAATACTCTTCAGGATGCGGTGAAGGGCCGGGAAGTCAATAACTCCCCGGCCCAGCTCCACCACGTTGTCCAGGTAGCCTTTTAACCCGCGGTGGTACGCGCGAATGTCCTTGTAGTGGATGTAGACCAGCCGCCGCTTGTACTCCTCGAACATGCGTACCGGATCCCCGCCGCCCATCCAGAGCTGCGCCGTATCGGGCGCGAGATTGAAGTAACGGGGATCGGTCTCCCGCATGAGCTGGGCGATCTGGCGCGGGTTCTCGATCAGGCCGCCCACGTGCGGGTGGACGGCCACCTTGATCCCGTACTGCTCCAGCGCGATCCTGCCGACCTCGTTCATGATCCGCGCCATGGCCGAGATCGCCCGCCGCTCGTCTTCCACCTCCGGCCCAGGCGGGCCGATGATCAAGCGGTCCGCACCGAACCGCTTCAGGTAGCCGAGGAAGCGATGGCACTCCTTGCGGATGCGGTCGTGCTCGGATTCCAAGTGAAACCGGTCGGCCCAGTAGATCCCTGAGAGCCTGAGCTTGTAACGCGACTCGAGCAGGCGATAGAGAGCCTCCATGTTCTCGTCGTTGACCGGCAAGGTGTTCTGCGTGTAAACCTCCAGCCCCTCGAAGCCGCCCTGGGCAATATCGGAAAGAATTTCCTCCCAGCCGAGAGGCCTCTTTTCGCGCTGGGCGCGAACGACCCATGTCACCATGCCCAAGGCCCAGCGTATGTTCGGGCCGCCAGAGGCCGACTTCCCCGAGAGAGTCACCGCGGGAGCAGCCAGCAGGTTGCGTCGCGTGCATGCTGTGGACTTCATAGCGCCGCCTTTTGCCGCTGATGAGCGGCCAGTGAGAAGTATAATGCCTCTATCCGGACCTCGGAGCCGGAAATTTTGCGCAGAGGATCAGGGTCATCATGCGACTTTCTCTCGTTACCCATGCCATAGCTCTCATTTTGCTGCCGGCGATGATCGCAAGCGCCCAGACGGCGGACGCCCGCGGCGCGCTGGTGGGCCGCGTCACCGATCCCAGCGGCGCGGTGGTACCCGGCGCTGAAATCCGCGCTATCAACGCGGCCACGGGAGTCGTCGCGTCTACCCGAACCAATGAATCGGGCAACTACGCCTTGCCATTCCTGGTTCCCGGCGTATACACGGTGACCGCCGAACACGCCGGTTTCAAGAAGTTCGTGCGCGAAAACGTGCAGATCCGCGTCAACGACAGCGTGGAGCTGAACATCCAGATGGCGCTCGGCGACGTCAGCGAAGCCGTGCAAGTCACCGCCGAGACGCCGCTGCTCCAGACGGCGGAGGCCTCGCTCGGCCAGGTGGTGGACGAGCGCAGGATCACGGAACTGCCGCTATTCGCGGGTAACGCCATGGACTTGGTGCATCTGGCCCCTGGCACGGTCAACGGCACCGACATGCGCTTGCGCAAGGCGCCGTTCAACAACGCGCCCTCGCAGTTCTCCACCGACGGGAGCGGCAACTACGGCAACTTCTTCACCATTGACGGCGTGCCGAACGTGTACTCGGACGGCACCAGCCCGCGCGTGGCGTTCTCGCCGCCCACCGCTTCCCTGTCCGAATTCAAGGTGCAGACCTCGTCCTTCGATGCCTCCGTGGGCCGCACGCTGGGGGCGCTGGTAAATGTCAGCACCAAAGGCGGAACGAATACGCTGCACGGGCAGGCTTGGTGGTGGTTGCGCAATTCCGCCTTCGATTGCCCCACCATCTACCAGAACCGTTCCGGCCAGCGAATCCCGCCTTACACGGACAACCGCTACGGGCTGGCGGGTGGCGGCCCGGTCTATTTGCCCAAGCTCTACAACGGCAAGAACCGCACGTTCTGGTTCTTCACCTGGGAGGCTAACAAGTTCGGCGATCCCAACGTCGGCGGTTCCATGATTTCCACCGTGCCGCGCGAGAACTGGCGCAACGGCGATTTCTCGGACTTGCTCAAGCTCGGCGCCAGCTACCAGCTCTACGATCCTGCTACGATCGCCGTCGCTCCGGGCGGGCGATACAGCCGGCAGCCGCTGCCGGGCAACATCTTCCCCGCCAGCCGCATTCACCCGGTCGCCAAGAAGATCCTGGCGCTGTACCCGCTACCCAACCAGCCCGGCACGGCCGACGGGCGTAACAATTTCTTCTTCTCCCGGCCCGCCAAGGAGGATTACTGGACGACGATCGGTCGGTTCGATCACGCTTTCAGCGAAAAGAACCGCATGTTCATCCGCTTCCACCGCGATTTCTGGGAAGAGGACAAGAACCGCCTGTTCGGCAACGACGTGGCGGGCATCATTCTCAACCGGATCAATCGCGGCATCGCGCTGGACGACGTGCACATGTTCTCGCCCGGCCTCGTGCTCAATTTCCGTTACGGGGTTGCACAGCAGGAGTTCCCCGAACGGCGCGTCAGCCGCGGCTTTGACCTGACCTCGCTGGGGTTCTCGCAGACTCTGGCCAGTCTCGTGGATCGCCGGCTCGCCACCATCCCGCGCATCAGCGTCGGCTCGCTCTCCACGATCAGCAACTGGGAGTCGGGCGACGGCGTCACTGCTTCGATCAGCCACAGCGCGGTAGCCAATTTCACCTGGCTGAAGGGCGATCACAACGTCCGCTTTGGTCCCGAAGTCACGGTGTTTCGCGAGTTCCGCAACCGCTTCCCGACCGACGTATCGCCTGACCTGAGCTTCAGCAACTACTGGGCTCGCGGGCCGCTGGACAACAGCCCGGCCCCGCCCGTGGGCGCCGAGATGATCGCACTGCTCGCCGGGATCCCGGGCGGCAGCATGTCACGCACCGGCAGCTACGCCGAACAAGACAAGTACTTCGGCTTCTATCTCCAGGACGACTGGAAGGTTTCGCGCAAGCTCACGCTCAATCTGGGCCTGCGTGTGGAACACGAATCGCCCATCACGGAACGCTTCAACCGCTCGGTGACGCAGTTCGACGCGGTCAGCCCGAACCCCATCGAGCCCGCCGCAGTGGCGCGCTACGCGCAGAGGCCCATCCCCGAACTGCCGGTCGAGCAGTTCAAGGTCAAGGGCGGCGTCACATTCGCCGGCGTTGGAGGCAATCCGCGCGAGTACTGGAGCGGCCAGGCGCTGCTGTGGATGCCGCGCGTGGGTCTCGCCTATCAGCTCAATCCCAAGACCGTCTTCCGTGGCGGCTACGGGATCTTCTACAGCTCGATCGGCATCCTGCGCACGAACTCGATTCTTTCCGGCTTCAGCCGCACCACGCCCATCGTGGCTTCCAACGATAACGGCTTGACCTGGGTCGCCACCCTGGACAACCCGTTACCGAACGGCCTGCTGCCGGTGCTAGGCGCTGCGGGCGGTCTGGAGACCACCCTGGGGCAGACGACGACGTTCTTTGCCAAGAACCGGAAAGCCCCCTACGCGCAACGCTGGTCGCTCGGTTTCCAGCGCGAGCTGCCCGGAGGCCACGTCCTGGAAGCTTCCTACGTCGGCAACCGCACCACGCGGGCGGGCGTGACCCGCAATCTCAGCTTCACGCCCAAGCAGTACTACAGCACGCTGCCCTACCGCGACCAGGCCACGATTGATTTCCTGAGCGCCAACTTCCCCAGCCCCTTCTACGGCCTGCACCCGCAATTCACCAGCTCCACGATCACGCGGGCGCAGTTGCTTACGCAGTATCCGCACTTCAGCAGCGTGCAGTACGAGGATCCGGCGGGTTACTCCTGGTATCACTCGCTGCAAACTCGCATGGAGAAGCGCTTCTCCAAAGGCTACACGCTCCAGATCGCCTACACGTGGTCGAAGGCGATGGAGGCGATCGAGTTCCTCAACGCGTTCGATCCCATGCCTTACGAATCGCTTTCGAGCATTGACCGCGCCCATCGTCTGACCGGCAGCGGCATCTGGGAGCTGCCCTTCGGCAAGGGGCGCAAGTGGGGCGCCAACTGGCATCCGGCGCTCAACTTCTTCCTGGGCGGCTGGCAGTTGAGCGGCGTCTACCAGCGACAGAGCGGCGCGCCGCTGGGCTTCGGCCAGGCGCTGTTCATCGGCGACACCAGGCAAATCCGGCTGCCCTCCAACAAACGCAACACCGACCGCTGGTTCAACACCGACGTGTTCAACCGCGACAGCCGCCAGCAGTTGGCCTGGAACGTGCGGACGGCCCCGCTGCGCTATTCCAACATTCGCACCGACTCCCAGCGACGGTGGGACTTCTCGGCGCGCAAGACCTTCCGCCTGCACGAGAAGGCGTCCATGATCTTCCGCGCAGACACCTTCAACGCGCTCAACGAGGTCGTGCTGCGCTCGCCCAACACGACGCCCACCAGCTCGGCCTTCGGCACGGTGACCGCTCAGGAGCCGCCGCGCTCCTGGCAGTTCTCGCTCCAGTTGCAGTTCTGAGGCCTTCGCGGGCGTCGGTTCCGGCCGGCGCCCGCCTTCACTCGCCGCGCGGGTAGCAGCCCAGCACGCGCAGAAAGTCGGCCAGCTCGGCCAGATGGCTGAGGGCGTTCCGCACCCGCGGCTCCTCCACGTGGCCGATCAGATCCAGGTAGAAAAGATACTCCCACGGCTTGCCGCGCAGCGGGCGGGACTCGATCTTGGTGAGATTGACGTCGCGCAGCGCGAAGGCGCCCAGCGCCCGGAACAACGCCCCGGGGATATTGCGCGTGGTGAAGACCAGAGAAGTCTTCCAGCGGTCCGACCCCGCCGCCGGCGGGCGCGTCGCGCGCACATCCTCGGCGCGGCGCAACAGGAAGAAACGGGTGTAGTTGCGGCGGTCGTCCTCGATGGATCGTCTCAGGATGCGGGCCCCGTAGATTTTGGCCGCCACCGCCGAAGCGATGGCTGCGGCGTCGGTCAGTTGCTGCTCCACGATCATCTTCACGCTGCCCGCCGTGTCGTAGAACGGCACTTTTTCCAGTCGCGGATGGCGCGCGAAGAAGCGCAGGCACTGGCCCAGCGCCACCGGGTGCGAGTAGACGCGACGTATCTGCCGGAAACGGACGCCGGGCAGCGCGATCAGATTGTGATTGATGCGGACGTTGGTCTCGCCCACAATCCGGAAATCGAAATTCAGCAGGTGATCGTAGTTCTCGTGCACCGAGCCGGCCAGCGAGTTCTCGATCGGGATCACGGCGGCGTCCACGTCCTTGCGCTTGAGACTCTGGAAAACCTCCTGGAAGCTGGGCAGGGGCACAACTTCCACTTTCTCGCCGAGCAGCTTGTACACCGCCTCTTGACTGAACGCTCCCAGTTCCCCCTGGAAAGCGACCCGTTCAGCTTTGCGTCTGGCCATAACCTGGGGACGGAACTCCTTACGCTTCAGCGTACAAGAGGCCGACCGTTGCCGTCCAGCAGGACGTCGCTGGCGCGCTAGACTCGTCACGAGGGAACGGGCGTGGCTGCCAACGAATTTCTTCTGGGCATGGGGCAGATGCTGGTGGAAGGAGGCGATGCCGCGGGTAACCTTGGCCGCGCCGTACGCATGATCCGGGAAGCAGCGCAGCGCGGCTACCACATCGTCGTACTGCCGGAATGTCTCGACCTGGGCTGGACGTTCCCCGGCGCGCGTGAGTTGGCCAAGCCGATTCCCGGCGATTTCAGTGACGTCATCTGCCAGGCGGCGCGCGAGGCCGGCCTCTACGTGGCAGCCGGACTGACGGAACGCGCCGGCGACCGCCTCTACAACGCCGCCGTGCTCGTTTCGCCCGAAGGCCGCATCCTGCTCAAGCATCGCAAGATCAACGAGCTGAGCATCGCGCACGATCTCTACGCCACAGGCGATTCGCTTTCTGTGGTAGAAACCGCGCTCGGCACGCTCGCCCTCACGATTTGTGCCGACAATTTCCCGGAGTCCCTTGCGTTGGGGCACTCGCTGGCCCGCATGGGCGCGCGCCTGTTGCTTTCGCCGTGCGCGTGGGCTGTGGACGCCGATCACGACAACGAACGCGAGCCTTACGGGGAGTTGTGG
>JAPWUP010000208.1 GCA_028275505.1 Bryobacteraceae bacterium
TCCAGCACTGCCTGACCACGCGGCGCTATCTGGTGCGGGGCGACGGTTCGACGGCCCACGAAGGGCTTTTCGATACGGAAACGGGCGAGTTCCTGCGCCAGAGCACGCATCAGGGCTGGCGCGGGGATTCCTGCTGGTCGCGCGGGCTGACCTGGGCGCTCTACGGGTTCGGCACGGTTTACGGCTACACGCGGGATCCGCGGTTTTTGGCGACCGCGGAGGCCTGCGCGGACTATTACCTGACGCACACGCCCACTGACGGCGTGCCGCCGTGGGACTACGATGCACCCGAGGAAAGCCGGCAACTGCAAGACACTTCCGCGGCCGCCATTGCTGCTTCGGGACTGTTGCAGCTCGCCGGGCTGCTGACGGACCGGGCAAAGGGGGCGCTCTACGCGGCAGCGGCGCGGCACATTCTGCGCACCCTGGCCACGCGCTGGGTGGCGCGGGACGATCCCGAATGGGAGGGAATCCTGAAAGGCGGGGTTTATCACCTGCACAAGAAGCTCGGCGTGAACGAGTCTGTCATGTGGGGTGAACATTTCTTCGTGGAGGCGCTCGATCGGGCGCTGAGGGCAGACAAGTAAGGCACACAAGTAAGGCAGACAAGTCATGAGGAGGTGAGGCTGGTCATGAAACTGGTCATCAGCGCGTTTGCGGAAGGCAGCATGATCCCGAAGCTGCATACCTGCGATGGGGCCGACTTGTCGCCGGCTCTGGAGTGGAGCGGGGAGCCGCCGGGCACGAGAAGTTTCGCGCTCATCATGGACGATCCCGATGCGCCGGTGGGGATCTGGAATCACTGGCTGTTGTGGGATATTCCGGCCGGGGTCCACGCCATCGCGCAGGGATTCAAGCCGGGGCAGATGGGCGTGAGCGGGACGAACGATTTTGGCAAGCGCGGCTACGGCGGACCCTGCCCGCCGCGCGGTCACGGCCCGCACCGCTATTTCTTCAAACTTTACGCGCTGGATGTGGAGTCGCTGAAGCTGGCCGAAGGGGCGCGGAGGGCCGAGCTGGACCGGGCCCTCAAGGGCCACGTGCTAGCTGAGGCGCAGTACATGGGGCGTTACGAACGCAGGTAGAATAGCCCCCGAGGGCTCGTCCATGGAAACCACGCGTCGGCAGTTTCTCGGGGCGTCCGCGGCCCTCGCCGCTCCGACCGCGCCCGCGCCCCTGCTTCCCACGATCCGTCTCGGCAAATACGAGGTGACCCGCCTGATTCTCGGCGCCAATCCCTTTTACGGCTTTTCGCACTTCAACCGGCTGTTCGACCAGCACATGCTGGAGTGGTCCACGCCCGAGAACGTGCTCAAGACCGTGCGCGCCTGTGAGGAGAATGGCATCAACACGTGGCAACTCTCCGATGCCAGGCGCGGGCTGGAGGACATCCAGCGCTACCGCGAGCAAGGGGGAAAGATCCAGTGGATCCTGCTGAGCTCGCGGCGGATGGAGGAGGATCTGAGCTGGATCCCGAAGATTGCGCGCATGGGGCCGATCGGCATCGTGCACCACGGGGGCACGACGGACCGGCGCTGGCGGGCGGGAGAGCAGGGCAAGATCCAGGACTTCCTCAAAGCGGTGCGCGACAGCGGCGTGCTCGTGGGCCTTTCCACGCACAATCCGCTGGTGGTGGAGGAAGTGGAGAGCCGCGGCTGGGACATTGACTTTTTCATGACCTGCGTATATCGGCTCACGCGGACCGAGCAGGAGATCGTAAACCTGCTGGGGCAGCGACCGCTGGGTGAAGTTTACCTGCCGCAGGACCCCCCGCGAATGTTCCGAGCCATCCGGCAGTCCCGCAAGCCCTGCCTGGCCTTCAAGATTCTGGCGGCGGGCCGGCTGACGGACAGCCCCGAGAGCATCGAGCGCGCGTTCCAGACGGCCTTTGAAAACATCAAGCCGACAGACGCCGTGATCGTGGGGATGTACCCGCGCTACAGCGATCAGGTGCGCGAGAACGTGGAGCGGGTGCGGCGGATTCTGGGTCAGAGTTGAGGGGCCGGGCGGCTTGGCAGGGCAGCCGCCCGGCGCGGGCTGACTCGTGCAGTGAGCCGTTGGGCGCCCCCGTGAGACGCCCCTGGAGGACTGTGGTTTTGCCTATATAGTGGCCGCGGCGGCGGGACTTCTCAGTGCGCTTTCAAGCCACGGTTTGCGCCACGCGTCCAACCGTTCCTCGAGCTGTTTGCGCAAGCCGGCCAGAGAAGGCTCGGCAGCGAGGTTCCGCACCTCGTCCGGATCGCGCTCCAGATCGTAGAGCTCCACGTTGCCGCGATCGTAGCGGTTGAGCTTCCAGCGGCGGGTGCGGATGGTCCGAATCGGATTCACCCATTTTTGTTTCGCGTAGTATTCCAGGAACACTTCGCGCCGCTGGTCGCGCGCTCGCGCAAGGTTCAGGCCGGAGACGGGGGAAGGCCAGGGGACTCCGGCCAGGGCGGCCAGCGTCGGCGCCAGGTCGGCCTGCGTGACCAGGTCCGTGCGTTCACCGCGGCCCAGTTCCCCGCCCGGCGAAGCGATCACCAGAGGAATGCGAATCAACGGCTCGTACATGAACGGGCCTTTGAAGGGCAGACCGTGTTCGCCCAGGGCGTCGCCGTGATCGCTGGTGTAGACCGCGACCGTGCCCTCCAGCGGGCAGGCGTCGAGCACCTGGCCGAGCAAGGCGTCCACTTTCTCGACCAGCTCGAGATAGTAAGTGCGGTAGCGAATCCATTCCGCGGGACCGTAGCGCCGCGCGACGCGTCCCTGATCGCGCTCCATGTACTCGCGTTGCTCGGAGGGTTTGCCCTCGAGCGACTCCGGCCCTGAGGCAGGCGGGCGCACGCCGGGTCTGGGCTCGACTCTGGCCATCAAGCGCGGGAACTGGTAAATGTCGTGCGGGTTGACGAAGGAGACCCAGGCCAGCCAGGGTTCGGGCTGCGAGCGGATCCACTGCGCGGCTTCCCTGGCGGTGGACTCGTCGGACTTCCATGGCGCGTACGTATCGAAGCCGAACTGCGCCAGGCCGCGCTCGTCGTTGCCCAGATGCCATTTGCCGAAGTAGCCGGTGCGGTAGCCGGCCTCGCGAAGCACGGAACCCAAGGTGGGCAGCTTGGGAGAAAGGGGCTTGCCCAGGGAGCCGGCATCCACGTTGGTGATGACGCCCGTGCGGTGCGGCTCCAGCCCGGTGAGCAGGGCGGAACGGGCCGCCGAGCATTGCGGCGTGTTGGCGAAGGCGTAGCGGAAAGTGACTCCGCGCTCGGTGAGGCGGCGCCGGTGAGGCAGCGAGGCAGGCCCCGGCAGCAGCGCCGATTCCTGGTCCGACATCACGACGAGGATGTTGGGCCGCCTGCGCTCCGACGGCGAGAGGATGAGGAACGGAAAAAAGGCGCGGCGAGAAAGGCTGGCGGCGTGGGTCATGCCCACCATGATACTCGCCGCGCCCGCGAGCATCTCTATGAGTTTATCCGCAACCGGAGGTGCCGCCGCAATTGGCACAGCGGTAACAACTGCCGCTGCGAACCATGAGCGAACCGCACTCCGAGCACAGAGGCGCGTCGCCGGGCGGGATGTCAAAGGGCAGCTTGGGTTGCAGTTCGGGCTCGGTGGGGCGAAGTTTGGGAGCTTCGCCCGCTTCCGTGACTGCGTACTCGGGGCCGAGGAACTTGGCGCCGAGCCAGCGGAAGATGTAGTCGAGGATGGACTTGGCGTAGGGGATCTGCGGGTTGTTGGTCCAGCCGCTAGGTTCGAAACGCACGTGGCTGAATTTGTCCACCAGGAACTTCAGGGGCACGCCATACTGCAGGGCGAAGCTGATGGCTGTGGCGAAGCCGTCCATGAGGCCGGAGATGGTGGATCCCTCCTTGGCCATGGTGATGAAGATCTCGCCCGGCGTGCCGTCCTCATAGAGACCCACGGTGATGTAGCCTTCGTGGCCGGCGATGGAGAACTTGTGGGTGATGGACTGCCGCTCGTCGGGGAGTTTGCGGCGGACGGGGCGGTAGACGACCCTCTCTGCGGGAGCGGCGGTTTTGCGCTCGCTATCGGGTTTGGCGCTGAGCGGCTGGGTGCGCTTGGAGCCGTCGCGATAGATGGCCACGGCTTTCAGGCCGAGCCGCCAGCTCTCGATGTAGGCGTTCATGATGTCCTCGACGGTGGAGTCCTCGGGCATGTTGATCGTCTTGGAGATGGCGCCGGAGAGGAAGGGCTGGACGGCGGCCATCATGCGGATGTGGCCCATGTGGTGAATGAAACGCGTGCCGTTGGCAGGTCTGAGGCTGCAATCGAAGACGGGCAGGTGCTCCGGCTTGATGTCGGGCGCGCCTTCGATGGAACCGGTGGCGTCAATGTGGCTGACGATGCGCTCGACCTGCTCCGGGGTGTAGCCGAGCCGGAACAGGGCCTGGGGCACGGTGTTGTTGACGATGCGGATCACTCCGCCGCCCACGAGTTTCTTGTACTTGACCAAGGCCAGATCGGGTTCGATGCCGGTGGTGTCGCAGTCCATCATGAAACCGATGGTGCCCGTGGGAGCGATCAAGGTGACCTGGGCATTGCGGAAGCCCACTGCGCGGCCCAGCTCGTAGGCCTGATCCCAGCACTGCTGCGCGGCTTCGAACAGGGCGGCGGGAACGCGCCGCGGGTTGATGTTGCTGAGCGCGCCGCGGTGCATGCGGATCACTTCCAGGAACGATTCTTCGTTGGGAGCGTAGCTGGGGAAGGGGCCGAGGGCCTGGGCGAGGCGTGCGCTGGTCAGATAGGCCTGGCCGGTCATCAGCGCAGTGATGGCCGCGGCGTAGTCGCGCCCTTCGTCGCTGTCGTAGGGCAGGCCGAGAGCCATCAGCAGCGAGCCCAGATTGGCGTAGCCGAGGCCGACGGGCCGGAAGTTGTGGGAATTCTCGGCGATTTTCTCGGTGGGATAGCTGGCGTTGTCCACGATGATTTCCTGCGCCAGGATCATGGTGTCCACGGCGTGACGGAACGCCTCGACGTCGAATTGACCATCGGGGCCAAGGAACTTCATGAGGTTCAGCGAGGCCAGATTGCAGGCGGAATCGTCGAGGAACATGTACTCGGAGCAGGGGTTGGAGGCGTTGATGCGGCCACTGGCCTTGCAGGTGTGCCAGCGATTGATCGTGGTATCGAACTGCATGCCGGGATCGCCACACTGGTGGGTGGCTTCGGCGATCTGCCGGAGCAGGTCGCGCGCCTGGTAGCGGCGGACGGGTTGGCCGCTGAGCCGCGAGCGCGTCCACCATTCGCCGTTTTCGACCACGGCGCGCATGAACTCGTCGGTGACGCGGACGGAGTTGTTGGCGTTCTGGAAGAAGATGGAGCTGTAGGCCTCGCCGTCCAGGGAGGGGTCGTAGCCGGCGTCAATCAGCACGTGCGCCTTCTTTTCTTCGCGGGCCTTGCACCAGATGAACTCCTCGATGTCGGGATGGTCAATGTTGAGGATGACCATTTTGGCGGCGCGGCGCGTCTTGCCGCCGCTTTTGATGACGCCGGCGAAGGCGTCGAAGCCTTTCATGAAGCTCAGCGGGCCAGAGGCGCGGCCGCCGCCGGACAGCGGCGCATTGCGTTCGCGTAAGGGCGAGAGGTTAGTGCCGGTGCCCGAGCCCCACTTGAAGAGCATGCCCTCGATTTTGGCCAGATCCAGAATGGACTCGAGGGAGTCGCGGACCGAGATGATGAAGCAGGCCGAACACTGGGGCCGCACGCGTCCGCCGGGTTCGAGTTTGTGGATGGCGTCGGTCTCGGCGTCGTAGTAATAGCCGTAGCCGCGGGCCTCGGGCACGCCGACGTTGAACCAGACCGGCGAGTTGAACGAGGCTTTCTGATAGAGCATGAGGTGGGCCAGCTCGAGGCGGAAGTTTTCCGCGTCCTCGTCGGTGCGGAAGTAGCGGCCCTCCTTGCCCCAGGCGGTGATGGTATCCACGACGCGGCGGATGAGCTGGGCGACGCTGCGCTCGCGCTCCTCCGAGCCGAGGCGGCCGTGGAAGTACTTGCTGGCCACGATGTTGGCTGCGGTCTGCGACCAGTCGGCGGGAACCTCCACATCGCGCTGCTCGAAGATGATTTCGCCTTTGTCGTTGGTGATCGAGCAGTGGCGCAGCTCCCAGCGGATTTCGTCATAGGGGGTTTTGCCGGGTTCCAGCCGCGCCGTGAAGTAGCGCGGGAAACTGATTCCGGTGCGTTCCTGGGGACGGAGATTCCGCCTGGGAACTTGGGGGGTGCAAGGCGTATGGACACTCAACTGACCCATGACGAGAACTCCTTGGCGAAAACGGTATCACGTCTGGCCCCTGGCCGGCGGAGCCGAGCAGCGGGCCACCGGAGGCGCTGCGGTCGGCGGCGAGCGCCGGGGGCGCAGGGGCGACGTTTTCGATGATGACCCAATATGTTGTAGGCTGTCAAGAAAAATATCTATTAGCAGTATCTATCGTTTGCGGCCACCCCCGCCCACTCCCCGCCACCCTGCCGCTCTCGCCCACCCCTTTCCGCTACACTGCGAACTGGAGGGAGACCAGGTTCCGGTGAGCATCCGTGCCCTCATCCGTTGCTTCCTCGCTGCCTCCGCTCTTCTGGCGGCCCAGGATCGCCAGGTCACCGGTCGCCAGCTCCTTGAACGCGCCCTCACCGCCCTGGGCGGCGAGAAATTCCGCGCCATGCGCGATCGCGTGGAAACCGGGCGCGCCTACTCGTTCT
>JAPWUP010000209.1 GCA_028275505.1 Bryobacteraceae bacterium
TCCATGGCGTTTGCCAGATCGGAGGGCGATTCGGGAGGAACCAGCAGGCCGCAACCGTCTTCCAAAACTTCCGGTACGCCGCCCACGCGCGTCGCCACGCAGGGCAGTCCGGCTGCCATGGCCTCGACCAAAGCTAAGCCCAACCCCTCTGAGCGGGAAGGCAGAACGAAAACGTCAAGGCCGCCGAGGAAGTCTTCGATATCGGCTTGATAACCCACGAAAAGAATTCGCCGGCTCAAGCCCAGTGCGCCCACCTTTGCCACGAGTCGCTGGTGCAGGGGGCCGTCGCCCGCGAGCACAAAATAAGCTCGTGGTTGACGGTCGGCAAGCAGCGCGCAAGCCTCGACGAACACCTCGTGACCTTTCACCGGATGCATCCGTCCCGCCGTTCCGAATACCACGGCGTCATCGGGAATCCTGAGGGCCTGCCGCCAGGGCGCCGGTCGGCTCCGCGCCGCTGAGTTCAAGCCCAGTCGGATCCCGCCGGGGACCACTTGCGGCGCCGGGAGGTCGCCAAGTCCGAGTTCGCGCCAATGATCGGCGATGGCCCGAGAGACCGCCGTGACGCAGGACTTGCGCGAAGCCGCCAATGCAGCAGCCCGTCGCCAGCGTGCCAGCTCCTGGCCCTCGGGCGAATAAACTCCGTGCAGCGTCCAAACCCAAGGAAGCCGCGCGTATTCGAGCGCCGCCTTCGCTTGCAAGTCAATCCATGCGGTCACGTGGGTATGGACCAAGTCCGCGCGGATCTGGCGAAGCAACCGGGCCAGCCGCCACGCGAAAGTGTGAACCATGCACTCCCGGAGCCAGCGCCAGAACCGGTAAGGGCGCTGCGGCGGGTGCTCGGGCCAGCGGAAGGGGCAAGCGTACACAGCCACGCCGGCCTCCTGGAAGGCACGGGCCAGCTCGCCGCTGGCGGCGTAGGTGCAAACCACGAAATGCCGGGATGATCCCAGCGCGCGGCTTCCAGCCAGGCCAAGGATCAGGCGCTGGACCCCATAGCCACCGAGAGTGCCGATGATGTGAGCGATGTTCAGAGATCGCCTCCTCCCCGGCTTCCAGCGAACTTCACTCGCTCGGAAAATGTGCCGGCCCAGGCAGCGGAACTGCCACTCTCTGGCCGAGCCGGAGCGCCCGCCACACTCGGTCCAGTCTGAATCCGGCGTGGGCCTGCGCCCTCTGGGAGGCTACGTTATCCGCAGTGGTGTAAATCCAAGCTCTTTGCCAGCCGCGTTCGCGAAACTGCTTCAGTATCTCCGTGAGCACACGCGGCTGTATTCTGCAGCCCCGAACCGAGTCCGCGGTGCGCGCGTGATAGATCCACAAGTCCCCCGGCCTTACACGGCGCCAGCGCCCGGCTGGCTGGATCCAGTGCCACCCAGTGGTCTGCACCCAGTCATAACAGACGAGGCGCCCGTCGAGCACCGCCACGTAACACGCATCCCCACGCTTCAGGCGCTTCCGCATCTGCCCCAGACTGACGGGCCAGACTTCGTGCAGGCGCGCCACCTCATCCGGCCCGAGCCTGCGAACCTCCACCGGAACTCGAGTCTGAACCTCGGGAATGGCGCGCAGGTCATGCATGTACAACAGAGTGGTGACGAGACGAAACCTCATCCCAGAATCCCTGGAAGCTCGCCGAGCGTGACCGGGCACGCGCCATGGCGCCGAGTCACGTGATTGGCCAAGCTTCGCACGCTGTCGAGCAGCTCCTCGACCTCGCGTTCCGTTTGAGCGTACGGACTCGCTCCCGGAATCAGCTCCACGCTGTGGAACATCACGTTGAGGACGGTCGCGGAACCGCGACCAGAAGCCACGATGGCATCAGCGGCCAATTTCATCTCCTCGGGCGTGCTCCGTAACGGTCGCAACCAAACGGGTTTTGGCGACAGGCCTAACCTCGGGAGCCATCGCTTGAGCCATGGGCTGCGGTCATGGAACCGCCTCAAGAGGAACCTCGGCCAGTTCACCATTGTCCGGTCAACGATGCTCACCGGCACCTCCCAGATCGGCAACGAGCCCTCGCGCCGGCAGTCCCGATGGCTGGGACGGTACGGCTCCCAGGGCGCGCCCCAGTAATTGACGAGCAGGCCGTCACCAAAATGCCAGGACCTGAACGGTGTAACGCTACTGTCAACCTTGTAACCGAGTTCGGCCAGCCAAGCCAGTGTTCGCGGCGAAAGGGCGAACCGGCCCGCGCGGAAACTCAGCGGTTTGCGACCCAAGCGCCGCTGGAACAGCTCGGTCAGATCCTTTAATTTCGCCAGCTCCAAAGCCGGATCGAGACCGCACAGCACGCCGTCCGTGCGGCTGGCCTCCAGGTTCGCACCGGGTTCCAGAAACTCGACGTGACAGTGAGCGCCCAGCTCGCAGTGCTCCAGCTTCTCCAGAACCTGCACTGATTTGTCGTCCCGGAGCACTTCCGGGCTGAGCAGTAAGGTGGGCTTCAAGCCCAACGTCTGGCACAACGGCATGAGCTTAGACGGAATGCCCTCGACAACGGAACGGAAGGACAGCGGCTTCCGCACGCTCCAGTCGGGGCTTTTGTCGCACTCAACATCTTATAGAGAGTATGAAATAGACTCGCCCCACGGAACCTTCCTCAGCGCAGGATTGCGTCCCGCACCGCCACCAACCGGGTCGCCGCCCGAGTCAGCTTGAGGCGCACCGACCAGGGATTCTCGACTCTCACCGTATGGTATAGCTGCTTGCCGGTGGCGAACTGGGCTTTGTACGGCGCTTCCCCGCGCATGAAGTTGAATTCGCGGATCTGCGGGTCCTCGCAACACCGCTTGACGAGTTCGTAGACCAACATATTACCTGGGGCATAGGCACCAAACTCGCTATCCATCACCAGAAGGTACAAATACCATGCGCCACCTAATAGCCAGCCTATGGCCCCAGCCCAAAGCCTGCCATCCGGCCCCTCCAGCACCGCGGCTTCCGCCCAGCCACGTTCCTCGTACGCCGCAATCACTCGCTCGAAGAATCGGCGGTGGGCTGGATGACCAAAATAGTCGTTCTGGCCTTTCTCGTGCCTGCGCTTGGCGTACAAGCACAGCAGGGAAGGCAACAAGACGATGATTTCACGGGTCACTATGGCGAGTCTGGGCGTAACGTACTGCTCCGCCATGCGTTTCAAACGTCGGCGCAAATCCTTAAGCGACTTCCGGTAGCAATTCTGTTCCAGCGTTGAGAAGTCAGCGCTGGTATCCACGACGTAGAAGCTCTGTGTGGACGCAACCCGTACACGAAAGCCTCGTCGGGCGAGCGCTTCCCGGAAGTATATCCAGCGACTGGAGTTAGCCGGGAGCCAGTCCAGATCAAGGAGGTCCCACCCTGCGCGCTCCTGGTGGAGCCAGTCCGCCAATGCCTCGCAGACCCGCTCCTCCCAGCCCGGCGCGGCCAGCACGTCGAAGAAATCAGATGGACCGCGTGCCAAAGGGACCAGCCGGCGGTGAGTCCAGAAACGGGTGCCACGGACGTGCTCGATGCGAAGCGGCAAGGCCCCGACCACCGCTCCCGAAAACTCGTCCCGCGCCAGCAGGAGTAATGGCTCCGCGTTCGGCGGCATGCATTCTTCGGCGTACGTCCTCAGCCATGCACCCGTGAGGTGCACCCCGTAGGGCATGGCCTCGGCAAGGGAGTCCAAAGCCGCGGCTATCTCGCCTGCCAATTCGGACAACGCTATAACATGCACCGCTGCTCCACGAAGGCCCGTACCCTTGTAGACAAGCTTCCCGCCGGGCAGCGAATACAGGGTTAACAAGCTGCCCGTCCGCCGCGAGGGCGCGCCGGACCGCTCCGCGACGACCCGAGAACCATGCGAGTCCCTCGCCAGGTCGCCGCCACGGGAATCTGTGCTAGCCCTTCGGCGAGAATTTCGCCGCGTCTGAGATGACGTCCCCCTCCCTATTCTTTGTGTCCTAGGAAACCACCGGACAAGGGGCTGGACGCGGGTTGCGGCTCGACAACTGGCCAATGAAGGCCAACAGGTCTTTTGCCATCTGCTCCTTGGAAAAGCGTTCCTCGGCAATCCGCCGGGCACACGTTCCCATCCTCCCACGCAAAACCGGGTCGCTTATCAAGGCTGCAAGGGACCGTGCGATGGCCGAGGGATCCCCCGGCGGACGCACCAAGAACCCAGACAACCCGTCGGATACGGCTTCCGGGACTCCGCCAACCGCAGAAGCCACCACCGGCAATCCACAGCCCATCGCCTCAATGATCGCGAGGGGCATGCCTTCCGGCTCGGTGCTGGGAAAGACCAGGATATCACTCGCGCAATAGAGATCTGGCATTTTCTCGTGCGGAAGGTAACCGAAAAAACACACTTGGTCTTCTAGTCCCAGCTCGGAGACCATCGCCCTGAGGCCCCTCAGGTAATCCGAATCTCCCTCTACGCCATAGTCCAAGCCGCCCGCTATCCAAAGCACGGCAGACGATCGCAAATGCGGCGAGAGAATCGCCAGGGCGGCGAGCACTTTGTCCAGACCCTTCCTGGGGATCAAGCGCCCCGCGAACAGCAGAACCACCTGGTCGTCTCTCACCTTTGCGTTAGCCCTCAGCACACGACGCCGTTCTGAATCGGGCCTGAACCGGCTCAAGTCCACCCCGTTGTACACAACAGCAGAATGGAGCTCCAGACCCGGCAAAAGACGCTCCATCGTTTGGCGGAACAGCACTTCGGCGTGCCGGCACACAAAGACGTGCCCGTCGATCCCCGTGCCCACCGCCCGCAACAGTTCCGGCTCCGCCAAGTGTCCCTCGCTGTTGTGATGGTAGGCAACGACCCTGCTTCTGGGCAACAACCACTTGAGCGTCAGCAGTAGCCGCATCTTCGTCGCATGCAGAACTACTACCGAGGGCCTCGTCAACCAAGCAGCAATGACCGCCGCCACCAGCAGCAGCCGCTGCCGGCGATCCCACTCACTGCCCAACCGTCTCCGCCAAAGGCGTTCTCCGATCCGTAAGACCGCTCGCCAGAGGAAAGAATTTAGATCCGCGTGCAGGTGCCACCTACGGTCGTAAATGACCGAGCGCATTTGGGGATCCCACAAAGACACGGACCACGCGGTCCCCGCTGTGAACGACGCAATTGTGTTCCAAGCCACTACGCTTGCTGCCCCGCCTCTAACCGGCGGAAGCGGGAATCTGGCCTGCGCTACGATTAGAAGTCGCAGCCGCGACCCGAAAAGCGGCAGCGAACAAAGGCCCGCCCTCAACCACGGCCAGAACACTTTACACCTTTTGGGAGACGCTAATCAGGTAAGGCGACGTCCAGCGGTTGGGTAGGTCCACTCGGGCACTAACCCACTCCCCGAAGCCCTTCAGGAATCTTACAATCCGCCGCCCCATGCAAGACGACGGCTGAGTGGACACCCAGAAGCCAAAAGTTTTGTAGTAACCGTCGAACACGACTCGCATCCCAAGCCTTGTCAAGATCTGCCTCCACCAGCCCAGATCCATCGTTCCCAGGCAGTGCCGATCCAGGTCGGCCGGGTCAAGCCACCTCCGGAGTACGTACTGTACGCGACGAAAATTAGGCGCCGCGATAAACAGCCATCCGCCGGGCCGCACCAATCGAACGTGCCGAGCCAGAACTTCATCGAGTTCACTGAAGTGCTCGACAAAACCGAGCGAATACACAAAATCGTACTGTTTCGAGGGATTGAATGCAAGGAAATCACCTTGGTATAAATCGAGCGGGCGCACTTGCCATTCACGAAAGAGTGCCCAAATCCTTTCAAACTCACTGGTATAGTCAATCCCGGACACATGGCATCCGTGCTCCCTCGCGAGATACACCATGTAGCGGCCAGGGTAACATCCCACTTCAAAACAGCTCATTCCGGGTCGAACGATGCGTGCGAAGATGTCTCGGAAAAGCACCTTCTCAAGGCGGTATTCAGGCTTTCCCAGCCGATGTAGCTCATCCCAGAAGGCCTTCGACACAGCCTCAGGCACACGAGTCCCCCAGGCTCACCACGCGAGCCTCGGTCGGCAAACACACAATTGTGTCCCGGCGAGCGTAGACCCCAGTGCTCGGGAGGGCAACCAAAAGCGACCATGCCTTTCTCAAAAGCATGACGTACGTGTGGGACGGCTCTGCTTTGACGCCCACGTCCACGTGAAGCTCCGGCGCCGTGAGGCCGGTGTTCGTGATCTGGAACTCGACACCGAAGCTGCGGAGCGCGTCGGGTGCCTTCGGCTGGGCCAACTTTCGGCCCTCCACGGCGAACACCTTTACATGGTTCGGGGTCCAGAAGGCCACATCCACAGAGGGCCGCTCCAAGGGGCGCTCAGAGTCCACTAGCACGCGAATTCGGATGGTCTCTCCCTGCCTCCATTCATGGGCGGCGCGCCCTTGGTGGTCGAGGACTTCCACCCGCACGGATATCCCGTCACACGAGCTCACTGGCTGAGTGCCTTCTTTCCGCAAGTATTCGCCGCACACCTGGCCAGCCGGTCCAATCGCTTGGACAACCCCGGAACTCAGGTGCATAGCCGCGGAACACAGCTCCGTGATCGCGGTGAGGTTATGGCTCACAAACAACACCGTCCTGCCCTCGCCGGCGACTTCGCCCATTTTGCCCAGGCATTTCTTCTGGAAGGCGGCGTCGCCGACGGCCAGGACCTCATCCACCAGCAAGATCTCGGGCTC
>JAPWUP010000059.1 GCA_028275505.1 Bryobacteraceae bacterium
GCGCGGGGCGTGAACTCGGCCACTTCGGTCGTGAACAGGCGCGTCACGTCAATCACCGGAGCGCCGCCCGGCCCCAGCGCCTCGATGGGAAAGGCCATGATGATCGTCTCGTTGCTGACCGCACGCACAGCCCGCGCAATGGGGTGGGAATCATCCGCCACGACTTCGTAGGAAACGTTGCGCAGCAGCACGCGGTTGTCCTTCCGCTCCCAGCGCACGACGCGATTGGCCACGCTCATGCCGCCGTAGCCCAAGCCCGGCGTGCGCGCCACCTTCGTCACCCAGAGAAACTCTTTGCCCAGCTCGGCCGGAGGAATCTCGTAGTAAAGCCGGCTCTTGATCCGATGGACCGTGAAGATCCCACGCTGGGTGACGGCGTCCTTGGTAATGACTTTCTCATAGGGGCGGATTTCCGGTTCCGCCACGCGCGTGGCAGGACGCTCCTGCGCAGGCGCGGCCGGCGCTTCCGGCGATGGTTCCTGCCCCAGCGCGATCACAGACACCAACAGCGGTAGCCACCAACGCATAGTTCGGAGTATAGCGGACGGCGCCCGCTCAGCGGTGACCGAAGTACATCAGCCAGCCCAGTCCGAACAGGGCCACAAGGAACCAGACAAAGCAGTAAATCCCGTAGTGGAGCCGGTCGCGGTCACTCGTCTTGGTGACCACGCCGAATACAATCGAGGTGAAAAACGCGAACAGGAGTGCGGCCTCGAAATGCGTAAGCGAGACTTTGGGCATCAGCTTTTTCTCCCCGCCGCGATCTCGTAGGCGTCCACGATGGCGAGGATGTTCAGCAGCCCCGCAGTAACCAAAAACTTGGCGCCGTAATCGTGTACGTGTCCGGGCACTTCCGGTTGCGAGTAACCCAGCCACACCGTAAGCAGATAGAGCAAGCCGGCGCAAATGTTCCCCACGAAGCCGCCGTAGTTCATCAACGTGCTGAGCAGGTCCGGCCCGCGCAGGGGCTGAAACAGATAGCCGCGCATCATGAGGCCGAACAGGTACATCCCGGTGATGGCAAAGGCCAGCAGACCGGCGCGCCCATAACGCTTGAGGAAAAAATGGCCGCCACCCGGGATCAGCCAGCCCAGCGCCACCACCGGGACCCAGACGTTCACCGGCGGGGCTGGTTCCCTGGTTCTCTCGGAACTCATCGGGAGCAACGAAACTTCCAGTGTATCACGCACCCTGCACCGGACAGGCCGGCCGTGACCGCAGTCCGGCTCCCTTCTCAGGCGCCCTGAATCTGCCGGATGAGGCGACGGACGTAGTCGAGGTTGCGCCGCATGTCGTCCTCGACCGAGCCGGACGGCGAGGAAGTCTCCAGATTGGCGAAACCCTCGAATCCGATTTCGGCAATGATGCGCAACACCGCCAGGAAATCAATCTTTCCTTCGCCCAGGTAGCCTTTGTCCTTGAGGTGGATCTGGCAGATGCGGTCGCGGCCCAGCCAGCGCATTTCCTCGTAAATGTCATAGCCCGCGTTCGTCGAATTGCCGACGTCGTAGTAGACGCGGACCGCACGGGAACGCGCGCGCTCCAGCATGCGGGCGTTGTCCCGCGCCGAACAGGTATTTTCCAGCGCCAGAATCACGCCCGCTTTTTCGGCCTCGGGCGCCAGCTCGCGCAGCACGTCGGCCACGTAGTCCATTTCCTGCTGGGTCTGGAGGGCGCCCTTGCCGAAAAACGGCAGAAGCATGACACGGGCCTGCAAGCGCTGCGTGATGGGGATGCCGGCGGCCACCCACTTCTGACCAAGCGGATCGCTCTTGAGGTAGTTCACGTGCAAAATATCGAGGCAGGTGCCGGCAATCGCGATTCCATGGGCGCGGGTTTCCGCCAGGTACCGCTCCTGCAAAGCGGCGTCATCCAGTGGCAGCCGGCCTTCGACCGGCTTGCGGCCCAGGCTGACCTCGACGCCCTCGAAGCCCAGTTTGGCGGCGAGCCCCACAGCCTCAATCCGCCCGGCGAGGCGCAAATTCCAGTCCGTGACGCCGATTCGCAAGCCGGCTAGAGGCTTGGCGGCCGCCCGCGTGACGGCTTTTGTAGAAAGCGCTCCTGCCAGCGCGGCAAGCAGGCGCCTGCGCGAGATGGTCATGCTGTCCTCCTTTGCTTCGTCCTCCGTACGCGACCTCACGGCATTATAGGCCAGCCACCCCGCTCTGCGTGCAAGCCGGGCGGTCAATCCCGTCCGGGGCTGCCCGCCGGCTCGATGATCGCCCTCATGGATCCCTTGGACTGGGGGAGGCGCCAGTCCGGCCCGTAGGCGTGGATCTGGTCGCGTGCGAACTCGGCTTCGGCCAGCTCGCAGGTGATGACGACCGTGCGCCCCGTGGTGTCCACTTCGACGGCGCGGGCAAATGCCTCGGCTTCCGAGAACAGGAACAGCCGGGTCAGCATCTCGACCACGTAGTCATAGGTGTGTTCGTCATCGTCCAGCAGGACGACGTTGTAGAGGGGCGCCAGGCGCTCGCGCTGGCGTGTTTCGGTGTCCGGCAAAACCTGGGTCCCCATAAGCCCTGTTGCCGATTGGACCTACGAATTCATCCTACAGCAAAGCAGTGGCCCCGCACCCGGCGGCAGGGGATCTTCCCGTAACCCAAGGCCTCCGCACACCGTATAATGAGAGAGGAAAGGGGGCGTAACGGATTCGACGGGATTGATCCTGTGGCCGGAAGGCGTGCCGGGTTCCGAGCTCCCGTAAAACGATCGGAAAACAAAAACTGCCAACGCGCAGTTTGCCTACGCTGCCTGATTGAGAGGCAGCCGTCCACGCCAGCAGGCCTGCTGGCTGGCGTAAGGGCGTGATGAGTGCAGGCTGGGCGGCAGGCTTCGGTCCGGAGCCGAACGCCGAGAGCAATCGGACTAGGCCATCGCAAGGCTTGCCGGTTCCCACGCGATGGCCGAACTCACCGAACCGGCTACGCACGTAGGCTTCCGGCGGCAGGCTTTCTCGGACGCGGGTTCGACTCCCGCCGCCTCCACCACGCTTTCCTCCTTTGTTTTCAATAACTTGCAAAACCACGCCTCCTCCGTGTACCCACGGTGTACCATTCGTTTTTCTATACTTTTGTTAATTTTTGCTTTTTCTTCGCCCACACTTAGAAGGCCCTGCACAGGTTGATAACACCTCGCTCAGGTGGCAAGTCCGTCGGACCGAGCTACTGGACTCGAGTTCCGAAAGGTCGTTCCTCGCTGACCGCCGCCTCGATCACCAGCGGATCACGCTCCCAGGCCGCCCGCACATCGCGCTCGAGCTGCTCCTGCCGTGCTCGCACCCACGGTGCGTAGTGCCGCTCTGTGACCTTGATGCTGCGGTGGCCAAGCAGCACGGCAACACGCTCCAGCGGCACTCCGGCCAGCAGCAGTTCAACAGCAAACGTGTCCCGGAACCGATGTGCACGTCCGTCGGGGACTCCCGCCAGCCGAAACAATTTCCGCAGGCTACGTTGCCAGTCACCCACAGCGCTCTTGGGTTTGGACCGCCCGCTCCAGAAAAAATATCGGGGGTTGGTGCGCGGGCAGGCCTCGAGCGCGCGGACCACGAAATCGGGTAGCGGGCACCACACGGGCACCCCGGTCTTGGCCGTGTAGAGGAACAGGCGCCCGTTCACGATGCGATCGCAGGCCAGCGTGACCGCGTCGCGTATGCGCAGCCCGCTGTAGCGCAGCAACAGCACCAGCGCCCGCAACCTCTGGGCGTTGGCCTGCCCGGTCCGCCCGTAGTTGTCCGGGTATTGCTCGCAAGCGGCCAGAATGCGCATCATCTCCTCGCGCGTGAAGGGCAGGGTCGGCGGTTGGGTGACGATGGGGTTCTTTAACTTGAGGGCGGGGTTGTCGGCAATCCAGCCACTTTCTTGGGCGAAACGGAAGAAGGCCCGGAGCCGCTCCAGCTTTTTCAAAGCCGAAATGTTGCTGTCGGTCCAAGAGGCGCGGAACTTCCGGAGCCACGCCAGATCGAACTCCCGCAGAAACCGCAGGCCCTCCCGCGCAGCGAAGTCCGCAAGCTGCCGCAGCAACACGCGGTACTTGGCGATGGTCGCTTCCCGCAGCTTGCGGGCCTCGGCATCGGCCAGGAACTCCTGGCAGGCCTGCTCGAGCGTGATCAGATTCTCTGTCCGGGGTCGCTGGCCCTCGTTCTGCCATTCCAAGACGATCCGTTCGGCCTGCTCCCAGTTGTTGGTCTCCAGCGACTCCCGAATGCGCTGGCCGCCCAGCCTGCCGTCCACCCAGATGGGGCAACGGCAGCGGCGGTACTGGCGGCCTTCCTTACGATGTGGGCAATCTCTGCGGTGGCGCCGGTAGATGGTCAGCATCGTCGAAAGAACCTCCTCAAGCCGGCCCGCATTGTGCCACGTCCGGCCCGCGCCTTGTCAACCGGCTGAGACCCGCGACAGCTTGCGGTGGACCCGCTCAAGCACGCTCTCGGGGATGCGCAGCGTGACGTAGCGCCGCTTGCCGGCTCGCCCCTCCACATCGCCTATCATCAGCACCCCTGGCTCACGCTCGAACAGCCTCCGCACCGCGTCTGTGCTGAGATTCCACATCCTGGCCACTTCGGCCACCGAGTAGTGGCGTTGGGCCCAGATCGGCGCTTCACCAGTCTGCGGCGGCTCAACGGGCAAGGAAGCAGCCTGCCGCTCCCGCAGCCACGCCTGCTTGGCCTCCAGACTGGAGAAGCTGCGCGTCATCGCGGATGCTCAGCCCCCGAGCGCGTCGTTAATCACACCATCGCTTGGCGGGTCTGAACTCGGCTCGTCCGGCGCCCGCCCTTCGCCGGCCACTCGCTGCTTGATGAATTGCTCGAGTTCTTGCTTGAGCGCCCAATATTCCGCGGGGTAGTTTTCGCCCTTTTCCCTTCGGATCCTGGCTGTTACTTCGCAGTCGCACCATGTCGGTCCATTCGGTCCTTCGATCAGACCGGAATTCTTGCATCGCGGGCAGACTTTTCTCCTCCTCAACAGGTCTTGGCGAGAGGCCGCAGCCCGCCCCCGCAACGGCCGGTCGCTGGCCATGATTTCGCGTTTTCTCGTATTTCTCGTTATGTGGTCACCGGTGTCCTGATTTGCGGTCACCGATGGCCGCTCAAGCGGCCGTAGATGACCACTCAGATAGTCGCCCAGAAGGACTTCTGACGCAGGATCGGCCGAGGTCCAACCGTCCTCGCGGACGGCCCGCCCGAGCCACTCATCGTAGCTGGCGTGCCAGAGGAACAGGATCCTCGGCCCTGGGTAGCCCTTACGCACCCGGCGGATATAACCGAGCTCCTCCAATCGCCGCAACGCCCGGCGAATGGTTCGCGTACTCTTACCCAGAGCTCTTGCCAAACTGACCTGGGCGGCATAACAGGAGCCTTTGCGCGCAGAAAGCCTCACCAGGCGAAGAGCGAGCCGTTTCTCGCAATCGGTGAGGTTCCAGGCCGCTTCAACGGCGTCAGTTATGAGGAATCGAAGGCGCCGATCTTTCAAGGAAATCGGCTTGCCGACTTCAACCAGCCGGTTTGGTGGATTGGCCGGCCCATTGCTATCCGATTGCCTCGTCACCGTTGTTCTCCCTGTTTCCGAGTTGTCACGCAAGGAAATCCACCACCGCCGCGCGAGAACGCGTTTCGCTTTCGTCGTGCGGCGGAGGGCACGTCTTCCCAGGCGTCAGAAGCGGATTTCTGACGGCGCGGGCCGATCGCACGGCGCTGCCGTCCGCATCGCTTATCGAAAGGCATCGACCGCGATTCATCTTGTTCACGGCCGCATTTTGAGCTCAGGCAGGGGAATTACCTCAACAAAAGAAATTCGGGGGCACAGCAACTCCTTGATCTAAAAGAGGTTAGCCGCCAAACCGGAAATTACCGAGGAAACTCAGGAAACTGGGAAATTCAGTCGGTCTCGTGAATCGCCTTGGAAATCCAGGCTCGTACTGCGCTCGGGTACCGTCGGTAAGCTTCCGGCCATGAAAGGGCTTGCCACTTCGCCCCCGGAGGCCTCGGATGGTTGTGCAGGCGACGACAGATCCGCCAATGCAGATCGCCCCGCGCCTTCTTTGCCCGTTCCTCCGCCGCAATCTGGCGCACCAAGCGCTTGAGTTCGCGAAGGCGACGGCTGTGGTCCGTTAACTGGGCTGCAACCTTCCTCACCCGCTGCCCGTGAGACGGCGGGGCGGGCGGCCTAAGCATTGACTCCAACCGGCTCCGTAAGACAGGCAGTTCCTGCTCAGCCCGCAGCATCGAGAGGACCTCGCCGTTTCGGAACGCCCGGACGATGGACAACCGTTCGATCTCAGAGCGCAGCTCCAACATCACAGCCGGGACCACGGGTACTGCGTTTAGCACATCCTCGGTCTCCTGAAGCAAAGCTGCCAGTGCTGCCCGCGTTCGTTTGAACGGTGGGAGGAGTTGTTCCACGAAGTCATCAATTGCCCGGGCCACTTCGTAACGGCTCGGAACCAGCGGAACCCCAGCCAAGTCGCGAGGTTTGCGCAGCAGCGCTCTTGCCTCGGCCGCAAGCTGGGCCAGCACCTCATTGGAAATTACCACCTCTTCGTTGGGTTGGCCGGCGGCTCGCAAGATCTTCAGTCGTTCGACGAGCGCCGTCACTTCATCCGGCGGCACGCTGCCGGCATAAAGCGCATCCCGCAAATCGGCCAGCGCGTTGATCGGCTCGACCAGGCGAGCAGAGCGCTGCACGTCTCCCAACAAGCTCGTGATCCTCTTGATCAGTTGGCTCACTCGCGCAAAAAAATCGAAATCTCCTGTGCTCGACTCGGTAAAACCCATATGCTCTCACCGTTCTCCCACACGCCATTTCGGGTTTTTCAGTATAGTGCAGCAGCCCAGCCTCGGCGTCGGGCTGCGAGGGACCAGCCGGGCGCGGCCAGGTTGCTAAACTGTACGCCGTATGGAAAGACCCGGGTACTTCGAAGAGATTCGAGCCGAAGCAGCCCGACACTGGTCTGTTCTCGAAAGCGATCCGGCTCTCGCGGGGCCGTGGCGCCAATTGTTTCGTCAGGTCCAGAGCCCGCGGCACGTCCTTTCCGAGCTTTTGCAGAACGCCGACGACGCGGAGGCAACAGAGGCGTCGGTCCGAATCGAGGATGGGCGATTCGTCTTCGAGCACAACGGGCGCGACTTCACGGACGCTGACTTTCATTCGCTGTGCCGCTTCGGTCTCTCCAACAAGCGGATTTTGTGGACCATCGGTTTTCGGGGCGTGGGTTTCAAGAGCGCCTTCAGCCTGGGCGACTGCGTCGAGATCTACACGCCCACCCTGGCGGTCCGATTCCACGCAAGCCGCTTCACCTTGCCCGAGTGGATTGACGGCACCGCGCCCCCCGAGGACTTGACCAGAATCTGCATCCGGCTGAATGCTGGCCTTGCTGCGTCCGAGCTCGAGAAAAACCTCAACGAATGGAAGGGCAATCCCCTGTCTCTGTTATTCTTCCGCCATATCCGGCGCCTCAACGTTAACGGCTCGATCATCGAGTGGCAGGAGCTGGGACCCGGGCCAGTGACCGGAAGCAGGCGCGTCAGGCTCGCCGGCCAGGCCGAAGAATTGCTGCTGATCCGATCGCCCGAGGAACATTTCCCCGCCGAAGCCGTGGAAGAAATTCGGCAGGAACAGCCGCTGCTCGAAGGCGACGAGAGAAGCTTCCCGCCTTGCGCGGTCGAGCTCATCGCGGGGGCGGAGGGACGCCTGTACGTAGTGCTTCCGACCGGCGTGACGACCAGCCTCCCCTTCGCGTGCAACGCCCCCTTCATTCAGGACCCTGCTCGCCTCAAAATCAAGGATCCTGAGATCTCGCCGACCAACCGGTGGCTGCTGGAGCGTGTGGGGAAACTCGCTGCCGTGGCCATGCTGGAATGGCTCGCCCGAGCGGATTTACCGTCTTCGGAGTGCGCGGCGGCTTATTGTCTCATGCCTGCGGTCGTAAGGCGAGGCGATGCTTTGGTAGGCGCTGTGGAAGCTCAGATCGAGCAAGCCTTTGATGAGGCCATCCGAGGCAAGCCCGTCTTGCTTACCGAGGAGGGCCGACTAGTCCCTGCTGGCCAAGCCGTGATTCTCCCCAAGGAAATCCTGGGCGTCTGGCCGGGCCGGACTGCCGGCGAACTATTCGACTCTTCGGGCCGTCCTCCCATGTCGCGGGAGATCAAAGGCGCCGACTTCGAAAAGTTGGTTCGCAAGAAGCTGGCGGAGCGTATCGAAAAGGCCCGCATCGTGATTACATTGCGCTCCACAACGCCACCGAAGCCCGCATCGTGGGAGCGGCTTGCAGCACTGTGGGTGTATCTCGAGCGGGAATTGACCACATCGGTTTGGGGACGCTATGATTGGGACCGCCACGAACCGAGCGCGATGTGCGTGCTGCCCGTTCGCGGAGACGGTTTTCTCCACCCGGCCGCCGAGGTCGTCCGGCTGCCGCAGAAGGGAGAGAAGCTTCGAGACGAAGACATCGAGTTCCTGCTTCCGTACCTGAAGATTCTGGATCCGGACTGGATCGAGTACGTCGGGCAGCAACGTGAACGAGCCAAAGAATCGGAGCATGCAGCGGCTGTTGTGCATGCGTTCGAGTATCTTGGTCTGAACAATCCAACCAATGTGAGCTCTGTCATCGAACGTGCCGCCGAAAGTCTCTTCCAACGCGGAGATCCATCGCTCGAGGAGGCCGTGCGGCTGACGCAGCTCGCGGCACGGCTTAACGCGGATCTCAAAGATGATTTCCGGTTCCAAACCCGAGACGGGCAGTGGCGGCCAGCCAGTGAAGGTGTCCTTTACGACCCGGACGGCAGGCTCGAAGAGCTCCTGCCGCCGGACTATGCCGCGCAGCACCTCCTGCACCCCGCTTATACCGAGCATTTCGCGGCATGCTCTCCTCGAGAATGGGAGGACTGGATCGCTTCAGGGCGGGCGGCGATATACACCATGCCCCCGCTGAGGCAAACATGCGAATTTGTCTGGGGCAGAGAGCGGATCAAGGACGAGGCACGCGTACGCGGGCTAAAAGGGGACCTCAGATTCCCGTACTTGAGCAATGAATTTGAAATTCAGGACTGGGATTTCGACGCAGTCCAGTGGGATCGCTGGGAAGAGCTCGCCCGGTCGGACGCCTCTTTGTGGGTCGAAATCGGTCGACGACTCCTCTCACAACCCCAGCGTTACTGGGAAGGCAAGGATAGAGTAACGTTCATCCATGTTGCGATTAATCGTTATAAGAGTAACGTGACCTCTGAGCCGCTACCACCTCGGTGGGCGTTGCGCTTGCGGGACCTCCCATGTTTGCCCGACACCTACGGTCGGCCTGCTCTGCCCTGCGAGCTCGCTCGCCGCACCAAGGAAACCGAACCCGTGATGGGCGTCGAGCGCTTTATTGATCACGACCTGGACAAGGAAGCTACCCGGCCGCTGCTGGACGCGCTGGGCGTGCGAACCAAACCTCTTGGGCCGGAGGCGATCCTCGAGAGGCTGCGCGCGCTGGCCCGCGCCACCGACCCGCCGCAATCGGAGGTGGAGAAGTGGTACCGGCGGCTGGATAGCATGTTGGACTCCCTCACGACCGAACAAGCGGCTCTGGTCCGGGACGCCTTTCGGTCGGAACCACTCATTCTGAGCGAAGACGGGGCTTGGGTATCAGCGGATAACGTCTGTCTGAAACCGGAGGGCAGTGTTCCCGGCTGGCCGGTGATCCGGTCCGCGGTGCGCGACCTCATGCTTTGGAGGCGCTTGGGCGTCGAAGAAACCTGTACGCTGGACCAGGTTTCACGTTGGCTGGCGAGTCTGCCGGTTCGCGAGACTTTGCCCGCCGACCTGATCGGGCGTCTGCGGGCAATCCTGGCACGCTACCCGTCAGAAATCGCCAACGCTCGCAAGCACTGGTTGGACCTGGCCGGTGAGTGGGTGCCGCTCGACGAGCTGGAATTCGCTCTGGCCCAACAAGTCGACTGCAGGTTGGAGGCGTTGTTCGATTGGGTCAAGCGCAAGACGGCCGACCTCACCTGCGTCGCCAACCCCTCGAGCCTCGGACCGCCGTTCGATCGTATGGCCGACCTCTGTCAAAACCTGGAGTACAGGCCTCTCACGGACGCTTCCGGGGCCGACGAGAAAAAGGAGTGGCTCCGGGCCGTCGCGCGGTGTCTCCAGCACTTGAAGCTCGATGATCCTGCCCTCACTACGAGGGTGAGGGCGCTGGCCGAGCGGCTCGAACGGACTGCTTGGCGCGAGGTGGACCGTCTCCAAGTGCAGCCTTTTCTGAAAGGTCAGCCGGCTGGGCTGCCACGGGATGCGCAGGTGGTCTGGTCCGATGAGAGGCTGTTGGTCGTCCCCCTGCCCCGGGGCAAACAGGCCAGGCTCGTACCCGAAGAAATCGCGCGGGCGTTCTCGTTGCCGGAACTCCGAGGTGCCCTGCATTACTCCTTCGAGCGGTCCCCCGAGGAGATCCAGGAATACTTCGAAGAGAATTTCGCGTTCGAGAAGGACGAGGAGGAGGTCCAGACCGTCGTAATGCACACGAACGAGGGCGGACTGGAGGTTATCAGGGCGGTTTGGCAGCCGGGAGTAACTTTCAAGGGCGAGTCTTCCGGGCAGGGACCACCAAGCGCTCCACCACTTCGTTTGGTGGACCGCTTCGCCAAAGCCGAAGGATTCACCAACGTCAGCCCGCGCGAGTTCCGGCACAGCGACGGCAGCTGCCTCACTGCCTCTTTCAACCTCAAGGGGGCCTGGGAGCATTGGGATGCGGGTGGCCAGTTAGTCCGCTGCTACTTCTTCGCCGAGGGTAGCCTCGCTGAGAAACGGATCAAGATTGGCGCGGACCTGTGGGCCCTTATCCAAGCGAAGCCGGAGCTTTACGCGCTGGTTACGCGGGCCGGGAAGCAAGAGCTCTTCGTAATCCCCGGCGCCATGCTGATCGGCTGGGTCCAGCAGGGTAAGATCAAGCTTGCGCCAGCCGCGTACTGGCTCGAGTTCCAAGCAGAAGATCTCCAACTCCTCGTGGTGACGTAGTATACTTCTGGCATCGAGGGCCGGCATCCCCGCAACCGGTCTGGAACGAGGTCCTGAAACCTATGGCCCGCCTGGAAGACTTGACCAAAGGCGCTGCGGTTCGGGGGATCCTGCCGAACTGCACGGTCATGGTGATTGACGTCAAATGGTACGGCTCGGACGTGGTCGAGCTGGTCTACCGGGATCCCTCGGGTAACTTGGGACAGGAGCTGTTGTACCGGGATCGTGAACCGACTCTGGAAATTGATGAATCCGGCCGTCCCTGGTCTTTCGACGCGGACGGCGCCTTGTTCAAGCTCGTGTCCGAAGCCTGCCGCATCCGGCTGGCCTACCTGTTCGATCCGGTTCTGGCCGTGCACACCTCGGTGCTCGATCCGCTGCCCCATCAAATCACGGCGGTCTATGAGGAAATGCTCCCCCGCCAGCCTCTGCGCTTCCTGCTTGCTGACGACCCCGGCTCTGGTAAGACGATCATGGCCGGGCTGCTCATCAAAGAACTCATGCTTAGGGGTGACGCAGAGCGTGTGCTGGTCGTTGCGCCAGGCAACCTGGTTGAACAGTGGCAGGACGAGTTGTACGATCGCTTTCGACTCCCCTTTGAAATTCTCACCAACGACAAGCTGGAGGCGGCCCGAACCGGCAACTGGTTCCTCGAAAATCCCTACGCCATCTGCCGCCTGGACAAGCTCAGTCGCGACGAGGCGGTTCAGGAAAAGCTCAAGGTCATTGATTGGGACTTGGTGGTGGTGGACGAGGCTCACAAGATGTCCGCCACCTTCTTCGGCGGTGAAATCAAGTACACCAAGCGTTACCAGCTCGGGCAGCTACTTTCCTCTCGCACGCGCCACTTTCTACTGCTGACCGCCACGCCTCACAACGGCAAGGAAGAGGACTTCCAGCTTTTCCTAGCCCTG
Organism: Bryobacteraceae bacterium; assembly: GCA_028275505.1. GTDB lineage: Bacteria > Acidobacteriota > Terriglobia > Bryobacterales > Bryobacteraceae > DTHT01. The sequence continues at coordinate 11,906 of JAPWUP010000059.1, forward strand.
CTCGATGGCGACCGCTTCGAAGGCCGGTTCCGCGATGGGGTCCATGTACAGGATTACTCGGACTTGATGCGGCGCCTGACCAAAGAACAACTGTTGACCATGGACGGGCGGCCCCTCTTCCCTGAGCGCTTCGCTTACACCGTGGGCTACCGGCTCTCTGATGCCGAGGCGTTACTTTACAGCCGCGTCACCGAGTACGTGCGCGAAGAGTTCAATCGTGCGGACGCACTGGAAAGTGAAGGGCGCCGAGGCACCGTGGGGTTTGCTCTCACGATCCTGCAACGCCGACTGGCCTCCTCGCCTGAGGCGATCTACCAGTCGTTGCGCCGCAGAAGGGAACGGCTCGAGAAGCGGCTTCGGGAAGAGCTGGCGGTCCAACGCGGCGCCCAGATCGCCCTGGCCAACCGAACGAGCGAACCCTCCTTGACCGAGGAGGAGTGGGACGAGCTCGAAGACGCTCCCGCGGCGGAAGCCGAGCACAAGGAAGACGAGGTGGTGGATCAGGCCACCGCCGCCCGCACCATCGCCGAACTCAAGGCCGAGATCCAAAAATTGCGGGAGCTCGAAGAATTGGCTTACAAGGTGCGCCAGATGGGCACCGACCGGAAGTGGGAAGAACTGGCCAACCTACTCCAGAACAACCCGGCCATGTTCGACTCCAACGGGCACCGGCGCAAATTAATCGTCTTTACCGAACACCGCGATACCCTGAACTATCTTGCGGACAAGCTCCGGACCCTGCTCGGCAAGGAGGAGGCCGTGGTAACGATCCACGGCAACATGGGACGCGAAGAGCGCCGCAAGGTCCAGGAAGCATTCCTGCAAGACAAGGATGTCCTGGTCCTGGTGGCCACCGACGCCGCCGGCGAAGGTATCAACCTGCAGCGGGCGCACCTGATGGTCAACTACGACCTGCCTTGGAACCCCAACCGCCTCGAGCAGCGTTTTGGGCGCATCCACCGAATTGGGCAGACCGAGGTCTGCCACATGTGGAACCTGGTCGCCGAGGAAACCCGAGAGGGCGACGTTTTCAAACGGCTGCTGCTCAAACTCGAGGAACAGCGGAAAGCACTGGGTGGCGGGGTCTTCGACATCCTCGGCAAACTGTTCCGCGAAAAGAGGCTCCGTGACCTGCTCATCGAGGCTGTCCGTTACGGCGACGACCCCGACGTCAAGGCGCGGCTTTTCCAGACCGTGGACAACCTGGCCGATCGCGAGCGCTGCCGGGAGCTGCTCGAAGAGCGCGCGCTCGTCCACGACACCCTGGACGCATCCCAGGTGCGCAAGATCCGCGAGGACATGCAGCGCGCAGAGGCGCGGCGGCTACAACCGCATTTCATTCAATCGTTCTTCGTGGAAGCGTTCAAGCACCTCGGCGGCAGGATCCATCCGCGAGAACCCAGACGTTTTGAAATCACCCACGTGCCGGCGGCGATCCGAGGCCGGGACCGCGTGATTGGCACGCGCGAGCCTTTGCTCCAGCGCTACGAGCGCATCACCTTCCACAAAGAGGAAGTCTCGCTGGTGGGCAAACCGGTGGCGGAATTCGTTTGTCCTGGCCATCCGCTTCTCGATGCGACGCTCGACCTGCTCCTGGAGCGGCATCGAGACGTGCTGAAGCGGGGCGCCCTTTTGGTGGACCCGAGCGACGCCGGCCACGAGATCAGGGTGCTGTTTTACTTGGAGCACTGCATCCAGGACGCGCGGATGAGCCGCCACGGTGTCCGCCGGGTCGCTTCGCGGCAGCTCCAGTTCGTCGAGATTGACGCCCAGGGGAGGGCGCGTTCAGCTGGCTACGCGCCCTACCTGGATTACCGCCCGGTGACGGACGAGGAACGCAGCCTGCTCGCAGGGGTGCTCGAATCCCAGCAGTGGCTGAAGCAGGATTTGGAAAGCGCAGCGATTTCCTACGCGGCGCGCGAGCTGGTCCCACAGCACCTCGAGGAGGTCCGGCGGCGCCGCGAGGAGCTGGTGCGGAAGGCGATGGCGGCGGTCAAAGACCGCCTGACCAAGGAAATCAACTACTGGGACCACCGAGCTAACGAGCTGCGTTTGCTCGAACAAGCGGGCAAGGTCAATGCGCGGATCAACTCGGAAATGGCTCGACGCCGGGCTGACGAATTGGCTGCCCGGCTCGAACGAAGGATGCAGGAACTGGAAGAAGAGCGCAAGCTCTCAGCCGCGCCGCCCGTGGTTGTGGGCGGAGCGCTCGTGATCCCGGCGGGATTGCTGGCGAGTTTGCGCGGTGAGGCTCTCCCGGCCACTCTGGCCGCCTCGGCCGTGGAACGGGATCGGATCAGCAGGCTCGCCATGGGAGCAGTGATGGACATGGAGCGGCGATTGGGTTACGAGCCCATGGATGTCAGCGACCGCAAGCTCGGCTATGACATCGAGTCCCGAATCCCGGGCGAAGGCCGGCTGCGGTTCATTGAAGTGAAAGGCCGTGCCCCTGGCGCCGAGACCATCACCGTAACCCGCAATGAAATCCTGACCTGCCTGAACAAGCCGGACGATTACATCCTGGCCGTGGTGGAAGTGGACGATGGTCAGTGCCGGGTGGCCTACATCCGGCGCCCCTTCCAGCGCGAACCGGACTTCGGCGTGGAGAGCGTGAACTACAAGCTGAACGAACTGTTAGGTCGCGCGGAATGGCCGGCATGAGCCGTGGGGTAGACGATCTCAAGAAGCTTCTGGAAAAGCCGGAGGGCGAGCGCCTTGAGTGCAAGGAGGCCAAAAGCTCTTTCTCCTTCGACAAGCTTCTCAAGTACTGCGCTGCCATCGCTAACGAAGGAGGCGGGCATGTGATCCTCGGCGTAACGGATCGTCTTCCTCGCCGCATCGTGGGAACAGCTGCCTTCCCTGAACTGCATCGGGTAGTGGCGCAGCTCACCGAGCGCCTGCGTTACGTGAAGGTGGAAGCCGAAGAATACAGGACACCGGAAGGACGAGTTGTAGTTTTCCATGTTCCCGGTCGTCCTCGAGGGATCCCGATCGAACTGGATGGCGCCTATTACATGCGAGCGGGAGATGACGTGCGTCCCATGACGCCGGATCGTCTTCGCCAGATTCTTCTCGAAGCAAGTACGGACTTTAGCGCCGAGGTGTGTCCCGGTGCCGACATGGAGGATCTCGATCCGATAAGCATCGAGCTGTTCCGCGCAATGTGGCTCCGTAGGACTGGCAATGAATTGCTCCGCCAGATTCCCGCTAATCAGCTACTCACGGACGCGGAGCTCGTCACTCAGGATGGCATTACGAACGCAGCCCTCATCTTGTTGGGTACCCGGAGCGCCTTGGGGCGCCTCATACCACAGGCGGAGGTCGTTTTCGAGTACCGCTTAACCGATGCTTCGGTACCTGCTCAGCAGCGCCAGGAGTTCCGGCAGGGCTTCTTGGCCACGCTGGACGAGCTTTGGAAGCTTGTCAACCTGCGCAACGAAATTATCAGTATTCCCTACGGTCTGTTCAGATTGGAAGTGCCCGTCTTCAATGAGGCAGTCGTCCGGGAGGCAATACTCAACGCGGTCACACACCGTGACTACCGGTTGCCCGGTTCAGTGCTCATCCGACAGTACCCGCGCAGACTCGAGATCATTAGCCCCGGCGGTTTCCCCGCAGGAATCAACGAACGCAACATCTTGTGGCGCCAAAGTCCACGCAATCGCCGCCTCGCCGAAGCCTGTCAACGTTGCGGCTTGGTGGAACGTTCGGGCCAGGGCGCGGACCAGATGTTTGGGTACTCCATCAAGGAAGGAAAACCCCGGCCCGACTACAGCAGGACCGACGATCACCAAGTGTGGCTCACTTTGAGAGGAGATATCGAGAACCCGGAGTTGGCTCTCGTGCTCGCCAGAATCGGGCACGAAGAACTCGGGAGTTATAGCGTCGAGGATTTGATAATCCTCGATCTGATTGAGAGGGAGGAGCCTATTTGGGAAGAGCTGAAACCGCGCATCCCAGTTCTCGTGCGGAAAGGGGTCATCGAGCGTGTAGGGCGGGGACGGGGAGCACGCCACGTTTTGTCCCAGCGCCTGTATGCCCTGCTCGGGCGGCGCGGGGCGTACATGCGCCGACGAGGCTTGGATCGGGACACCAACAGAGCGTTGCTCCTCGAGCACATCCGGAAGGCGGGTGCGGAGGGGGCGCGCTTCGCCGATATGATGGAAGTGTTGCCCAATCTATCCAGGGGCCAGATCAAGACGCTGCTTCAGGAGCTGAAATCCCAAGGCAAGGTTTTCGTCCGCGGAACCACTCGTGGGGCCCGGTGGGTAGCCTGCACGAACGCACCAAACGCCAATTCTACCAACCTCCCCACCTCTTAATGCGGCTAACGCATTGAAAGACAGACAATTAGCCGGCTCGCAAAATCCAAACCCGAGCCAAAAGCGGCTCTTTGCACCCCTCCCCCACGCCCTTGGGGTGACCGAAGCTGCCGCAGGACGTCTGGACCATTGCTTTGAACACAAGGCGAGCGTACCCCCGCCGCGACGTCCATGGCCCCACCTGCCCGAGCTACGATATTCCAGTGTTGCCGACGAAGCGGGATCGTGCCAACGCGGGTCCGTTCCTGTCCGACTTTGCTCGATCGCAGAGGTCGCACGAGGCGACTCGACCGGTCCACGCAGGATCGAGCTGCGTGCTTCAGTCGCACGGATGACCTGTCGGCAGACGACCTCGTAGGACGACGACACCATGCAGACGCCCAAGAAGAAGCTGATCGAAGTTGCGTTGCCGTTGGATGTGATCAACTACCATGCCGCCAGGGAGAAGTCCATTCGGCACGGGCATCCGTCCACCTTGCACCTGTGGTGGGCGCGGCGGCCGCTGGCCGCGTGCCGGGCTGTGCTCTTCGCTTCGTTGGTTGACGACCCCTCGGCTCACCCCGACAAGTTCCCCACTGAAGAGGCGCAAAAGCGCGAGCGTGACCGCCTGTTTGATGAAATCCTTGCGGATCTGGTGCGCTGGGAGAACAGCAACAACGAGCAGGTACTCGAAAAAGCGCGCAAGGAAATCCTGGCCTCGACCGGCGGGAACCCTCCGCCCGTGCTGGACCCCTTTTGCGGCGGCGGTTCCATCCCTTTGGAGGCCCAACGTCTGGGGTTGCAGGTCTTTGCCAGCGACCTGAATCCGGTAGCGGTCCTGATCACCAAGGCGCTGGTCGAAATACCACCTAAGTTTGCCGGGCATCCGCCAGTGAATCCGGAAGCGCGCTCGCTCATCGGCGGAGATCGGAACTGGCGCGGCGCCGCGGGATTGGCCGAAGACGTGCGGTATTACGGCCGCTGGATGCGCGAGAGGGCGTGGGATCGGATAGGGCATCTCTACCCGACGGTCAGACTGCCCAAGGAGCAGGGCGGTGGCGAAGCGACCGTGATCGCGTGGCTGTGGGCGCGAACGGTCCGCTGCCCCAACCCGGCCTGCGGCGCCCAAATGCCCCTGGTGCGCTCGTTCGTGCTCTCCAGCAAGCGGAACGTCTATGTGGAGCCGGTGGTGGACCGTGCAGGCAAGAGGGTCGAATTCCAGGTGCGCCAGGGCGGTCGGCCGCCGGAGCCACCAAAAGTGGGGAGAGGCGCCAAGTTCAGGTGTCTGGTCTGTAAGGGTGCGGTAGAAGACGATTACATCAAGGCCGAGGCCTCCGCGGGTCGGATGAGCGCGGCGTTGATGGCCTTGGTGGCGGAAGGACGCTCCGGCCGAGTGTACGTAGCGCCGGACCAGAGGCACATCGAAGTCGCGGCAGGAGCGATGCCTGATTGGGGGCCGGACGAGCCATTAGCGTACGAGCCACGCGCGATCTGGTGCACTCTTTACGGACTCAGGCGTTTCCGCGATCTCTTCACCCCCCGCCAGCTTGTGGCGCTGACAACTTTCAGCGACCTGGTGGGCGAGGCGCGCCAGCAGCTTCTGGCCGACGGCGCCACCGAAGACTACGCCAACGCCGTCGCCACCTACCTGGCACTTGGCGTGAGCCGCCTAGCCAACCGGAGCAGCACCATATGCTTCTGGGACACAACCGGGGAGAACGTCCAACAGGTCTTCGCGCGCCAGGCAATTCCGATGACTTGGGACTTCGCCGAGGGTAATCCGTTCTCCTCCTCCACTGGGAACTTCTTGGGACAGCTCGAATACCTCCTGAACGTGCTCGAGAACTTGCCCACACAGGTCTCCAGGGGCGAAGTGAGTCAACTGGATGTGAGGACGGGCGCCTGGCCGGTTACGAGCCCTCTTGTTTTTACTGATCCGCCCTACTACGACAACATCGGCTACGCCGATCTCTCGGACTTCTTCTACGTCTGGCTCCGCCGGTGTGCCGCCGCCATATACCCGGATCTGTTTCGCACAGTCCTCACGCCGAAGACGGAGGAGCTCATTGCCAGCCCTTATCGCTTCGGCGGCGATGCTGAGCAAGCCAAGCGGTTCTTCGAGGAAGGTCTTCAGAAGGCTTTCGAGCGGATGCGGGACATCCAGCATCCCGACTACCCGCTAGCGCTCTACTATGCGTTCAAACAAAGCGAGGTCGAGGCCGAAGGAGACGAGGCTGAAGAGCCTACCGAGACAGTCGTTTCTACGGGTTGGGAGACCATGTTGCAAGGCCTGGTGAGCGCCGGCTTCCAGGTGACAGCCACTTGGCCCATCCGCACCGAGCTCGTGGGAAATCTCAAGAAGAACTTCGCCGCCCTTGCCTCCTCGATCGTCATCGCTTGTCGGGTGCGCCCGGCGGATGCACCCAGGGCCAGCCGTGCGGAGTTCTTAAGGGCGCTGCGCAAGGAATTACCAGAGGCTCTCCGCCGGCTCAAAGCCGGGCACATCGCTCCAGTGGACCTCGCCCAAGCCGCCATCGGGCCTGGCATGGCCGTCTTCTCGCGCTATTCCGCCATCCTGGAGGCCGACGGCACGCCGATGACCGTGAGGATCGCGCTCGGCTTGATCAACCAGGTCCTGGACGAGGTTTTAGCCGAGCAGGAGGCGGAGTTCGACGCCGAGACCCGCTGGGCGCTCGCCTGGTTTGACCAAAACGCGTTCCGCGAAGGTCCTTTTGGCGATGCGGAGACGCTCAGCAAGGCCAAGAACGTGGCGGTTCAGGGGTTAGTGGAGGCTGGCATCCTCTGGGCGCGCGGCGGGAAGGTCCGTTTGCTGCGGCGCGATGAGCTTGATTCCGACTGGGATCCATCTGGGGACCACCGGCTGACGGTTTGGGAAGCAGCGCATCATTTGATCCGCAGACTGGAGACCAAGGGCGAGGATTCTGCCGGCGAACTTTTGGCCCGTCTGCCTGCGGATCTGCGCGATCCCGTTCGGGACCTGGCGTACCGTCTCTACACGATTTGCGATCGCAGGGGTTGGGCTGAGCTGGCCCGCGATTACAACGGCCTGGTGGCGGCTTGGTCGAGAATCACGAGCGCCGCGGCCCGCCCGCAGCAGCAGACGCTATAACTTTCCCAAGGGAGGTGCAGTATGGCTGTCAGCAATCTGGAGCGCGTAGGCAAGGGCCTGGAGTTGCTCAAAAATGGTCTGACGCCCTTTGTGGAGCGGGAGCTGAAAACGGCGTATGGGGACCGGTGGGTCGCCCAGGTGACCGAGAGCCTGCACGAGTCCCAGATCAAGGGCAAGCAAGTAGAGTGGGACGCTCAGGCCTTGCTGGCGGTGATCTGGGACCAATGGAACGACGTTTTCAAGAAAACCCTCGGACAGGCAGAACGATCGCTGGTGGCCGAGTTGCGGGACGTCCGGAACCGCTGGGCGCACCAGAAGGCGTTCCCGCTGGACGATGCGTATCGCGCCCTCGATTCGATGGTCCGTTTGCTGACGGCGGTTTCAGCACCGGAAGCCGATGAAGTAGACCGGTTGCGCCAGGAAGCGCTCCGCTTGCGGTACGAGGAACAAATGCGCAAGGAAAAGCGCCGCGCGGCGGAGGCGCCTCTGGAGAGCCGTCCTCAGGCCGGATTGAAGCCTTGGAGGGAGATCGTCCAGCCCCACCCGGACGTCGCCAGTGGCCGTTACCTTCAGGCCGAATTCGCCGCAGACCTTTGGCAGGTCTGCTCCGGCAACGCGGCGCCCGAATACCAGGATCCGGAAGAGTTCTTCCGCCGAACGTACCTGACCGAAGGCATAAAGGCCCTGCTTGCGGGCGCCTTGCGGCGGTTGAACGGGCAGCCAGGTGAGCCAGTAGTGGACTTGCAAACCAACTTCGGCGGCGGCAAGACCCACTCGATGCTGGCTCTCTACCACCTGTTCTCGGGCACGCCACCGGGGCTCCTGGCGGGTATGGAGGAACTGATTCGCGAAGTGGGCGTTTCCACACCGCCGCGCGTCAATCGTGTGGTCCTGGTAGGGACGAAAATCCCCCCGGGCCAGCCCAGAGTCAAGGAAGACGGCACGCGTGTCAGGACTCTATGGGGCGAGCTGGCCTGGCAATTGGGTGGGCGCGAGGCTTACGAGATGATCCGCGGCGCGGATGAAACCGGGACCAGCCCCGGCGATGATCTTCGGGTGTTGATCGCCCGCTACGCGCCCTGCCTGATCCTGATTGACGAGTGGGTGGCCTACGCCCGCCAACTTTACGGCCACGGCAGGGATCTCGCCGGCGGCAGTCTGGAGGCGCAATTCACCTTCGCACAGGCGCTTACCGAAGCGGTGAGGAGCGTCCCCAATGCGATGCTCGTGGTGGCCCTGCCGGTTTCGCAGATCGAGGTGGGCGGAGAGGGCGGCAAGGTAGCCCTGGCCGAGTTACGGCGCATCGTACACCGCGTGGAGGCGGCGTGGCGTCCAGCGGCCATGGAAGAAAGCTTCGAGATCGTGCGCCGGCGCCTGTTCCAGCCCATTACGGATCCCGAACTTTTCCGCGAGCGGGACCGCGTGGTGCGGGCTTTTGGCGAGTTGTACCGGAACTCCGCTTCGGATTTCCCTAATGAGTGCCGCGAGGGCGCTTACGAGCGGCGGATGCAGCAGGCTTACCCGGTGCACCCCGAGCTGTTCGAACGCCTGTACAAGGATTGGGGCAGCCTCGAGGAGTTTCAGCTTACCCGCGGCGTGTTGCGCCTGATGGCGGCTCTCATCCACGGGCTGTGGGAGAGCGGCGACCGAAGCCTTATGATCCTCCCGGCGCACGTGGCAGTGGACTACACGCCGGTCCAGAACGAGCTGATGCGGTATTTGCCCGATCCCTGGCGCGCTGTCATTGAGACGGACGTGGATGGTCCGGCGTCGCTACCGCTGCAATTGGACCGAGAAAACCCAACGCAGGGCAGGTACTCGGCTTTCCGGAGGGTGGCGCGCACGGTCTTTTTGGGGTCAGCCCCGCTCCATGCGGCGCCGGGCCGCGGGATAGACGACCGCCGGGTGCGCCTGGGGTGCGTCCAACCGGGTGAATCGCCCGCCGTCTTCGGCGACGCGCTGCGACAGCTCGCCGAGAGAGCAACCCACCTTTACTCGGAGGGCCAGCGGTACTGGTTCTCCACGCAGCCGAACATCAATCGGACTGCGGAGGATCGGGCGGCCCGCGTGACTGTGGAGCAGGTTCACGAGGAGGTGGAGAGACGGGTCAGGAAGCTAGCCTCAGCGCGGGGCGGCTTTGCCGCCGTCCACACGTTTCCGCGCACCACGGCGGACGTTCCGGATGAAACCGAGGCGCGGCTGGTCGTCCTCAGGAGCGAGCACCGTCACGCATCCAAGAAGCGAGACAGCGCAGCCCTGCGCGTCGCAAAAGAGATTCTAAGCCAGCGTGGCAGCTCAGCACGGCTCTATGCCAACACGCTGCTCTTCCTGGCCGCCGACGATGCGCGCTGGGAGGACTTGGAAAAGGCTGTGCGCAGCTTCCTGGCGTGGGAGTCGATCGTGCGCGAGCGGGAGGCGCTCAACTTGGATGCCCACCAGGAAGGGCATGCCCGAAAGCAACTGGAAGCCGCCGACCAAATGGTGGATGCCCGCATCCCTGAGACCTATTGCTGGCTCCTGGCGCCCCACCAGCCGGACAAAGATAACCCCGAAATCGAGTGGGAGGAAGCGCGGCTCCGATCTGGCAAGGGCCTGATAGAGCGCGCTGCTTACGAGGCCAAGACCAACGAATGGCTCGTGACCGAGTTGGCGGGGACCCGTCTGCGGCACGAACTGGACCGGGTGCCCTTGTGGCGGGGCGACCATGTGGGGGTTCGGCAGCTCATGGAGGATTTCGCGCGCTATCTTTACCTGCCGCGCTTGGCAAACAGTGAGGTTTTGCAGAAGGCAATCGAGGACGGAGCTAGCCGGCTCAACTGGAAGGAAGAAACGTTCGCCTCTGCAGATCGCTTCGATGAGAAGCAAGGCCGCTACCACGGATTGGTTGCGGGTGAAATCCCCCGGGTGTTGGTGAATCGGGACGCTGTCATCGTGAAGCCGGAAGTGGCGGAAAGGCACCTGGACCAGAAGCCGGTGCCTCAGAGGCGGGAGCGTGGCGAGAGAGAGACGGTCAGTGATACCGAGACCCAACCGTCGCTAAAGCTCCCACCCCCACCACCGCCTGTCCTCAAGCGCTTCCACGGCTCGGTGCGCCTCGACGCCACGCGCCCGAGCAGGGACGCAGACCGCGTCGTTCAGGATGTCATCCAGCACCTGACGAGCCTGGCCAATGTGGAGGTAGAGCTCACCTTGGAAATCCAGGCTCGCATCCCGGAGGGGGCTCCGGACGATGTGGTTCGTGTGGTCAAGGAGAACTGCCAGGCGCTCAAGTTCACCACCTTCGGGTTCGAGGAGGAGTGACGGTCTGAGGCGGCAGACATCCGTTCCCGGACTTTAAGCGCGGCGCGATGCCTCAAAAAGATGGCGCCCTACTAGTATAGAGTAGGGTAGTAGCGGAAGCCGTAACCCCTAAGATTAGCCGCGGGTAGGTGGCTACCTACAG
>JAPWUP010000036.1 GCA_028275505.1 Bryobacteraceae bacterium
ACGCAGGCTTTCAGATCATGGGGCTGTGAGGCGGGCACACTCCGGACACACTGGCGAAGGGCAGAGCGAACGGTTGCGTGGTCGGCGCCGTCCGTAAGCCATTGATTCTAAAGTGCCCGGGGCGGGACTCGAACCCGCACGGGAGTCGCCTCCCAGAGGATTTTAAGTCCTCTGCGTCTGCCGGTTTCGCCACCCGGGCGCACCCAGATCCCAGTGTATGACGGATGAGAGCTGCAAGAGCGAACCACACTGGATACGCTCATCCCGAGAGTCGGCGGCGAACCTCGTCCCGAACCTTGCGCCAGCCGCGGCCCTTGTCCAGAAGCGCGGACAGCTCACGGACAGTCTCCGCGTAGGCGTTCAAGCCAGCAAGGTTGGCGCCCGGGGCGTCCTCCTTCGAGTGGTCGTAAAGTTCGCGGGCCGTCACGTTGCCGGTCTGGCGTTCGATCCATTCCGTGTAGCGCCAGCGCTCCGTGCGCATCGAGTACCCCATCAGCTTGCCCCGCGGGTACTGGCTGAAAGCCGCCGCCTTCCACGGGCGCTGCGGATTCTCGAAGAGCGGCAGCATGCTCAGGCCCTCGCAGTGAGTCGGAACTTCGAGACCGCAAGCCTCGGCAAGCGTGGGATAGATATCCACGAATTCGACCAGGGCGTCGGTGGCTGCGCCTGCGTTCTTCTGTCCGGGGATGGACAACAACAAGGGAGCGTGAGTATCCAGTTCGAAGTTAGTATGTTTGCACCAGGCGCTGTACTCGCCCAGCTTCCAGCCATGATCGCCCCAGAGAACGACAATCGTCTTTTGTCGTAAATCGAGCCGATCGAGCTCGTCCAGCAGCCGACCCACCTGCGCGTCCGTGAAGCTCACGCAGGCATAATAGCCGTGGATCAGGAGCCGCATCGTGGTTTCATCCACCGGACCTTCGGCAGGCATGCCGGTGTAAGACCGCAGCTCGCCCCAGTTGGACCCCGCCACCGCCGGCATGCCTTCTGGCCACTGGTTGCGCGCGGGCAGCTCGATGTCCTCGGGTGAATACAAATCCCAATACTTCCTGGGAGCATTGAAAGGCAGATGCGGCTTGTGGAATCCGACAGCGAGGAAAAAGGGTCGGTCTTTGAGGCGCCGCAATTCCTCCAGGGCCTTCTCGCAAATCTTGCCATCGGGATACGCGTCGTCGGGCACGTCCGGCGCTTCCATAGCGGGGCCGCGCCCGTACTCGGGAGGCTGGACGCGCTCTCCGGCTTGCAACGCCTTCTGGTAGCGGGCACGCAGCACGGCGTCGTTCTGCCGCACGGCATGAATCGAGAATGGATCCAGATACCCGCGGCCCACCCAATTACCTTCCGGGCGCCATGGCGGTGCGCTCCAGGCCAGGGGATCCTCGTTCGGGTGATGATACACCTTGCCCAGGGAGACCGTTTCATAGCCGTGGTTCTTGAAGTGGCGAGGCAAACTGACCAGATCCGGTCTCACCGTGTTGAGCGGCGTTCGCAAATCGTAAACGCGGGTCGTATCGGGCCGCGCGCCGGTAAGCAGGCTGGCCCGGCTGGGTGCGCACACTGCTTGCTGGCAATATGCACGGTTGAAGCGAAGGCCTTCGCTGGCTAGCCGATCCAGGTTGGGCGTTTTCATTTGTCTGTGACCGTAGCAGCCCAGTTGTGGACGCAGATCATCCACAGCGATGAAAAGGACGTTCAACCGGGAAGGGGCGAGACGGGAGATGGCTTGGATTGCCCCCGGCGCAGTCAGCGCCAGAAAGTCGCGTCGTCGCATGTTTGCCTCCCGGTCATTCTAACTTGCGGAAGCACGCAAGGGGCGTGGCGTGTCATGCCCGTTCGGGCAAGGCCGGAAGTGCGGATTCGCAGGTTGCGGACTGAGGCGGCTCGGTTTGGGGACTGACGTTTCGATGGCGGGCCGAGACCTCGGCCCAGCGAGTCTCTCGACTCGGGCGGACGGACGTCCCCTTCCGCAAACGGGCGGCTCACCGTGGCTCACGTCCTCCTCCGGTCCGGGCTGCACAACGCTAACCACTACCTGTGATACTTGCCGAGGTTAGGATGCGAAGGAGCGGCGAAGCCGCAACTGATTGCAACTACGGGGGAAATCGGTATGGCGGAGAGAGAGGGATTCGAACCCTCGATAGGGGGTTACCCTATACACGCTTTCCAAGCGTGCGCCTTCAACCACTCGGCCATCTCTCCGTGACCGCCTGACAAGTTGGTCCTCATTAATTAATGTAGCATCGGAACCGCCGACCGGTCACTCGGCGGTGCGCAGCAGGTAATCGCGGACCCGCAGGTACCACTCCGCCCCCTGTCCGCTGGGCGTTCGCGGTTCGCGGCACCAGCCGGCCAGATCAGCGCCGCCGGCGATTTCCAGAATGCGCTGCCGGACCGCCTCCCGCCCTAACCGCGCTTCCAGAAGTTCCGCCAGCGCCATGTCCTGTGCGGCGTTCCTTCGGATCATCCGGCGAACCGACAGCGGGGCGGGTCCCGCGGCGGCCTTGCCGCTGCACAAATATCGCAACAGAGGGCCGAGCGCGCTGCGGTCGGCAGGTTCGTGGATCGGAGCCAGCGGCTCACCGGGAGGAGGATGGTCGGGGATACGCGCCGGTCGTATTCTCACTTCCATCGGCGCGATCACCCAATGATCGCCCACGTTGAGCTGGGCCTCCAGCCTCACGCGGCGGACCGGCGCTTCCGCAGGCGTCCAAACATCCAACCAGAACACGGTCGTCGTGCGACCCGGGATTGGATCCTCGGGAGGCTGCGCACGGCTGTCGTAGGGTTCGAGCACGCGCACCAGGCCGTCTGGGATCCAGCCGCGTCCCACAGGCTCGAATTTTTCGCGGTACAGCGTCAACTTGAAGACACCGTCGGGATTCTGCCCGAGATACAGCCGGAACGGTGTGCCTTCGGGAACGGTTACCGCCACGTGAAACGACGCGTAACCATTGCGGGGCACGGCGGGCGAAAGGATTTCGCGCGGGCGCTGCGCTTTGTCCACCGCAACGATCTGTCCGAACGGATCAATTCGCTGGAATTCCGAGTAAATGCGGAGCTGGACCGGTTGTCCGGCCAGCGGCGACAAAGCCGGCGTCAGTAACGCCAGAAACGCGAGACAGTTGGTCCGCACCTTCCACTCCTCACTTAGGCCAGCCTGAGGTTTGCCTCCGCTTTCAGGGAAAAGTCGGCGAACTCCTTGCGCTCCAGCTTGGGATAGGCTGCAGCCGCGATCATCGCCGCGTTATCCGTAGCCAACTCGGGCGAGGGAAAGTAGACGGGGCAGGGCAATGGTCGCCGGGCCGCCTCTTCTCTCAAACCTCTGTTCGAGGCCACGCCGCCGGAAAGAATCAACGAGCGGGCGCCGATCAACTCTGCGGCCTGCGCGACCCGTCGCAGCAGTTCCTCGATGACGGTGCGCTGGAACGAGGCCAGAAGATCCAGGGTGGGCTTCGGCGTCACCGCCAGCCATTCCTCGACCGAGGGCTTGGGGTTCCGTTTGAGTAAAGCCTTTCGTGCCTCGATTTCGGCTTGCATGTCGCGCGCCTGTACCCAGCGCAGCACCGCCGTTTTCAACCCGCTGAAACTGAAATCGAGCGGGTTGCCTTTCATGCGCGCCAGCGTGAAGGGGACAGCTTCCGGATCCCCGAATGCGGCAAGCCGGTCTATCACGGGGCCGCCCGGATATCCGAATCCCAACAGCTTGGCGACCTTGTCGTAAGCTTCTCCCGCAGCATCGTCTCTGGTGCGGCCCAACAGCCGGTAGCGCGGTCCTTCCGCGTACTCGAACAGGTGCGTGTGCCCGCCGCTCACCACAAGCGCCAGCGCAGGAAGTTCGATCGTACGGCCCTGCCGCTTGGCTTCCAGCGAGACGGCGTAAATGTGACCTTCCAGGTGGTTCACTGCGATCAGCGGCAATCCGCGCGCGAAGCACAGCGCTTTGGCGTAGGTCATGCCGACCAGCAACGAACCCACCAGACCCGGCCCCGCCGTCACCGCCACCGCCGCCATCTCGCCCAGATCCTTGCCCGCGCGCTCCAACGCCAGCCTTACCACAGGTACAATGGCTCTCAGATGCTCGCGGGAAGCCAGTTCCGGCACCACACCGCCATAAGGAAAGTGAGTCCCGAGCTGGGAGGCCACGACCGAAGATAGAATCGTCTCTCCCGCCTGAACTACCGCGGCCGCAGTTTCATCGCATGAGGTTTCAATGCCTAGAATAAAGGCGGACGGGTTACCGTGCATGCGCTTGTCCGACTTCGATTATGAACTGCCGCACGAGCTGATTGCACAGGAGCCGCTGCCCGACCGCGCCGCTTCGCGCATGCTCGTGGTCTACCGGCGCGAGCAGCGCTGGGAGGACCACGTCTTCCGCGATCTGCCCCAGTTCCTGGGACCCGGCGATTGTCTGGTGCTCAACGATTCGCGCGTGCTGCCCGCCCGCCTGCTCGGTCGCCGCGCCGGCGTCCGCGCCCTGCCCATCGGCAAGAAGAATCCGGCGCGCAAACAGTACTTGAAAGGCCAGGTGGAGGTCTTGCTCCTGCGACCTTCCGCCGAGGACCCCGCCGTCTGGCAAGCCCTGGTTCATCCCGGGCGAAAAATGCGCCCCGGGGAGCGGGTCATCTTCGACGAGGGCCTGGAAGCCGAGATCCTGCGCTGGGGACCGTTCGGCGAACGCACCATCCGGCTGCACTATGAGGGCGACCTCCTGGAAAAGCTGGAACGCGTCGGGCACGTCCCCCTGCCGCCCTACATTCGTCGCCCCGACCGACCCGAGGACAGGGAGCGCTACCAGACCGTTTTTGCTCGCAAACCCGGCTCGGTAGCCGCACCCACCGCGGGTCTGCATTTCACCCCCGAGATCCTCGAGCGTTGCCGGCAGGCCGGCGCCGAAATCGCTTGGGTGACCCTGCACGTGGGCCTCGGAACCTTTCAGCCCGTCCGGGCCGATCCCATCGAACAGCAAAGGCTCCACTCGGAACCTTTCGAGATCACGGAAGAGAACGCTGCCCGGATGCGCTCCGCGCGCCGCCTGGTGGCGGTGGGAACCACTTGCGTGCGCGTGCTCGAGACCGCGGCCCGTACCCAGGGATTGGTCGCCATGCGCGGCGAAACCGATCTGTTCATTTATCCCGGATTCGAATTTCGACTTACCGGAGCTTTGCTTACCAACTTCCATTTGCCGCGCAGCAGCCTGCTCATGCTCGTTTGCGCTTTCGCTGGCCGCGAGCTTACTCTGGAAGCCTACCGCTATGCGGTCCAGCAGCGTTACCGTTTCTACTCTTACGGCGATTGCATGCTGATCGTTTGAGTGCTGTCCGCCAGGCCTGTCTCGCCCGGCTTCAGCGCGATCAGGAAACCGTCCGCCAGACCGCCCGCATGAGTAGCTTGCAAGGCGCTCTCTGTCACCGGGAACGCCCGGTCCTGCACCGAGCCGGCCACATAAATCGTGCCGTCAGGCGCCACGGCGATGCCGTAGCCTACATTGATGCCCGCGCGCCCCAGATACGTGGCATACCGCAGTGCGCCAGGACCTTGCTGTCGCGGATCCAACACGGCACAGAACGCCTCCACGCCTTCGCCGAAGTCTTTCTGAAAAGCGTTCGGAGTAACCGGGAAATCCCTGGACAACGTGTATCCGGTGAGATAGATTCGACCTTCGGCATCCAGCGCGAGATCGTAAGCTACCTCGCCGCCGCTCGCCCCGAAATAAGTGGAGTAAATCAGGCCTGCCTGCGAGGGTTGCCTCGGATCGAGAATTGCTACAAAAGCCTGGCCGCTGCGGTTTTGCGCAAGCTGGTAAGCGTTGGGTGTTACGGGAAAGTCGCCGGAGAGAGTGTAACCGGTAAGAACGAGCCGTCCTGCCGCGTCGGCCAGCATGCGCCTGGGGGCTTCACTGCCGGAGCCTCCCAGGTAAGTCGAGTACAGCAGGGCGTCGTACTCCGGAATTTTCATGTCCAGGACCGTCACGAAAATGTCGCCGCCGCCCTGATAGGTGGGTCGGAAGGCGTTGCCCGTCACGTGAAACAGCTCGGAGGTCGTCTCTCCCGCGACGGCCACGACGCCCGGCCCCAGAGCCACTACGGCCCGGGCCTCGTCGTTATACTCTCCGCCCAGATAGCTGGCGTATCGAATGGCGGACGGGGGATCGGGGGCATTCGGGTCGAGCCATACGATGAAACCGTCCTGATCTCCCCAGCGACCCCGCTGCAGAACTTTCTCGGTAACGGGAAAATCCTCCGATTTGGTAACTCCAGCGACGTAAATGAAGCCGTTTGAGTCCGTAGCAATCGCGTAACCGGTGTCGCTACCGGTGCCGCCGAGGTAAGTCGAGAAAACCAGCCCCAAAGGCCCCGGGATAGCGGGATTCAACTTCACGACAAAGGCATCCTGACCGGTATCTCCGGCCCGCTGGATCTGCGGCGCATTGCCGCCCAGCGGAAAATCCGTGGATTGAGTCCAGCCGGTCAGGTAGACATTGCCCTGGGCGTCCACCTCGAAGGCCGTGGGCGTGTCGGCTTCGCTGCCCCCAAGGTACGTGAAATAAATGAGGGCCTCGGGACCTTCCTTTCGCGGATCGAGTTTGGCGACGAAAATGTCCCGCTTGCCTGCGTTGGCGGTCTGGATGCTGTCCGACGTGCTGGTCAAATCGCCAGAAGATGTATAACCGGCAATGTACACCATGCCGTTCGCGTCCGCACGCACGCCGATGATGTTATCGTTGGTCGCGGTGCCGAAATAGGTGGCGTAAACGAGCACCGGGTCCACGACGAGCGCGCGCTGCGGATCGTAGCCCCTGGCGATGAGCGCAATCCGGCGCCTGTCGGCGAGCCGGTAGCGGCAGTCCACGACCCGCCGTATGCTTCCGATATCCTGCCACGCCACCGGCTGCTTTTGAATCAGGCGATGCTGGCCCACCAGAATCTCGAGATGCCCTTCCGGAGTGAGTCGCAAGGAATCGGCGCCTTCAATTCTCAGGCGGGCAAGTTTCAAATCGGCGCCCGGGGCCAGCTCCAAGTCGTATTCCAGCGCCTGCCCGCTGGCATAGAAACGGGCATTGATCCCGCGGTACAAGCCGTGGTAACGGACGCCGCGGTAGTGCGGCACGCCGGTGCGCCAGTGCTCGCGCCGGTTGCCGAGGAAATAGTTCGTCCGCGAGGGGAGCGGTTGCTCGCCCTCGACCAGGACGCCCGCCCTGGCGCCTTCCCAGATCATTCGCACCGAGCGACCGTCAGTGAAGCGCAGTCGCACTTCCCTGGGACGGAATTCTGCGACGAAATCCCGGAAATATCCCAGGAACGCCGTGCCGCTCCCGTGTTTTTCCGCAGGCTCGAATCGGGGCGGCAGAGCGCCGCGCCAGTCAGCACGCCCGAGCGCCGAGCCTCCCAGGCAAAGCCCTGCCGCCAGCCACCATGCCACGCGATGACACCAGTTCATAGCCGCACCAGATCCCGCAAGACCCTAAAGCAACAGTGTAACTTCCCCGCCAGGCTACCTGCCCGCTAGAGCACCACGCGCTGGTCGCCCTCGCGCCGCGTTACGCGCTCGCGGTCCAGGTATTCGAGCAGCGGGATGGCGTACTTGCGCGAGACGCCGGTCCACTGCTTGAACTGCGCCA
Source organism: Bryobacteraceae bacterium (assembly GCA_028275505.1). Lineage (GTDB taxonomy): Bacteria > Acidobacteriota > Terriglobia > Bryobacterales > Bryobacteraceae > DTHT01. Next base: position 7,619 of record JAPWUP010000036.1, read on the forward strand.
CTCCGAATCGCTCGCCCTTGCGGGCCGCGATCATGCGGCGCAGCCGGTCGAGCACGTTGGCATGGAAGATCAGTTCGTCCCCCACGCGCACCAGCTTGCCCTGTCGCAGCAGGATTTCCAGCAATGCCCGCGCTCGCGCAGGATCCACGCCGGATTGCTGGAGCACCTCCGCAGGGGCCGGCGCTGCCAGCCCCGCCTTCTCGAAAGTCCGCTCGATGGTTTGCAGGGCTGCCTCCTCGTCCGGCCGGAGGGCCACCCTGTGCGAGGCCAGCCGCACTGTCTCTCCTTCCACCACCACGCCGGGCGCCTGGCTCAGAACGCAGTCCAGCAGAAAGGGCGGCGCGCCGGGCAACAAACGGTTCCGCACTTCCTCCCTCGGCATGCCGGGCTTCAACGGGTTGGCCCGGTGATGCTCCGCTAACATTTCGAGCAACGTCTTGACGGCGCCCTCGAGGAAGGTCTTGCTCACGAGCCACGGCTCGGCCTGGCGGATGAGCACCAGACCGGCCTCCCCGGCTGCCTGTTCGATTTCGCCAGGCATCCACCCCGTCCGCGCGATGAGTTCTTTGACCGGGACGCCGTAGCGCTCCTCGCCGGCCAGCAAAGCCAGTCTGGCTGGGATCGCGCCGCTCGCCAGTACTTCCAGGCGTTCGCCCGGACGATCGTCGCGCCGGTAGCGACGGGGCGCAATGTCCACGACCGTGCCGCCACCGATCGTCACTACGGGCGAGAACATGCGAATGATGAAGCGATCGCCGGGCAACAGCAAGGCAGGCTCGCGCAGTACGATACGGACCCACGCCGTCTGTCCCGGTTGCAGGGCATCCGAGCCTTCCAGCAGCCGGACCTCGGCCTGGATTTCGGCCGTGCCCGCGTGGAAGTGCACAGGCGCCCGGTTCTTCAGCGGACGCGCTGAGGCGAGCAGCTCGAGCCGGGCGTCGAACTGGGTCACAGCGCGAAAGAGACCGGGCGCGGTGAGCACCGTGCCGCGAGCCACTTCCGCCGGTTCCGCCCCGATCAGGTTCAGTGCCGTTCGCTGGCCCGCCCGCGCTTGCTCGACCGGCTGCCCATGCACTTGGATGCTGCGCACGCGGAGCCGCCGCCCGAGCGGGTGCGCCTCTACTTCGTCCTCCTTCGCTACCGTGCCCGAGATCAGCGTTCCCGTGACTACCGTCCCGAAGCCGCGCAGACTGAAGGCGCGGTCCACCGGCAATCGGAAATGGCGGGTGGCATCCTTTTCTGGCGTCCCGGCGGCCACTTGCGCCAGAGCGCTTTTCAATTCCTCCAGTCCCTGACCCGTGACCGCGCTCACGGGCACGATCGGAGCCCCCTCCAGAAAGGATCCCCGCACGAACTCTTCTACTTCGAGTCGCACCAGTTCGAGCAGCGTCGGCTCCACCAGATCAGCTTTTGTCAGAGCCACCAGACCGCGCTGGATCCCGAGCAGGCGACAGATTTCGAAATGCTCGCGTGTTTGCGGCTTGATGGATTCGTCCGCGGCCACCACCAGCAGGACGAGGTCTATGCCCCACGCGCCGGCCAGCATCGTCTTGACAAAGCGCTCATGACCAGGCACGTCCACGAAGCCGAGACGCAGATCGGGTCCCAGCTCCAAGTGCGCGAAGCCCAGCTCGATGGAAATGCCGCGGCGCTTCTCTTCTTCCAGCCGGTCCGTGTCAATGCCCGTCAGGGCCTTGACCAGCGCGGTCTTGCCGTGGTCAATGTGCCCGGCGGTACCCACGATGACGTGCTTCATGCCCTCACGCTGCTCACGGCTGCCACTCGAAGTAGCTGGCGTAGCCGCCGCCAATGTTGCGCGCCATCCACAGGCGATACTCGCGACTGGCGGTTCGCGTCACTTCGCGCCGCGCGATGGGCTGGATGTTGGTATAGACCATCAGGGCTGAAGCGCCCTCGGGCGTACGGCCGTAGCAGACCACCTCGTCGCGGTAGTCGCCCCACAGGTCGGCCACCATCGGACAGCTTCCCTCGCCCGGGTTGGGACCCGGCATCGCGTAGGGCACCACGTTCTTGCCGTCGAAACGTCCGATCTCGCGCCCGTTGGCCCTCATCAGATCGCGCACCGGACCGCCCGTCCAGTTCACCGGACGCCACCCTGAGGGGAACGGGTTGAGCAGCACTTTGCCATCCGCCGAGAACAGAACCAGATCCTTTGCCTCGTGGCCGTCGCGATTGGCCAGAAGCTCCATGCCCGGCGAACCGTCCCAGATGTCGGATGCCCAGCCCACGTGCCCGTGCGTCCAGCGCGGATCGTCTTCGCGGTTGACTTTCCAGATGAGCTTGCCGGTGGAGGCGTCCACCAGATAGACGCCCGCGTGCGTGCTGGTCTCCACGACGTAATAAACCTGCCGCGTTTTGAGGCCTGGCAGGATGTGCTTGATCGCCACAATGTCCGGATGTCCGCGGTAGAGCGCCCAGCGCAGGTGCCCGTCCGGATTGAGCAGCATGGTGCCGTTGAAGACTTCGTCGCGGCCGTCGCCGTCCACATCTGCGATGTCAATATGGTGCGAACCGCTGCCGTTGGTTTCGGCGAAGCTGCGGTAGGTCCAGAGCTTGTTCAGCTCGGCGTCCCAGGCATCCAGCACTTCGTTTTCGTACAGGCCGGTTTGCGTGATAATGGCCGGACGCTTGCCGTCCAGATAGGCCACCGACATGTGAATCCGCGTGGAGGAACGCGAAAAGTCGGAGACCATCGGCGTCCACGGGGCCTTGCGGCGAACGCGTCCGCTCGTGCCGTCCAGCACTGCCACGTAGGTCTCTTCGCCTTCCTGCAAGCGACAGATCACTTCCGCTTTCCCGTCACCATCCAGATCCCAGACCACCACGGGCACGTTGTTGGCGTTGCCAAAGCAGTGATCGTGCCGCACCAGCGGGCGTCGCCACAGGCTGCGGCCGTAACTGGTGAATGCTTCCAGTTCGACGGGCACGCCCGGATCGCGTGACATCTCGCGGATCCCGTTGTCCAGTCGCAGCACGACGTCGAGCACGCCGTCGCCGTCCAAGTCGCCGAAAACGGGCGCGAAGCCCCCCTGCTGCACCGTGGGCTGGTAGACTGCCACCAGCCCGCTCGTAGCCAGTTGCGTTTGTGTGCCCGGCTGACCCGGGCCGCCGGGCGTCACCATCTGCACGGCGATGCGCATGCCTGCGCCGCCGGGCGGTTGCGAGGGATTCACTCCCGCCCACTCCGAGGGCGGTCCCTCTTTCCCGTCGGCCATCACCGCCCGCACGCGGTAGTACAGCCGCGCGGCCTTCGGCGCGTCGCGATCCACGAAATTAGTCGAATCGCGCACCGGCGCCGGCGTGATGCGCTCACCGGCAACGTCGCGCCGCGTGGCGCGGTAGACGTGGAAGCCGACCTCCGGCGGGTCCTGCGGCAGCAATTGCCAGCCGATGTAAATGGCGCCGCCCCCAGTGGGCAGCGCAATCACGCGCCGCGGCAAGCGCTGGAAGTGCGTGGCTCCCGCAGGTTCTCGCACGAGCCGGAACCCGAGGTCGGGATGACGGATGCCGGCGGAAGCGCCGCCGCGGACTCCGCACCTCAGGTAGTACTCGCCCCGCGCCCAGGAGCCGCCCGCGATCGCGCCTTCCTCCAGCTCCGGCGATTCGATGCGGTATTTGAACTGGGCGGTGGCCGGATCCGGGTAGGTGTCCACCATCTGCCAGACGTTGCCTGCCATGTCGTAGAGGCCCCATGCGTTGGGTGGGTAGCTCTTGACGGGCTTCAGGTGCTTGCGCCAGTCGGCGAAGTTGCGGTCGCCCTTGGCATCGTAATTGGCCCGCCCATCCGGCGGCGCATCGCCCCAAGGGTAACGTGCATCAGGCACGCCCGCGCGGGCTGCGTATTCGAACTCGGCGGCTGTGGGCAGCCGGTAGGTGCGCTTTTCCTTGCGCGACAGCCAGCGGGCGTAAGCCCATGCATCGCTGCGATTGACGAAGATGACGGGATGATTCTCGAAGCCGGCGGGTATGCGGCCCTTTTCCCAGTGTAGCGGCGGCGGGTAACCGGTCTCGTCCACGAAAACTTTGTATTCGGCGTTCGTGACGGGATGGACGGCCATTTCGAAGTCGTCCAGCCGCAACATGGGTTGTCCCGGGCGAAGCAACCCGCCCCGCACCAGCACGTAGTCGGCGGCGGCCCCGTAAGCGGCCGCAACAAGCAATAGCGTGAACGCGCGCACTTCAATCCTCCGCCCTTGATTGTAGTCCGGCGCAGGGATCGGGACTGCGGCGCGTCCTTCGTGCGCTGTGTTATAGTGGCGGCGGTCGGCCTGGCGCCGCGGGTGAGCGCTCGGAGGCCGCCGGTGAGTTCCTGCCCCCCGCCTTTCAGGGCGGGCAGGACGGGGAAGGGCACTGTGTGCGGCATCGCCGGTTATACGCACTGGAATCGTGCTTTCGATCCCGGGCGGATTCGCAAGGTCACGCTGACTCTGCTCCACCGTGGTCCCGATCAGCAGGGTGTCTACCAGTCCGCCACGGTTTCGCTCGGCGCGACGCGGCTGAAGATCATTGATCTGGAAGGAGGCGATCAGCCCGTCACCACCGGCGATGGCGCTGTCGTCGTCTACAACGGCGAGATTTACAACTACGCCGCTTTGCGGCGCGAGCTCGAACAGCTCGGCCACCGCTTCCACAGTCGCTCGGACACCGAGGTCCTGCTCCGTGCCTTCCTTCAGTGGGATACGGCCTGTTTTGCGCGCTTGCGGGGCATGTTCGCTGCAGCCATCTGGCTGGAGCGCGACCGTCGCCTCGTGCTCGTGCGGGACCGGATGGGAATCAAGCCGCTTTACTACTGTTGCCGCGGCAGCGATCTGTACTTCGGCTCGGAACTGAAGGCCATCCTGGCTCACCCCGAGATCGAGCGAAAGCTGGATCTGGAGGGCCTCGACCATTACCTGACTCTGAATTACGTGCCTTGCCCGTTCACCTTGGTGGCGGGCATCCGCAAACTGCCGCCTGGATGCTGGCTGGAATGGCGGGATGGCAAGCTGCGAGAGGGCCGCTACTGGCAACTGGAGTTTCGCCCCCGCCGCAGACCCATCCGCGAGGCCTGCGAGGAGCTGGACTCGCTCTTGCGCGACGCCGTGCGCGAACACCTGATCTCGGACGTGCCTTTGGGCGTGTGGGCTTCCGGCGGAATTGACTCGACCACGATCCTCCATTACGCCTCCGAGCTGCTCGGCGCGCCTCTGAAGACCTTCTCGATTTCGTTCCGCGGCCGCCGCTTCGATGAGTCGCGGTATTTCCGCGAGGTCGCCGCGCGCTATCGCACCGAGCACGCCGAACTGGACCTGAACGAGAGCCTCGATCTGCCGGGCGCCATCGAAAAGATGGTGTGGCACTCGGACGAGCCCAGCGCAGACGCCGGGGCCGTGCCCGTCTGGTTTCTCTCGCAGTTGAGCCGCCGCTCGGTGACGGTAGCCCTGAGCGGGGAGGGCGCCGACGAATTGTTCGGCGGCTACATCACCTATCTGGCGGACCGTTGGGCGCGTCGCCTGCGCTGGATCCCCGCTCTCCTCCGCCGCATGGCCCTGCGTGCTCTCGAGCGCTGGCCCGTTTCCGACGACAAGATCAGCTTTGAGTACAAGGTCAAACGATTCCTGGCCGGCTCCCTGCTGGATCCCGGCGCCGCCCACTGCTACTGGAACGGCGCGTTCTCTTCTGCCGAGAAAGACGCTTTTTACTTCGGCCCGCGCTTCGCCCCGCTGCCCGTGGCCTCGCCGGATCTGGTGCGCCGCATCGGGTATCTCAACCAGTTCCTGCTCTTCGATCAGCTCTATTACCTGCCGGACGACATTCTTTACAAGGTGGACCGCATGAGCATGGCGCACTCGCTGGAAGTGCGCCCAGCTTTCCTGGATCACCGCATCGTGGAGTTCGCTGCTTCCTTGCCCGAAGACTTCAAGGTCCGCGGCGGCTGTCTGAAATACGTGCTTCGCCGGCTCATGAAGGATCGCCTTCCCGCGGCGGTCATCCATCGCGACAAGGAAGGTCTCGATATCCCGGCCCACGACTGGATGCGGACCGTTTTGCGTCCCCTGCTGCTGGACACCCTCACTCCCAAGGCGCTGCGCGAGACCGGCCTGTTCGATCCGGAAGCCGTGCAGGCGATGATCCGCCGGCATCTGGAGCGCCGTGTTAACCTCGGATTTCAGCTATGGGGTCTGCTGATCCTGTTCCTGTGGATCCGGCGGTTCAACGTTCAGACGATCGCGCAGCCGGGCGAAGAGGCGGCGCTCGTCAGGGTTGGATCGTCGTTTTCCTCGCAGCCCTGATTTTCCTTGGTACGATCTTCAGTCCTCCTTCCCTGATGGACGACGTGGACGCGGTCCAGGCCCAGATCGCGCGCAACATGCTGGAATCGGGCGATTGGGTCACGGCGCGGCTCAACGGCGTCAAGTACCTCGAGAAGGCCCCGCTCAAGTACTGGCTGATCGCCTGCTCGTTCCTTGTCTTCGGGGTTCACGATTGGGCGGCGCGCATTCCTCTGGCGCTTTCGGCAGTGCTGCTGTGCTGGCTGGTTTACCGCATGGGCGCGTGGGCGTTCTCAGAGCGGGCGGGCAAATGGGCTGGGGTCGCTCTGGCCACTTGCGTGGGCCTGTTCCTGTTCACGCGCGTGCTGATCCCGGATGTGATGCTCACGCTCGCCGTGACCTTCACGCTATGGGCTATCCTTCGCGCCCTCGAAGAGGACGAACCGCGGCCTCGGCTCTGGGCGGCGCTCGCCGCCGCAGGCATGGCCGTCGGAGTCCTGCTCAAGGGACTTGTGGGCGTGGTGTTCCCCGCCGGCGCGGGCCTGCTCTATCTGGCTTTCAGCCGCCGTCTGCTGGATCGCAACGTCTGGCGGCGCCTTCATCTTTTCTCCGGCGCACTGATCTTTCTTGCCATCGCCGCGCCGTGGCACGTGCTCGCCATTTTGCGCAACCCGCCCTACTTCGATTTCACGCTCAGCGCCCAGCCCTTCCGCTATCGGGGCTTCTTCTGGTTTTACTTCATCAACGAGCACGTGCTGCGCTTCCTGAATCTTCGTCATCCGCGCGACTACAACACGGTTCCGCGGCTGGCGTTCTGGCTGTTGCACTTCGTCTGGCTGTTTCCGTGGAGCGTCTATTTGCCCGCGGCCGCGCGGCTGGGGTACCGTCCTGTGGATCGCGCGGGGCGCACCCGGCTGCTCTGCCTGTGCTGGGCGGGCTTCATCCTGCTGTTCTTCACGTTTTCCACGACCCAGGAGTACTATTCGATGCCCGCCTACCCTGCGTTGGCCTTGCTGATCGGTGCGGCGGTCGCCGAAGGTGGGCGCTGGGTGAACGTAGCCACGCGAGTGGCGGGCGCGCTGGCCGGCATCGCGGCCGCAGCTTGCCTCGCGATTCTGTATCTGGTGCGCAACGTGCCCGCGCCCGGGGACATCTCGGTCGCGCTGAGGCAGAATCCCGAGCTCTACACCCTTTCGCTGGGCCACATGGCGGACCTCACGCTGCGTGCCTTCGCCTACCTGCGATTGCCCCTGGCCGTGGCGGCGCTGGCGTTTCTGGCCGGCGCAGTGGGCGCGTGGAAGCTGCGCGGCGAACGCGCCGGGCTGGCGCTGGCTGCCATGATGGTGCTGTTCACTCACGCCGCCCGACTGGCCATGGTGGTCTTCGATCCCTATATGTCCTCGCGTCCGCTGGCTGAGGCCCTGCGACGCGCCCCGCCCGGCGAGTTCATCGCCAGCGATCAATACTATGCGTTTTCGTCCATTTTCTTTTACGCGAACCGGCGCGGCTGGCTGTGGGACGGACGGGTGACCAATCTGGAGTACGGGTCTCTTGCGCCCGACGCTCCCGACGTGTTCCTGGACGACGCGCGCTTCGCGCAACTCTGGCACAGCCCGAAGCGGTGCTACGTGGCGGTGGCGCAGTCCTGGTTGCCGCGTCTGGAGAAGATCGCGGGGCCGGACAGAATGCACTTGGTGGCCGCCGCCGGCGGCAAGTACCTTTTCAGCAACCATGCGCCTCACGATTGACGCCACCCCCTTGCTGGTGCGAAGCGCGGGAGTGAAGAATTATCTCCACTACTGGCTGCGCTCCCTTCGCAGTCTCGCTGGAGATTTCGCAGTAAGAACTTTCCCCATCAACCTGCACCCGGAGGCGCTCGACCACGAGGGCTCGATGGCGGGACCGGTAGCCACGGTGGCCGGTCTGGCGCGTTTGCATCTGGCCAACTATCTGCGCTTGCCGGTGGTGGACGGATTCGGCGCCCGCTGCGATGTCTTCCATGCTTCCTGGTTGCTGCGACAGCCGCCGCGATGCAGCAAGCTGACCGCCACGGTTTTCGATCTGACTTGCTGGCTGATGCCCGAGGTCCACACTGCGGCCAACGTGAAGGCGGCGCGCCGCTTTGCCGAGGTCATGCTGCGCCGGGCCGACGGCCTGATCGCCATCTCTGAGCACACCCGCAACGACGCCGTGCGGTTGCTCGGCTTGTCGCCCGAGAAAATTGCGGTGATCTGGCCCGGGGTGGCCGACGCGTTCTTTCAGGCGGCCCCGGAAGCGGTGCAAAGGGTCCGCGAGCGGTATGGGTTGCGCCGCCCTTATCTGTTGTTCGTCGGCACGATCGAGCCGCGCAAGAACCTGGCGCGCCTGCTCGAAGCGTGGCAGTCGGTCAAGGCGGATCTTCGCGAGCATTACGAGCTCGTTCTGGCAGGGCCGCCGGGCTGGGGCGATCCCGGGCTGATCGAGCGCTTGCGCTCTGGCTCTCCCGGGGTCCGCTATCTCGGCTACGTGCCCGAGGACGGGCTGCCTGCGCTGACCGCGGGAGCTACGGCCTTCGTTTATCCGTCGCTTTACGAGGGCTTCGGACTGCCCGTCGCGCAGGCCATGGCGGCGGGCGTGCCGGTCCTCACCTCGGCGGTCAGCTCGCTGCCTGAGGTCGGCGGCGACGCTGTGCTTTTGGTGGACCCCCTCAGCGTAACGGACCTGCGCAGCGCAATGGAACGCTTGCTGGAATCGCCTTCGCTGCGCAGCCGGCTCGGGGCCTTGGGTCGCCAGCGCGCGGAACTGTTTCGCTGGGATCGTGTTGCGCGCCAGAGCTGGGAGTTCTTCCAACGCATCGCGGGCCAATGAGGGCGGAAGAAGATGGGCGTACTCGATCTGTTTCGATTGGACGGAAAAATGGCGCTGGTCACGGGTTGCCGCCGCGGGCTGGGAAAGGCCATGGCGGTGGCGCTCGCTGAGGCCGGCGCGGATATCATCGGAGTCAGCCGCTCGCTCGAACCCGAAGGCAGCGAGGTCGAGCGCGAGGTGCGTGCCGCAGGCCGGCGCTTCTTCCCCTATCGCTGCGACTTCCGCGATCGCGCCGCTGTTCGCCAGTTCGCCCGCCAGGTAGTCGAGGACTTCCCCGTCATTGACATCCTGGTCAACAACGCGGGAACCATCCTGCGCGCCCCTGCCGCCGAACATCCCGACGAATACTGGGACGAGGTGATCGAAACCAATCTCAATGCCCAGTGGATCCTGACGCGCGAGGTGGGGCGGCGCATGCTGGCGCGGCGCAGCGGCAAGATCATTTTCACGGCTTCGCTTCTGTCCTTCCAGGGTGGCATCACGGTGCCCGGCTACGCCGCCAGCAAGGGCGCTATCGCTCAACTGGTCAAGGCGCTGGCCAATGAGTGGGCTCCTTACGGGATCCAAGTCAATGCGATCGCGCCGGGCTACATGGAAACCGACAACACAGCCGCGTTGCGCGCCGACCCGGTGCGTTATCCCGCGATCCTGGCTCGCATTCCTGCGGGTCGCTGGGGACGCCCGGACGACGTCAAAGGCGCCGTGGTCTTCCTGGCTTCCGCTGCCTCCGAATACGTGAATGGTTCGATCCTGGTGGTGGACGGGGGCTGGCTCGGCAGATGACAACAGATGCCGAACGAGGGTGAACCATGACGCTGGCAGGCCTGCTTCTCGCGGCCATCACGGTGCATTCGAATTTCGAGGCCGGCAGCATCGGCAAGGTCGAGTTCGTCGGCCCGAATCACCTGCGCTGCGCTGTCAAAGGTGAGACCGATCAGGACGGACGGAACCGGCAGCCCAGCTGGTTCTATTTCCGGCTCGACGGCGTTCAGGGCCGGGAGCTGGTGATCGAGCTGACCGACCTGCACGGCGAGTACAACTACCGTCCCCACGACGGCTCGGGGCACCGCAACATGCGCCCGGTCTATAGCTACGACAACGAGCACTGGCGGCACTTCGAAAGCTCGGAATGGGACCCGGCTCTGCATGCCATTCGTGTGCGCTTCACGCCCGAGGCCAGTCGGGTCTGGATCGCCCGCCAGCCCCCTTACACCACCCGACGCCTGGCCCGGCTCCTCGATGAATTGCGAGGCAAGCCGGAAGTGCGCTGCCAGATTGCAGGCCGCAGCGTCCGCGGCCGCCCGATCTGGTTGTTGACGGTGACGAACTTCAAAGTTCCTGACGCCGGCAAGAAAGTGATCTGGTGGATGGCGCGCCAGCATGCTTGGGAATCGGGCACTTCGTGGGTGACGGAGGGGGCGCTACGCTATCTGGTTTCCGGCGATCCGCACGCTGCCCGCATCCGGGATACCACGATCTTTCTGTTCTTCCCGATGGCGGATCCCGACGGCGTACACCGCGGCGGCGTGAGGTTCAATGAGTTCGGCTACGACCTCAATCGGAACTGGGATGCAGTAGACCCGCGGCGAATGCCAGAAATTGCCTGCCAGCGACAGGCCATCCTGAACTGGGTGGACAGCGGCCGCCGTCTGGATCTTTTCCTGACCCTCCACAACACCGAATCCAGCGAATACATCGAGGGGCCGCTTTCAGGCAGCCCGGAAATCCGGGCCCTCGGCGAACGCCTGTGGAAGTTGCTCGTCGAGCAGACCGCTTTTCATTCTCCTGGCGGACCGCGGGACCAGCCCGCCAGTACGGACCCGGGCAAGAAGGGACGGATGACCGTAAATCAAGCTCTCTACCAGGAGCGCCGCATCCCCGCTTTTCTGATGGAGCTGATGGTGGACCCCAGCCCGCGGTTGGGCCGCCCGCCCACCGTTGAGGACCGGCTGGAGTTCGGCGCTGCGCTGGTGCGGGTTTTGAGGGCGGCTGTCGAGGGCGCAACGCATGCTAAAATCGAGAATTAATGGCTCCCGAACTGAAGCTGGCGATCCGGCTCCAGGAACTCGATACCCGGATCGAAGAGCTGCGGCGGGAGATCGTCGCACTGCCCAAACAGATTGCCGAAATTGAGAAGACGCTGGAAAGTCACATTCGCAAGGTGGAGGCAGACCGCGCCGCCTTGCAGGCCAACCAGCGTGACCGGCGTCACCTCGAGCTCGAAGTCCAATCCGAGGAGCAGCGCCTGGCGCGTCTGAAAGATCAGACGATGCAGGCCAAGACCAACGAGCAGCTCTGGGCGTTCCAGCACGAGATCCAGTACGTGGAGAACCGGATCCGACAATTGGAGGACCGGATCCTGGATCTCATGGCCGAGTCGGAGCGCCTCGAACAGAACCTCAAGGCGGCCGAGGCGGCGCTGGCGCAAGAGCGTCAGCAGGTCGAGCAGGAAAAGCAGCGGGCGCGGGAGCAATCGGAGCGGGATCGCAAGCTGCTGGAAGAACTCACACGGGAGCGCCAGCAGGTCGCCGCCTCCCTTCCGCCGTCCCTGTACAAGGCTTACGAACGGATTCGCAGGTTGCGGAAGGGTTGGGCGGTGGCCGAAGTCGTGGACGGGCGTTGCACCGCCTGCCACGTCGTCTTGCGATTGCAGTTCTACCAGGATCTGCGCCGTGGCGAGCAGGTCATGTTCTGCGAGAGTTGCGGTCGGATCCTGTATTACAATCCCCCAGAGAGCGTTGAAGAGATGGACCCGGACGAGACGTCGCCGGCGCGCCGGATGCCGGCTGGCCCTTGAACCGGCGCGGATTTCCTGGCGGCGGGACTCTCGCTGAGGTTCTTGGATCCAGGAGATGGGTGTGAAGGTTTACGAAGGAAAAGATATCCGCAACGTTGGACTGATTGGTCACGGTCATAGTGGCAAGACCACACTCGCCGCTGGCATGCTTTATGCCGTGGGCGCCACCAACCGGCTCACCCGCGTGGACGAGGGCAACACGATAACCGATTTCGACGACGAGGAGATCCAGCGCAAGGTGACCATCTCCACCGCGCTGGCCTACGTCGAATGGCGCAAAACCAAGATCAATCTGCTGGACACGCCCGGTTTCAACACCTTTCTGAACGATACCCGTTCCTCGCTCATCGCGGCGGATTCGGCTCTGGTGCTGGTGGATGGCATCGCCGGCGTGGAGGTGGTCACGGAAAAGGTCTGGGAGTTCGCCAGCCAGTACAATCTGCCCGTGGCCCTGATCGTCAACAAGCTGGACCGCGAGAATTCCAGCTTCGAGCGTGCTGTGGAAAGCATTCACGGCAACTTCGGGCGCACCGCGGTGCCCATCCAGATTCCCATCGGGCAGGAGCGTGATTTCCGCGGCGTCGTGGACCTCATCGCCATGAAGGCTTACCTGTACGAGCCGGACGGTGACGGCAAGGGCCAGGCGACCGATATCCCCGCCGAGCTGGCCGAAGCCGCTGCCAAGGCGCGCGAGGCGCTGGTGGAAATGGTGGCCGAGGGCAACGACGCCTTGATGGAAGAATACTTCGAGCAGGGCACGCTTTCCCCGGAGCATCTGCTCGAGGGCCTGCGCGACGCGGTCAAGCAGCGGCGCCTGTTCCCGGTGATGTGCGCTTCTGCCCTGCGCAACATGGGCACGGACCGCATCCTGGACTTCGTCGTGGAGTTTTTCCCTGCGCCGGTGGAGCGCGGACCTGTCCGGGGTAAATCCGGGGATCAGGAGGTCGAGCGGCGCATCGCCGACGACGAGCCTCCGTCAGTGTTCGTCTTCAAGACCGTTGCCGATCCGTATGCCGGCCGCGTCAGCTACTTCAAGGTGTACTCCGGCGTGATCAAGAATGACGCCAGCCTGTACAACCCGCGCACGGGCGTCATGGAGCGACTCTCCCACATCGGCTGCCTGATGGGCAAAACCATAACGCCCGTGACCGAGCTGCACGCCGGCGACATCGGCGCTGTGGCCAAACTGAAAGAAACCCTTACCGGCGACACTCTCACGGACAAGGCGAATCCGATCCAATACCCGCCGGTGAAATTCCCCGAACCCTCGATCGCTTACGCCATCGAGGCCAAGTCCCGCCAGGACGAGGACCGGATGGGGGCCGCCATCCAGCGCATTCTTGAGGAGGATCCTTCGCTGCGCTTCTATCGCGACCCGCAGACCAAGGAGTTCCTGCTGGCAGGCAGCGGTCAGCAACACGTCGAAGTGGTCGTCAGCCGCCTGAAGAAGCGCTACAACGTGGACGTCACTCTGAAGGCGCCCAAGATCCCCTACCGCGAGACCATCCGCGGCACGGCGGACGTCCAGGGCCGCCACAAGAAACAGACAGGCGGTCACGGCCAGTTCGGCGATTGCCGCATCCGCATGGAGCCTCTGCCGCGCGGCGCCAAGTTCGAATTTGTCAACCAGATCTTCGGCGGCGCGATCCCCAAGCAGTACATCCCCGCCGTGGAGAAAGGCATTCTCGAGGCGGCGGAGGAAGGATATCTGGCCGGTTATCCCGTGGTGGATTTCCGCGTGATCCTCTACGACGGCTCTTACCACGAGGTGGACTCTTCGGAACTCTCGTTCAAACTGGCGGCCCGCAAGGCGTTCAAAGCGGCCATGGAGCAGGCCAAACCGGCCCTGCTTGAACCCATCATGAACGTGGAAATCCAGACGCCCGTCGAGTTCGCCGGCGACCTGATGGGCGATCTGAACGGGCGTCGCGGGCGCATCACCGGTACCGAGATTCGCGGCAACATGCAGATCATCCGCGCCCAGGTTCCCATGGCCGAGATGCTCACCTATCAGACCGATCTGATCTCGATGACGCAGGGGCGGGCATCCTTCACCATGGAACTCAGCCACTACGACTTCGTGCCGCAACAGGAGGCCGAGAAAATCATCGCCGCGGCCAGAGCGGCTAAGGCGGGCGCCAAGGAGGAGGAAGAAGAGGAGGAGTGAGCGCGCGCCGGACTGGGACCCGGCCGGCGAGCAAGAAGCAGATTGCCCGGGACCCACCGAGGGGGAGACGATTCCATGGCCGGGCTTCTCAATACGCCCTTGGGCGCTGCCTGGCTCGCTGCGGTCATCGCAGTGCTCGCGGCGGCCGCGGGACTGCAGCTGGCCATCGCGCCTCACTGGGCCCGGCGCCTCATCCCTTTCAGCGCGGGCTTGCTGGCGGGCATCGTTCTTTTCGGGATCCTTCCCGAGCTCGTAGAAGAGCGCGGACGGTGGCCCGGTACAGGCTTGCTGGCTGCGGGAGTGCTCCTGCTGTGGGCCATCGGACGCTGGGTCTACGCGGTTTGCCCAGCCTGCTCGCACACGCACGATCATAGCCTTTGCGCGGCTTCCCTCCACGGCTTCGCTCCCCCGCTTGTGCTAGCCGCCTCGTTGCATGCGTTTTTGGACGGCGTGGGCATTGCAGCGGCCCGCCATGATCACGGAGCGACCCTCGGCAACGCGGTGCTGTTCGGCGTCGGACTGCACAAGATTCCCGAGGGCATCGCGCTGGGAATCATCCTGCTTGCCGCGCTGAATTCCCGCCGGGCGGCCTTGGTTTGGTGCCTCATCGTCCAGGCGGCTACGCCGGCAGGCGCTGCGTTGGAGTCCTGGGTCAGCGCACGGGTGGGAACGACTGCGGTCTCGTGGGCGCTGGGCCTGGCCGGCGGCAGCTTTCTCTACCTGGCTTATCATGCGGTCCATGCGGATTTGCGTCGGCGCGGACCTGCGGCCGCCTTGGGCGCTGCTGTGGTGGGGCTGGCGAGCGCCGCGCTCCTTCAGCACAGCCTGGCATCCTGGCATCATTGACGGGGGCCGTTATGCGGCTGGCGATCGCGCTCGCAGCAAGCCTGCTCATCGCCCAGACCGACCAGGCGCCCGGAACCCCCGAGCGTCCCGTCCTCGTGAACACGGGCGCGCCCATGCGCATCCCTTCCCCTTGCACGGAAGAAGACATTCGTGCTTTGTCGTTGACTTGCCCTCCCGATCACCCCTGCCCCGTATACTTGGAACTCAGCGATTTTGCGCGACTGGGGCAGAAAATCTTCCTCACCGGTAATTTGCACACCGAGACCACGACGCTGGCTTCCGTCCTGCTGGCCAGCGAGGACGACGGCAAGACCTGGTACGAACCCTATGAGCGCATCCGCAGCGCCGGGCTGGACCTGATTCGCTTCGTGGATTTCGAGACAGGCTGGGTTGCCGGCTACCTCGTCCACGCACTGCCGCGCGATCCTTTTCTGCTTATCACCAGTGACGGTGGCAAGACCTGGCGGCGGCGCCCGATATGGTCGGAATCCCGGATCGGCCTGATCGAGCACTTTTACTTCGAAGACCGTCGCAACGGCTGGCTCTGGATGGACCGGTTTTCCGAAGGCGAGGCCGGACGCTACGAGTTCTACGAATCGAAAACGGGCGGCGAAAGCTGGATGCTCCGGCAAATCAGCCAGCAGCCTGTGCCCAAGAAAGGCCTGAAAGAGCCGATGC
This sequence comes from Bryobacteraceae bacterium, assembly GCA_028275505.1. Classification (GTDB taxonomy): domain Bacteria; phylum Acidobacteriota; class Terriglobia; order Bryobacterales; family Bryobacteraceae; genus DTHT01. The sequence continues at coordinate 23,226 of JAPWUP010000036.1, forward strand.
CCGAGTGGCGGCTCCACGCAGACGCGGCCTCCAAATCCTACCGTCTGGAGCGTGGCGGGCCGAAAAAGTGGCAGCCCGTGGCCAGCTTCCTGATTCACGTGGGCGAGTGCCGCGAGCCGGAGACGCCGCTGGTCGAGCCGCCGCAGCCGCCCGAGCCGCCGCATCCGGAAGAACCGCCGACGCCGAAAGCGCCGCGCAAGCCGCCTAGCCTGAAGCCCAAGCCGCGCTGAACCGCAGCGCTCCCTGCCACGACGATCGGCTATCATGGCTAGTTTTGGAGGCGGCTTGGAGAAGCGAATCCGGCTCACGCGGCGGCAGTCGGTGGGAGTAACTGTGATATGCACGTTCCTGGGAGCGGCCGGCCAGGTCCTGATCAAGCTCGGCGCTGCGCAGCTCGGCGCCAGCACCAGCCCGGTGGCCATGATCACCAACCCCTTGCTGCTCGGTGGCTACGTGCTCTACGGCTTGATGACCGTGCTGTTCGTGCTCGCTCTGCGCGATGAGGAGCTCTCGATTCTCTATCCCATCATCGCCTTGACTTACGTCTGGGTGACCGGCCTCTCGGTCTGGCTGTTCCGCGAGACTTTCAATCTGGCCAAAGGCGTGGGGGTGGCCACGATCGTAGCCGGCGTGAGCATTCTCGGATGGGGATCGGAAAAATGACAGGAACGCCGGTCTCCTCGATGCTGCTGGTGCTGGTCGCTTCCTTCGTCGGGTCCTTCGGCGCCGTGTTCCTGAAATCCGGCGCCAGCCGCTTGCATTTCAACCTGAAGCATCTCGTGACCAACTATCGCCTCGCTCTCGGCGTGGGTTTGTTCCTGCTCTCGTCTTACTTTTTCGTGCTCGGGGTGCGGCGTGGCGAGCTGAGCGTGCTCTACCCGCTGGTCTCGCTTGGCTACGTGTGGACCATGCTATGGTCGCGGCTGTTCTTCGGCGAGCGCCTGACGCGGAGCAAGTGCGCCGGCCTGTTGTTGATCCTGGCGGGCATCGCTTTCATCGGTCTGGGGGCCAGGCGCTAAATCGCTGTTGAATCCTCCGCTGAATTGGAGTACATTCGGCTTGGACGCCCGGGCGGGCGGACCAAAGGGAGGGTTCCATGGCGATTCTCAAGAAACTTCAGGAGTTCCTCGAGGCCAGCGGGGTGGAGTACAGGCACGCGCAGCACCCGACCGCCTACACCGCGCGCGAGGTGGCCATGGCCGAGCACATTCCCGCTCACGAGGTGGCCAAGACCGTCGTGTTTTTGAGCGAGAACGGCTATGGCATGGCAGTGCTGTGCGGCGATTGCGTGGTGGACCTGGAACAGTTGCGCAAGGATCTGGGGCTGACGCGATTGCGTCTGGCCACGGAAACCGAGCTCGGCGAATTGTTCCCGGATTGCGAACTCGGCGCCATGCCGCCCATGGGCAACCTGTTCGGGCTTCCGGTTTACGTGGATGCCCAGCTCGCGAGCGAACCCATGATTGCTTTCAACGCGGGTACGCACCGCGACGTGATTTACATGCGCTTCGCGGATTTTGAGCGGCTGGTCAAGCCGCAGATCCTGCCGTTTGCCCGGCGCGTCACCGCAGCCGGTTGAGTCAGTGTCCGGATTCCGGCGACGGGGAACCGTCAAGGCAGCGTCGTTCCCGCGTCACCGCACCCGGTTGAATCAGTGCTGGGATTCCAGGGGCAGGGGAGGGTGGTCCGTCTCGATTTTTCTCTCCCCGTGCAGCGTTGACAGGCCGTATTCGAAGCCTTTTTCGAAGGCGCGCACGTTGAGATCCCGCGTCGCAGGCGGCACCGAGTCTATCACCGCTTTGCGCAGGGCATCCGGTTCCAGCAACGCGGTGATCGCCCCGAAGAAGCCGACCATGACGACGTTGAGGACCATGCGGCGCCCCAGCTCCTCCGCCAGTCGGGTCGCGGGAATCGAATGCACGCGAACGCCGGCGGGCAAGTCCGAAATGCGGACGAGGTCGCTTTCCACCAGCAGCAATCCGTTCGGCTTCAGCTCGGGGAGGAAACGATGGTACGCCTCCTGGGACATCGCGATCAGGATATCCGGCCGCGTCACGTACGGGTAGAGAACGGGACGATCCGAAAGGATGACCTGCGCGCTGGCTGCGCCGCCCCGAGCCTCGGGACCGAAGCTCTGCGTCATGGTGGCGTAAGCGCCCTGGTAGACGGCCGCCGCCTTGCCGATAATATGGGCCGAGAGCATGACGCCCTGGCCGCCGAAGCCCGCGATGCGAATCTCGGTCAACTGCATACCAGGTGCTCCACTTCGACGTAGCGATCGCCAAGCTGGGCCGCCAACTGCGAACGCATCAGCTCCATGTATTCGGGCCGCTCGCGATCCACGAATTTGCCGACGATGATATCGCCGTCCAGGGTGAGGGCGACCTCGGAGGTGGGCGCGCCGTGCCGGACCTTGCTTTTCTCCTTGTAGTACTTCATCGCATCCAGGCCCTCGCCCATGCGGTTCTTGCGCTGATAGAGCGTCGGGCAGGGCGTGATGACCTCGATGAAGCAGAAGCCCTTCTTGCGAAAGATGTCCACCATGGCGCGGGTGAGCTGGCGCACGTGGTAGCTGGTCCAGCGGGCCACGTAAACCGCGCCAGCTGCATCCATCAGTGCCGGAAGGTTGAAGGCAGGCTCGAAGCAGCCGTAAGGAGTGGTCGTGGTTGTGGCCCCCACGGGCGTGGTGGGCGCCACCTGGCCCCCGGTCATGCCGTAGACGAAGTTGTTCACGCAGATGACCTTGATGTCCAGGTTGCGGCGTGCAGCATGAATGATATGATTGCCGCCGATCGCGAACAAATCGCCGTCGCCGGAGTAAACGACCACCAGCAGGTTGGGGTTGGCCAGCTTCAACCCGGTCGCGAAGGGAATGGCGCGCCCGTGCGTGGTGTGGAAGGAATCCAGCCGCACATAGCCGGCCACGCGGCCCGTACATCCGATGCCCGAGACCACCGCAACCCGGTCCAGATCCACCTTGGCTTCCAGCAAGGCGCGCGCGAAGGAATTCACCGTAGTTCCGATTCCGCAGCCCGGACACCAGATGTGCGGCATGCGGTCGGTGCGCAGGAACTGTTCGACTGGATTTTCGGGAGCGCACTCGCAGGCTTCCGGCGGGATTTCCGCTTCGGGTCGCGGTCCCAGTTCCGCCGGGTCTCCCACTCCGCCGTTCATCGGACCACCTCCATGATTGCATCGAGAATCTGTTCCGGATCGTGGACGCCGCCGCCGGCGTGGGGAACCGAGATGGTCTCGGCCTGGCCCGCCGCGGCGCGTTCCACTTCCAGCACCATCTGACCCAGATTGAGCTCGGGCACTACGAAGGCCTTGATCTGGCGCGCCAGCGCCCGGAGTTGTTTGGTCGGGAAAGGCCACACCGTGATGAGTCGCAACCAGCCTACTTTCACCCCTCGCTCTCGCGCCAGATGGACCGCACGGAGGGCGACGCGCGAGGTGATGCCGTAGCAGACCACCACGACGTCGGCGCCCTCGACGCCATCGGTCTCGTAGCAGGCCAGCCGGTCCGCGGCGCGCGTGATCTTGGCCTTGAGCCTCTTGACCAGACGGTCCTGGGCCGCCACCGTCATCGAGGGATAGCCGCGCTCGTCGTGGGTGAGGCCGGTGACGTGGAACCGGTAGCCCTCCCCGGCGTGAACCATGTCCGGCACCAGATCCGGCCCCGGCTCGAAAGGCTTGTACTCGCCGGGCGGCAAACGAGTGTGGCGACGCGGATAAATCTGGATCTGTTCAGCGGGCGGGATGACGACCTTTTCGGTCATGTGGCCCACGACCTCGTCCATCATGAACATGACGGGCACGCGAAACTCCTCCGCCAGGTTGAAAGCGCGGATGGCCAGATCGAAACATTCCTGCGGAGAATTGGGGCAGAGGGCAATGATCTCGTAGTCGCCGTGGGATCCCCAGCGCGCCTGCATCATGTCGGCTTGCGCCGGGAGCGTGGGCAGCCCCGTCGAAGGTCCGCCGCGCTGAACATTGATGAACACGCACGGCGTCTCGGTCATGGCCGCGAAGCCGATGTGTTCCATCATGAGCGAGAAGCCGGGGCCGGAGGTCACCGTGAAGGCCTTGGCGCCGGCCCACACCGCGCCCGCAATCGCGATCGAGGCCGCCAGTTCATCCTCCATCTGGATGAAGACGCCGCCCACGGTCGGAATGCGTGCAGCGAAACGTTCCACGATCTCGGTGGAGGGCGTGATGGGATAGCCCGCAGCAAACCGCGCCCCGGCGGCGATAGCCCCTTCGCAGGCGGCGTGGTCCCCGTCCATGAAGTGAACGCCGGTGAGTACGCCTTTGGGATCAGCGTGCGGCATCGCGTTTGGCTCCGTTCTTGGACTCAGGGGCTTTCCAGCCGTAGATCGCAAAGTCCGGGCAGTACATCCCGCACAAATCACAGCCGGTGCACTTGTCCGGATTCACCACGTGCGGCGGGTGATAGCCCTTGGAGTTGAAAGCTGAGGACATGGCCAGCACGTGCGTGGGACAAAATTCTACGCAAAAGCCACAGCCTTTGCAGCGCTCGACGTTGATCGCCACATAACCTTTCGGCATGCCAAAGATGCCCTCCTTGGGCTTGAGCCCAGTGTAGCAAGCGGCGAGCGAGTTCAGGGGTCCGGGACCGGCTTGTCCGTGCCTGGGATCAGGAGCGCGGCGTTTCCCGGACTCGTTCCAGCGCCCGCTCCAGCAATTCCCGGATTTCTTCGTCCGTATTTTGCGCGAAATCGTCGTACCACAGGCCGACCGAATAAAACGGGTCGGGCGCAAAATCGCACACCACCTCGTCGGCTTCTTCCGCCAGCAGTTCGCAGGCTTGCGGCGCCGCCACCGGAGCAGCCACGACGATCCGTGCCGGCTTGAGCTTTCGCAGGGCAGCAACCGCGGCGCGCATGGTGGACCCGGTCGCGATCCCGTCATCCACAAGGATGACCGTGCGGCCTTCCAGTTCCAGCGGGGGACGCGTTCCCCGGTAGAGCTTTTCGCGTCTTTCCAGCTCGCGCTGCTCCCGCTCCGTCACTTCTTCGATCACGCTCGCCGGGATGCCCCAGACGTCCACCACCGCCGGATTCAGCACCCGCACGCCGCCACTGGCGATGGCGCCCATCGCCAGCTCCTCTTGTCCGGGCACGCCCAGCTTGCGGACCACGAAGACATCCAGCGGAGCATGGAGGCGTCTGGCGACCTCGTAAGCCACCACGACCCCGCCCCGCGGCAGCCCCAGCACTACCACATCCGGACGGTCACGGTAATCGAGCAGTCTCTCGGCGAGGCGCTGGCCCGCTTCCCTCCGATCCCGGTATCGCATGGCGCCGCACAGCTAGTTTAGACGAACGCGCGGCAAATTTGACAGCCCGCACGCCCAAACGTCAAAGTAGTTTTATCCCCTCGCCATGCAGCCGGTGGAACCAGCCGATGCCCGCGAGCTGGCGGAAGCCCTCGCCGAGGCTGCTTCCCGAAAGCACCGCATCTTGCTGCGCGGCGCCTCCAGCAAAGACGCAATGGGCGGTCCGCTGGCGCCCGCGGACGTGTGCATCTCCACGCGACGGCTCAACCGCCTGCTGGCTTACGATCCCGACGACCTGACCATCAGCGTCGAGGCCGGCATGCCTTATGCGGAATTCAGCCGCTTGCTGGCCGAACACGGCCAGATGGCGCCCTTGGATCCGCCGTTCGCCCAGCAAGGGACAATCGGCGGCATTCTGGCCGCCAATCTGAGCGGTCCGCGACGTCGCCTCTACGGGTCGGCGCGAGACATGCTCATCGGCATGAAGTTCGCCACGTTGGAAGGAAAGATCGTGGAATCGGGCGGCATGGTGGTCAAGAATGCGGCGGGCCTGGACCTGGGCCGTTTGATGATCGGCGCTTTCGGCACGCTGGCCGCGATCGTCTCCGCGAATTTTC